>NZ_SOFV01000020.1:0-45573 GCF_004402465.1 Cryobacterium sp. TMT2-14 | reverse complement strand
GGGGCTGTCGCTTCGAGGCAACTTACATAACTTAGCTGCCCGGCCACACCCTGTCAAATCACGGAAAGCAGCCGATTCCAAGTGCGCCAAAGCGACTCGAACAACCACCCACCAGACCAAACACGCAGCCGGAGAGAGTTACCATCTTAGGCCTCCCCCACACTCACCTGAAACAGGAACAAGCATGAGACGAAGCGAAAAACTGTGGTTCCACATGAGGCCGGGAAGCTTTGCGGCTTTCCGCACCTGTGGGGTACGTTTGAATACATTACGGCCGACACACCGGACCGTCAAAACCAGCAACCGCCCGGGCGTGTCACGCCCCAACGGGGCGGAAACACGGCTTCCGTGCAGCCGGGACGGCACCCTATTTCAGCACAGCGGCAGTGCCGCTCGGGGCAAGAGACTCGGCCTCGTCGTTCTTCACTTCGGCGGAAACCGAGGCATCCGCAACGGGGTGGGCGGCGCCCCTGTCCCCGCGGTACTTCCACAGGCCGATGCCGACCACGACGCCCGCGAGCAGGAGGGACATCAGGAGTTCCATGCGGGTGCGTTCGAGAATGGCCATGCCCGCGAGCAGTGCAACGATGGCGCCGATGGCCAGCCAGGTCAGGTAGGGGAAGGCCCACATCTTCAGGCTCAGGCGACTGGCGGCATCCGTGCCCATGCGCCGTCGCAGGATCAGCTGCGACACGGCGATGACGAGCCAGACGAGAAGCGCGATCGCGCCAGAGGTGTTGACGAGGAGAAGGAAGACCGTGTCGGGCGCGATGTAGTTCAGACCCACCGTGATGAACCCGACGACGGTGGAAGACAAGACGGCGGCGCGCGGCACGCCGCGGACGGAGATTTTCGACCACGCCGGGGGTGCGTCCCCGCGTTCCGACAGGGAGAAAAGCATGCGGCTCGCGGTGTAGAGACCTGAGTTCAGGCAGGAGAGCACGCTGGTAAGCACGATGATGTCCATGATCGTGCCGGCCCCGGGGATTCCGTAGAGCTCGATCACAGCGACATAGGGACTCTTGGCCACGGAAGCGCTGTTCCACGGAAGCAGCGTGACGACGACGGCGATGGATCCGATGTAGAAGACGAGGATGCGCCAGACGGTGGATTTGACAGCCTTCTTGACCGCGTCGACCGGGTTCTCGGACTCGCCGGCAGCGATCGTGGCGATTTCGGCGCCGAAGAACGAGAAGACGACCACGAGCACGCCGCCGAGGACGGCGCCGCTGCCGCTGGGGAAGAACCCACCGTTGCCGGTGAGGTTGCTCAGGCCGGGGGCCGCGACGCCGGGCATCAACCCGAGGATGGCCACGACGCCGAGCAGCAGGAAGACGGCGATGGCCGCCACCTTGATCGACGCGAACCAGAACTCGAATTCACCGAACATTTTCACGGAGGCGACATTGGTGCCCGTGAGGAGCACCATCAGTAGGAGTGCCCAGACCCACTGGTCGACCTCCGGCACCCAGCGGTGCACGATGGCGGCGCCGGCCGTGGCCTCGATGCCGAGGACGATGATCCAGAACCAGGCGTACAACCAGCCGATGCTCAGCCCCGCCCAGCGACCGAGGGCTTTGTCGGCGTAGGTAGAGAACGAACCGGTTTCTGGATGCGCTGCCGCCATTTCGCCCAGCATCCGCATGACCAGGATAACGAGCAGTCCCGCGGCCGAGTAGGCCACGAGGATGCCCGGCCCGGCCTGCTGGATGGCAGCTCCGGACCCGACGAAAAGGCCGGCTCCGATCACGCCGGCGATTGCGATCATCGAGAGGTGTCGCGGTTTCAGGGACTTGGACAGCTGCTGGCTTCCCCCGCCCTTTTTTGCGGCAGTGCGGTCTGTGTCTGTCTCGTTGGCCATGTCACTCCAGTTTCAGTGGGATGCTGCCACCCCGACGGTGGGGCCGACTGCTATCCATTGGTGCTTCGTGAGTCAGCGTATGACCGGCGATTACCGGCGCCGAAATCAACCCGCGGGTGGAAACGTGCTTGTAACGTGCGATTAATCGGCGGGCATGAGTGCGAGGACTTCGTCGCGGATGCGCACCATCACCTCAGGGGTCCCGGCCTCCACGGTGAGTCGCAGCTCGGGCCGCACCTGCTTCTGTTGCTGCTGCGGCGCTCGCTCCGGCTCGGTGCGCGATGGGCGCACGTTAAACCACCAGAACGGTTCGTCGACGCTCGTGAGGCCGATGACCGTAAGGCCGTCGATCTCCTCGAAGTCGGCGGAACCCGTGTAGGCGTCGACGACGCGCGCGTAGACCCCGGGCAGGTCGTCGACGGCCATGCTGATCTCGCCGGAATGAGCGTAGGGCATGGCATCCGCCGCCAGCGCCGACAACGGGCGGGGCTGGAATCCGAGCTCCGCCAGAACGTGCAGGGCCGCGAGCAGACCGCTGTCGGCGCACCAGAACTGCGGGAAGTAGTAGTCGCCGGAGTACCCGAACCCGAACACTGCCCCGGTGGCCCGCAACTCGGCTCGCATCAGGGATCCGCCGACCGAGGTGGGGACCGCGGCCGCGCCGGCCGCCTCGATCGTCTCCGCCACGAAGCGGGAGACGTTGAGGTCGTGCAGAACCACCACATCCCGGCCAGGGTCCATAATCCGCGCGCTCGCGATGGCGCGCCGGGCGAGCACGGCGCCGATCGCGGACGGGGGCACGACGCACCCGGTCTCGTCGACCACCACGCAGCGGCCGCCGTCGGCGTCGAAGCCGAGCCCGAGGTCGGCCTCGTGCTGGATCACGGCATTCCGCAGATCGGTGAGAGTGGCCGGGTCGGCAGGGTCGATGGTGTGCGGCGGGAGGTCCGGGCCCTGATCGAAGAAGAGCGGGACGATGGTGAGGGCTGCTGGGCGCGGTGTTTCGGCGGGGTCCGCCGCCGCGGAGGCGCCGCCGGCCGGGTCTCCGGCAGCTTCGCGGACATCGTCGCCGAAAACGTAGGGCACCGTGACGGCGGCGGCGCCGCGGCCGGCGTCGACCACGACGGTGAGCCGGCGGATGCCGGTGAGCTTGACGAGCGCGCGCAGCCCGGCCGCGTAGTCGGGCAGCAGGTCGAACTCGCGGCGGCGGCCGGGTGTCGCCACCGAGGCCGGCCCGGCGGCCAGATAGCCGACGGCGCGGTCACGGATGGCGCCGAGACCGTGGTCGTGCCCGATCTCTTGGGCACCCGCCCGAAGCATGGTGAGCGAGGAGGCGGTGATCCGGGCGGCCGGGGCGTTTTGGGCTCCCGAGCCGAATCGAATTTCGTCGGTGGAGCACACGCCGAGGTCGACGACGGTGGCCCCTCGGGCTTCCGCACCCCGGGTGAAGGCGGCCACGAGCTCGCCCGCCTCGCCCCGGTCGTGACCGAGGAGTACCTCGCGGCTCTGCGCGCCGACTTCGTCGACGAAGGCAGCGGCGAGGGCAGCCACCAACTGCGCGGTCAACGGTGCGGCAGTCGTGCCGCAAACCTCGCCCGGGCCGACGACGGCGCCCAGGCAGGCGGCGGCATCCGTCTGGTCCGTCATTCCGCGGATCCCGACTCGGCGTCCGGCCCGGCGGCCGGCTGTGCGTCCGGCCCGTCGGTGCGGAGGCGCACCAGCTGCCAGCCCTGCGGGGCTGCGGTCAGCCGGGCGTGCCGGGCGCAGAGGTCGAAGGTGTGCGGCTCGCGCTGCACGGCAAGCGGACCGAGGACGGCCATCGCGTCGGCATAGTCGAAAGTGAGAGTCGCGGCGGATTCCTCCGAGCAGGCGACACGGGAGCAGGGCCGGAATGACATTGGCTACAGGATACCCGTCAACGGGTCGAACTAGGATGAGGGCATGTCTCGAGTTCGCCGTTCCGCCGTATCGACGCCGGCCCCCGTTCAGCGCGGGCGAGGTCGGGACCGGCACGGCCGGGGCATCCGCAGCTCGGCGACCGGGCCTTATTTGCCGCCTCTGCAGACGCGCATCGACAACTTCGATACGACCGTGGCGTCAACCGTTGACTACCTCCGCTCGGTCTGGCCGGAGCAGCTGGGTGATGTGAGGTTCGTGGTTGCGGCCGGTCCTTCCTCGGTGCTGCCGGCCATCGGAGTGGAGCGCTGGGCCGTGAACGCCGCGGAGCGTCGCGTGGTCTTCTACCGTTTGCCGATCCAGCGCCTGACGCGGCTGCATCGGAACGACGACCTGCACCGGCGGATGGTGATCGAGAGCTGCGTGTTCCGCGCGATCGCCGAGCTGCTCGGCAAGGACCCGTGGGACCTGGCGCCGGATCGGTTCCGGCACTTCTAAGGTTCCGCTCGCGTCTTTTGCTGGCGGCGGCCGGGGTGCGCTCGGTCGCTTTTTTGTGCCCGGATCCCCGTAATTACGGAGCTTGTGGCCGAAGTTTGCCCCAATTTGAACTAATTCCAAACCGTTTGACGGAGGGGACCGAACCTCATTCAGCACCAAGAACCGCTGAATCCCAACCACAGACCCTAAGGATTTTCTCATGCGCTCATTCACCAAGACCACGCTCAGCCTCGCCACCGCGGGCCTCCTCATCGCCGGCCTCTCCGCCTGCTCGACCACAGCCGATGCGACCGCCCCGGCCGAGAATTCCTCCTCCTCTTCCTCCCCTTCCTCCGAGGGAGCAACCCCCAAGGCCCTCGCTTCGATCCCCGCATTGTCGGGCGTCGACACGTCCGTTCTCCTCGACGCCGACTTCGCTGCGGCGCTGACCAGCCTCGGCCTCACCCCCGGCACCGTGGGCACCGCCACCCTGACCGACGGCAGCCTGCACTTCCCGATCACCGGTGGAAACGTGGACTACTACGACCCCGAAGAGGACTACCGGCCCTTCGTCCAGGGCTCCATCGAGCACGAGGGCTCCGGCTTCTCACTGACCGCCGGCGAGACCACGGTCGAATTGACCAACTTCACAATCGACCCGGGCACCAGCAAGCTGTTCGGTGACGTGAGCGTCAACGGAGAGTCAGCCGCCACCCAGGTCCTCCTCTTCAACCTCTACGGCGGGACCCTGAAGCCGCTCCAGATGGACGGCGATAACGCCATCCTCGAGGGCACCACCGTGCACATCTCGGCTGAGGCCGCCGGCCTGCTCAACGACACGTTCATGACGGATGCTGTCGCTGACCAGCTCCTGGTCGGCATCGCGAAGATCACGGTCGCCACCAAGTAACACCGCTTATCAGGAAGGGCCCGCTGCGCAGATGCGCAGCGGGCCCTTCCTTGTGTTGCTCGCGGTGGTCGAGACGCTGACCCGGCGGCCCGGCGGCCCGGCGGCCCGGCGGCCCGGCGGCCCGGTTCTGCCGCCCGGTTCTGCCGCCCGGTTCTGCCGCCCGCCCGGGGCATCCGGGGCGGCCGCGGTCGCAAACTGCGGGGATTTTCGCAACACGCCGCACACCCAGGCACCACAACCGGCATTTCGCGAAAATCTCCGCGCTTACGTCACACAGCGGATGCGAGGTGAGGGCCGTGTGACCGATGCCAGCGGCAAACAGTTCAACGGATTGCGCCGTGGCCCCTCTTCTCCTTCACAATATGGGCGTCATCGGGTTATCCACAGAGCGATGACTGGTGCCGATCTGGGGCATGGAATGTCAGTGGGTACCCGTAGCGTCTCCCTCATGAAGCCCACTTACAGCGAGAAGTTCGAGTCCCGGGGCGACACTTCGAGGCGATTCAGGCGACGCAGGCGGAGTCCGCCCGAGTCGACGCCCGATTCGCCGCGCAGGTCAATGGAGCCCGCCGGTATTCCGAGATCACGGCCCGGACCGCGACTCGGGGGAGCTCCGTGCACCTGCCCGACGGGACGCTGAAGAAGACGTCACCGACCGGGCGCATCCTCCTCAGCGAACCAGCCACGATCATCCGCCCGGCGGGGCATCCGGCGGAGAAGGAGGAGAAGGCGGAAGAGTAGAAGGTGAAGAAGGCGCGCGAGCCGGATTCGGACGTGCCGGTACCGTTCTGATCGGGCGGAACAGGCGTCGTGCCACCTCGGGGCGGGCGCGGTGGATCGACATGACGACGATGACGACGATAGCCGTGGCGATGGCCACCCGGGTAAGCGGAATCGACGGGACCAGCAAGCGGAGGGTGAGGGCCATCGGCACCAGAAGCCATTCCCAGCGGCCGCTGAGGGCGATGAACGGCAGCAGCAGCAGGGCATACCAGGAGTACCGCGGGCTCAGAATGAGCAGCGCACTGCCGATCATGACAAGTTGGCCCAGCCAGGGCTGGTCGGGGTCCGTCTTCCAGATCACGAGCACGGCGATGACGAAAAGCAGCACACCGGCAACGATGACGGCCGAGCCGCCCGGGGCGACCAGCGAGAGCAGGGCGAAGCGGGTGCCGTCCTCGTACCCTTCCTCGGAGAGGTAGCCGGGCAGATAGCCGAGCACCCCGATACCGGTGGTCAGCACATACGGCACGTACAGCAGCAGGAAGGTGGCCACGGCGGCCACGGCGACCTTCCACCCCTGGCGCCGCAGCATGGCAGGGGCCGCGAGCACGGGAATCAGCTTGGTCGCGATCGCCGCGCCGAGCGCGATCCCACCGCTCCAATAGCGCCGGCCGGTGACCAGGAACACCGCGCTCAACGTGAAGACGACGCCGAGCATGTCGATGTGGGAATTCGTGACCGCTTCCGTGGCCACGAGCGGACACCAGGCCCAAAGCGCGGCGAACCGCTGGTCGATGCCGCGGCGGCGCATCCCGACCAGCAGCATCACCGTGGTGCCGACGCTGAGCAGGAGGCCCGTCAGTTGCAGGGGCCAGTACTCCGCATTCGGCCCGGTGACCGCCCGGACGTCGGCGAAGAAGATCTCGGCGGCCGGCGGATAGATCGTGGGCACTCCGGTGCGGTTCAGTGCCGAACAGAGAATCTCGTCGGACTCGCTTTTCAGCGCCGTCTGGATGCGTTCGCCGACGCACACGAGATCGCCGGCCGCGGTCAGCTCCGGAGCCGGAAACAACCAGTCGGGGCGCAGGGCGTCGAGCCGATCGTCGGCCGGCGTGTAGGCATACGGCGAAATGCCCGCGGTGGCGACGATGCCGTCCCAGGCGTAGCGCGCGGAGTCCGTGCTCGTGTTCGGCGGACCGACCATGGCCGTGGCCCCGATCCCGACCGAACCCGCCAGGATCAGCACGACCACGGCCCGGCCCCGCACCCCGCGCAGCAGGACCACGGCGAGCGCGAAAAGCAGCCACAGCCCGCTGGTGCAGATGACCAGAGGCACCGTGTCGCGTCCCGGCTTGAACAGGTCATACGCGAGCACGCTGAAGGCCGTCAGGGCCGCACTGGCGGCAAGGAGGAGGGAGACAACGGCGATACGCACCCTGCCATCCTGACGGAACCCGGGCATTTGGGCCCAACCGTCCCGGTGCGCGTCACCGGACCGTAAGGATTGCGCCGCCTCTCAGGGCACCCCGGATGATGCAATGGAACCATGAGACGAATGATGTACGAGGCCCAGCGCGCGCTGGCCTCCCCGGTGCGCAATCCCCGGCTGGCGGTCGTGATCGGCCGGCTGCTCGGCGCCGCGTTCATCGTCTGCTTCGGCACCGGCCTGTACAGCCATTTCCTGCAGGAGCCGCTGCCGTGGATGCGGTTCCCGACCCGGCCCGCGTCGCTCTACCAGATCACCCAGGGCACGCACATCGTGGCCGGCATCGCATGCTTCCCGCTGCTGCTGGCCAAGCTCTACATCGTCTTCCCCGACCTGTTCCAGTGGCCGCCGGTGAAATCGTTCCTACACCTGCTCGAACGCGCGTCGATCGCCCTCTTCGTGGGCGCATCCCTGGTGCAGATCACCATCGGCCTGATCAACACCTACCAGTGGTACCCGTGGCCCTTTCCCTTCCGCGAGGTGCACTACGCCCTCGGCTGGGTGTTGGTGGGACTGCTGGTACTGCACATCGGCATCAAGCTGCCGATCATCACACGGTTCTGGAACGGGCGCGCCGCTGCCGAGCACGAGGCAACGGATGCCGCGAGCGACGTTGAGTCACCGGCCGACGTCGAGGCGGTGCGGCTCTGGGGCAGCGGACGTCCGTCCGGTGTGACGGGCCGGTTGATCGCCTGGATCGACGCCACGCCCTCGTTCGTGAGCGAGACGAAGACCGTGAGCGAGACGACGACCGTGAGTCGCCGGGGCTTCCTCACCACCGTCGGAATCGCCTGCGCCGCCGTGGTGGGGCTGACCGCCGGCCAGACCTTTGCGCCTCTGGACGCGGTGAACGTGTTCGGTCCGCGCAAGAAGGGCGTCGGTCCGCAGGGCCTCCCGGTGAACCGCACGGCCGAGGAGGCAAAGGTCACCGCGTCGGCCGTCGCCGCCGGCTGGGTGCTCACCCTCGCTGCCGGTGGCGTGGAGCGCAGCTTCAGCCGCGCCGAGCTCGAGGCCCTGCCGCAGACCGAGGTGGAACTGCCGATCGCCTGCGTCGAGGGCTGGAGCCAACTGGCGCTCTGGCGCGGGGTTCGCCTGTCGGAACTGGCCGACCTGGTCGGCGCCGACACCGGCGCATCCTTTCGCCTGATCAGTCTCGAAGAGCGCGGCAGCTTCAAGAAGACCGAGATGGGACCGGAATACGTGCGGGACCCGCTGACCCTGGTGGCGCTCGAGCTGAACGGCGAGACGCTCGACCTGCAGCACGGTTACCCGGCACGCATGATCGCCCCGGGACGGCCCGGAGTGCTGCAAACCAAATGGCTGAGCCGGATCGAGGCGATCACCGCATGAACACCGCAGGTATGACAACAGCACGCGCGACCACCGCGCTCCCCCACGCCGGCGACCGACGGATGCGCGCAGCCCGCACCACGCTGATCCTGCTCGGCACGTCCGGGCTCCTCTTCGGCCTCTACGTTCTTTTCGACACAGTGCGGATCACCCGACTGCCCGGGGTGGCGCTCTGGATCGGCGCGGCGATCGTGCTGCACGACGCCGTGCTGGCGCCCCTGGTCTTCTTCTGCGGCCTTCTGCTGCGCCGCGCGGGGCGCCGCGTCACGGGCACGATCGTGCTGGTCGTGCAGGCCGCCATCGTGGTCGGCTCGATCATGACGCTGATCGTGGTGCCCGCGATCGTCGCCCGGTCGCTCACCTCGAACAATCCGAGCATCCTTCCGCTCGACTACGGTCGGAACCTCGCTCTGTTCTGGGTGGCCGTCGCCCTGGTCGCGACGGTCTGGTCGGTCGTGCTCTACGCTCGCAGCAGGCGCGCGAACCAGCGGCCGTCCAGCCGCCAGTCCTGAGCCACGACCAGACCGGTCGCTCCGGCACGGTCGCGGAGGCCGTTAATGCCGATTTCCGCCCAGGGGAACACGGCGCTGCGGCTCCCGGTTGAATCCTCGATGGTGCCGAGGTAGCTGTCGTCCCGGGCCGGGTCGTGGCTGAGTTCGACCAGGAGAACGCCGTCCGGCGCCAGCAGGTCGGCGCAGCGCGTGAGCAGAACGGATGCGTCGCCGCCGATTCCGATGTTGCCGTCGACGAGCAGCGCGGCCGCCCAGCCACCCTCCAGCGGCAGAGGGTCGAAGACGCTGCCCTGCAACACGTCGAGGCCGGCGTCTGCGGCCATGCGCACGGCGGTCGCCGACACGTCGAGGCCGAGCGCGGTCAGCCCCAGCCCCATGGCGGCCCGCACCATGCGGCCGGGGCCGCAGCCGATGTCGAGCACCGGGCCGGTGATCCCGTCGAGCAGGCAGAGGTCGGTGTCGTCGGCGTCGGCGCTCCACCGACCGGCGTCGATGGTGGCGTGCTCGCCGGAGGATATCCGGCGCAGGTAGAGCACGTTGTCGGCGTTCCGCAGCGCGGCGGCATAGGGCTCCGCGCCGCCGGCACCGAAGGTGGTCGGTTCGGCCCACTCCCCCTCGAGTTGTGCGGCCAGCAGCGTCATCGGAAATTGTCCGTCGGGCTCGGCGGCATCATGGCGGCCAGAGCCGTGGCGAATCTGCCGGTGGGCGCGATCCCCGCCACCCGGTGGGCGTCTTCGATGGTGTCCACATCGGTGAGGGTAGGCAGCAGGTTCACGCGCAACCCGGCATCCGTCAGCCGTTTCAGCTGCACAGCGCCAGTATCGTCCCGGGACATCGGCACGCCGCGGATCAGGTCGCCGGTCGGGTCGTTCAGGGCGAGCGCCCAGAAGCCGCCGTCGTTCGCGAAGCCGAACCAGGCATCCACGTCATCGGTCCAGTCGGTGAAGACGGGTTCGAGCAGGGCGGGGGTGACCTGCGGGGTGTCCATGCCGACCAGCAGCATGGGACCCTCGCAGGCGTCGAACACGGCCGCGAGCCGCAGGTCGAGGGTGCCCTCCACCTGTGGCAGGATCTCGTAGCCGGCAGCTGCGTTCGGCGCAATCACACCGTCGAAGGCCAGGATGCGGCGGGTCGCGGGCAGGGCGGCGACCGCGGCGAGAGTGTCGTCGAGGCTGGCCGCCGCCAGATCGGCGGCCTGTTCGAGGCTCAGCGGCGGGTGCAGCCGGGTCTTCACCCGACCGGGAAGGCATTCCTTGGCGATCACGACGATGGTCGTCATCGGCGCGTCTCCCGGAGGAGGGCGGACATGTCATTGACCGCGGTCAGGGTGCCGCGCACGGTTCCGGTCACCTTGCTGCGGCCGACCCTGGGCGAATACGTCGTGTCAACCTCGAGGATGCGCCAGTTCGCCGACGCCGCCTTCAAGAACATCTCCAGCGGATACCCGCTGCGGCGGTCCTGGAGATTGAGGTCCAGCACGGATTCGCGGAGCGCGGCGCGCATGGGGCCGAGGTCATGGATGTTCACCCCTGTTATTCGGCGCAGACGCCAGGACAGACTGGAATTGGCGAGGCGCGCGTGCAGCGGCCAGGATTTGGCGGTCACGGGCCGGCGGCGGCCGAGCACCAGGTCGGCGGATCCGGCCCGCACGGGATCGACCAGGAGCGGCAGTTCGGCCGGGTCCATCGACGCGTCGGCGTCGCAGAAGGCGACAATCGGCGCGGTGGCCGCCAGGAGGCCCGCGTGAGCGGCGGCGCCGAAGCCGCGGCGCGCCTCGTGCACGACCTGGGCGCCGGCCATGGCGGCGATCTCAGCCGATCCGTCGGTCGAGCCATTGTCGACGACGATGGCCCGATACCCCTCCGGGAGTCGCGACAGTACCCAGGGCAGGGCGTCGGCTTCGTTCAGGCATGGCAGCACGAGGTCCACCTGGAACACAGTCATGGGTCGACACTATGGGGGCCGGCTCCGCCGAAACGGCCAAAGAGATTACAGAGTGAGGAAGAAACGGTGTCGCCTGCTCCGGCCCGGCACACCCGGTGCCTGCCGCTCTATCCTGATTTCGTGCCTCCTTCCCTGCCCCCGGGTGATTTGCGCCCGCTACCGCCTCTCGAGCGCCGCATCCTCGTCGTCGACGACGACCCGACGGTGTCCGAGATCGTCTGCCGGTATCTGCGGGCGTCCGGGTTCGTGGTCGACGAGGCGGCAGACGGCTTGGACGGGCTCGCGAAAGCCGAACAGCTGCGGCCAGACCTGGTCGTGCTCGACCGGATGCTGCCACTCCTGGACGGAATCGAGGTGTGCCGGCGCATCCGCGGGGACTGGGAGATCCCGGTGATCATGTTGACCGCCCTCAACCAGGAGGAGGACCGCATCGACGGCCTCGAGGCCGGCGCCGACGACTACCTGACCAAACCGTTCTCCCCGCGCGAACTCGTGCTGCGGGTGCAGTCGGTGCTGCGCCGGAGCACCGCGCCCGCCGTGCCGGCCGGTCTGGTCTCGGCCGGCGACTTCGCCCTGGACGCGCAGGCGCACGAGGTGCGGCTGCGCGGCGAGCCACTGGTGCTCACCGCGCGGGAATTCGACCTGCTGGCCCACCTGATCAGGCGTCCGCACACCGTGCTCAGCCGGGAGGACCTGCTTCGTTCCGTCTGGGGCTGGGAGTTCGGCGACCTGTCCACGGTGACGGTGCACGTGCGCCGGCTGCGGGAGAAGATCGAGGCTGACCCGGCGCAGCCCCGGCTGCTGAACACGGTCTGGGGGGTCGGCTACCGGTTCGACCCGGTTCCGCTGGCTCCCACGGGGCGGCAGTCATGACACCGGATGTGCTCCTCACGGTCTCGCTGTTCACGCTGGCCTGCGCGGTGGTCGTCGGCGGCGCCGGCCTGCTCACCCTGCGCCTGCTTTCCCGCACCTCCCTCGTACTGCAGCTGATGGTGATCGCCCTTGCCACGGTGGTGTCGGTCGTCGGCGGGATGGCGGCGGTCGCCTCACAGACATACGTCTCCCGGCACGACCTCACGGTCTTCTACTCCGTGGCCAGTGTCGCCGGACTGGTGTCACTGGCCATGGCCGCGGTGCTCAGCCGTCAGCTCGCCCGGGACAGCCGCTCCCTGCGCTCGGCCGCGGCCAGCATCGAGCGCGGCGAACGGATCGCGGCGACCGACCGGCACAGCAACAACGAGTTCACGGCGCTGGCCGGGGAACTGGCCGCGACCGGGGAACACCTCGCCGAATCCCGTGTCCGCGAGAATCAGATCGAGGAGTCACGGCACGAGCTGATCGCCTGGATCTCTCATGACCTGCGCACGCCGCTCGCGGGCATCCGTGCCATGGCCGAAGCCCTCGAGGACGGCATGGTCGAGGACCCGGAACGGTACTACACGCAGATGCGCGGGCAGGTGGACCGGCTCACGGGCATGGTCGACGACCTGTTCGAGCTGTCGAAAATCCACTCCGGCACCTTGCGCCTGAGGCTGCAGCCGGTCTCGCTCTACGACCTGATCAGCGACACCGTCGCCGGACTCTGGCCGATCGCCCAGGCCAAGTCGCTCGACCTGCGATTCGCCGGAGAGAAGGGGCTGACCATCCTCGCGGACCCGCGCGAACTGTCCCGGGTGGTCGGCAACCTCGTCATGAACGCCATCCAGCATTCGCCGGCCGGCAGCTCGATCGTGGTCTCGGTCACGGCCAACACCGGATCGGGTGCCGGTGCCACCGACCACGCCGTGATCTCGGTAACGGATGCCGCTGGCGGCATCCCCGAGCAGGACCTCAGCCGGGTCTTCGAAGCCGGCTGGCGGGCGAGCGGTCCGCGCACCCCGGTGGCCGAACCGTTGGGCACCGGCGGCGCTGGCCTCGGCCTGGCCATCGTGCAGGGGATCGTGCGGGCGCACCACGGCGAAGTGCGGGTGCGGAACGTGCCCGGCGGGTGCCGGTTCGAGGTGCTGTTGCCGCGGCATCCGATCGCTACGCGCTGATCCACGCCGGACGCCCCGAACGAATTCGACGGAGATTTTGACTGAATCGGCGCCAGAAGCGCCGAAAAAGCCGGTTCACACGAAAATCTCCGTCGAATTGGTTCATACCGGGGCTACCGGGTGACTGCGGCGCGCAGGGGCGCGTTCGCGAAAGCGCGCATGCCCTCCTCGAATGAAATGCTGGGTGCCCAGTCCAGTTCGCGGCGGAGTCGCCCCGAGGAGGCAGTGATGTGGCGCACATCGCCGAGCCGGAATTGCCCGGTGACGACGGGGGTCGGTCCGTCGGTGGCCACGCTGAGGGCCGCGGCCATCTCGCCGATGGTGTGCACGACGCCGCTGCCCACGTTGAAGGGGCGGAAAGTGGACGGCTCGATGCCGGCGGTCCAGTCGAGCGCGGCGAGGTTGGCCGAGGCGACGTCGGCGACGTGCACGAAGTCGCGACGCTGGCCGCCGTCTTCGTAGACCCGTGGGGCCTCGCCGCGTTCCAGCGCCGAGCGGAACAACGACGCGACACCCGCGTAGGGCGTGTTCTGCGGCATCCCCGGCCCGTAGACGTTGTGGTAACGGAGCGCCGCGGCCCGGCCTCCGGTGGCGCGGGCCCATGCCGACGCGAGGTATTCCTGACCCAGCTTGGTGCTCGCGTAGACGTTGCGCGGGTCGAGCGGGTCGTCCTCGGAGATGAGCAGTGGCTCGAGGGCCTCACCGGTGGCCTCATCGACGGGGTCGAACACGCCTCGCAGCAGATCGGCCTCGCGGCGCGGTCCCGGACGCGTGAAACCCTCCGAGCCGCGGTAGCTTCCCTCCCCATAGACCACCATCGAGGAGGCCAGCACGAACCGGTTGATCCCGGCCTCGGTCATCGCCGCGAGCAGAACGGCCGTGCCGACCTCGTTGCTGTGCACATAGTCGGGGGCGTCGGCGAAGTCCACGCCGAGGCCGACCTTCGCGGCCTGGTGACAGACGGCATCCGTGTCGCGGAGAGCGAGCGCGACGACGGATGCGTCGGTCACGTCGCCGACGATCACGTCAACACCGTTCGGCAGCACCGGGAGTCCACCGTGCACGTCACTGCGGAGGGAATCGAGCACCCGTACCTGCCAGCCGCGGGCGAGCGCGTCCCGGACGATCGCGCCGCCGATGAAACCGGCCCCACCCGTGACGAGCAGGCGCCGGGTCACGCGTCGGCTCCGGCCGGCGCGGCAGGGGCAGGTGCAGGACGACGATCGAGCACGACGCCGACCTGCTCGGGGGCGATCAGCTCGCGAGGGGAGAAATTCTCGGGCAGGGCACGCAGGATGCCGTCGATCGCGGCCAGGATCCGCGGCTGGGCGGCCCGGAGACGCGTGAAGACCAGGCTGGCGGAAACGGTATCCGGGTCGGCCTCGACCTCGGCCTGAGGTGTGTCGGTCTGAGCGGTGTCGGTTTGAACGGTGGGCACCGTGGCCAGGCCTGCGTCGGCGTCGGTGACGAAGGAGAGATTGACCGTGCCCATGTTGAGTTCGGCGGCCAGGACGACCTCCGGGTACTGCGTCATGTTGACGGTGTGCGCGCCCGCGGCGCGGAACCAGAGCGATTCCGCCCGGGTGGAGAACCGCGGGCCCTGAATCACGACGCAGGTGCCGGTGGGTGCGAAGTTCTCCTCCAGCGTCGCGAGCGCGGCGATCGCGAGGCGGCGCAACTCCGGATCGAACGGGTCGGCCGCGGCCAGGTGCGCGACCGTGCCCTGGTCGTAGAAGGTGTCGGCACGGCCCGAGGTGCGGTCGATGAACTGGTCGGTCACCACCAGCATCCCCGGCGGGTATGCGGGGCTGACGCCGCCGACGGCCGACGAGGAGATGATGGCCTTCACGCCCAGCGACGCGAGCGCCCAGATGTTGGCCCGATAGTTGATCAGGTGCGGCGCCACCGAATGGTCGCCGCCGTGCCGGGCCAGGAAGGCGACCCGCCGGCCGGCCCGCAATCCGATGGAGATCGACGCCGAGGGAGGGCCATAGGGCGTGATGATGTCGACGGATGTCTCGGTGCCGGCGTCGAAGAGCCGGTACAGTCCGGACCCGCCGATGACGGCGACGCCCACGTCGGCGGTGCTGGTGGTGCTAGTGGTGGTGCTGGTGGTCTCGATCACGGGATCTCCAGAGGTTGGAAGACGGTTAGCGGGGGTAGACCCGGATCGGGGCCGCCAGCGGCCCGGCCTGGCTCAGCGGGAATGCCGCGAGCAGCCCGTCGCCCGCGTAGGCCACCGAAGCCACGGTCGAGGTGCCGCCGGACACGAGGTAGCGCTGCGACTGCTCCAACGGCATCGTGGCCGAGCCGCCGGCCGGCACCGCCACTGTGCTGGATGTGCCATTGTCGGGGGTGGCCGTGTAGGTGGCGTCGACGGTGCCCATGTTGACCAGGTTGAGTTGCGGGGACGGGCCGTCGGCGGCGGCCACCAGGAACTCGTCGGCGAGGGCGTCGGACGACGCGAACCAGGCGAAGTCGCGGCCTGCGGAACCCGCCGCGGAACTCTGCGCCGCGGCCACGATCGGCTCGCTGGCGGTCAGTTCCAGCGAGTAGGTACCGGGCACGAGCCCGGTCAGGGGCACCTCGGTGGCAACCCCCGGCTGGATGTCGACCTGGACCGAGGCCCCGGCCGCCTGGCCGGTCGCACCGGTCACACCGACCTGGACCGTCGCCGCCACCGTTCCGGGAACAAGCACCCGCACCGAGGTGACGTCGTCACTAAGGCCGCCGACCTCGTCGGGGGCATCCGATCCGGCCGCGTTGGAGACGATCACGCCGGCGATCGCCAGGGCTTCGGCGGGGCCGTTTGAGGGACCGAGGAGGTCGACGCCGCCGGGTTCCAGCCCGCGCACGATGCTCTGCTGCAGCGTGGCCGCCACCTGGCCGCCCTTGGATTGCACGTGCAGCACGGGTGAGCGGAGGTTGGGGGCCAGTCCGGCGAGGGAAACGACCCGCTGGGTGCCCGGCTGCACGAGGATTCCGGTGGAGCCGGGGGCATCCACCTGACCGGTCTCGCCGAACACGGCCAGGTCGACGGTGGCCACGACCGTGGTGGGGTTGCTGAGCAGCACGAGGCTGGTGCGGCCGATGTCGGTGGAACCGCCGACGAGCCAGCTATCACCGGCCGCCTCCCCGCAGCCCGCGACGGCCAGGCCACCGAGCGATTCGCCGCCCGCGATCTGGGACTGGCTGCCCGTGACCAGCGGTGCCGCCCCCGACCCGGGCGGGGTCGGAACGCGCAGCAACTGCGGTGCGCCGAACGATTCGGGGTTCGCGTTGTCCGGGGCCGCGATGGCTGTAACCTCCGGTTCGATCCACCCCGGCTCGCCCGACGCCGCATGGGCGCCGAAAACGGCTGCAGCGCTTCCGACGGAACTGGCTGCCTGTGCCTGGCTGGAATCCTCGGCCAGCACGAGGAGCGGCCCCGGGCAGACTCGTTGCTGCTCGCTCGGAGTCGGCGACACGATGATGGACGACGGCCCCTTCTCAACCGTGGGCCAGGTGACGAGGGTTGCCGCGCCGACGGATGCGACGACGACTCCGAGACCGACCAATCCGGCCACCGCCCGCGCCCCGAGCAGGGCGATTCCGCGTTTACTGGGCATGGTCGTGCTCCTCTGAACGGGCGCCGATTTCCGTGCCAGGTCCGGAGTCGGGTCCGGTACCGGAACCGACGTCCGGTGACGTTCCAGGGACGGCTTCAGTCGACGTGACCGGTGCGGCTGTGTCGAGGGCGCCCGCCGCCGCGGGCGTGACGGCGCGCTCGGTGGAGGGCCGGAAGCCGGGCGCGGGCTTCCTACGGGCCGCCGCCTTGGCGATACGCTTGTTCTCCCTGGTGCGGGCCTTCGCCGTGTTGCGGATGGCGTCCCGGCTGGCCTGACGCACCGCCTCCGGCCCCGCACCGGTAGGGATCGACAGGAGCACGGTGGCCCCGACCACAAGCACGGCGATGACGAGGAACACCAGACCGAGGGTGCCGCCGGCGTTGGCCGGGATGGCGCCGTTGGCCGCGGTGGGGACCGGGGCATCCGTCACCTCGTACTGCCAGAGCCGGCCGAAGACCGTGTCTCCCACCGGCGCCAGGGCGGCGTTGCCGTCGAGGGCGGTCGTGGTGCGGCCGGCGGTCTCTTCTGCCGCGGGGGTGACCGGCGCCGTGTTTCCGGGACCGGCCGGTGCGACGGCGGCCGGTCGAAGCAGCACGAAACGGATGCCGAAGTCGGCCAGGCCGGCCGCGGCGTCGAGCCCGCTGCGCGAGGCGAGGTTTCCGGCCAAAGTGGCCAGCTCCTCCTCCCGCGGGCTGAGGGTCACGTCGGTGCTGCTGAGGGTGGACTGGGTGTTCAGGGTGGCGCCGGGACCGCGCACGATGGTCGCGAGGATGCCCCCGTCGGGTTGCGGCACGATCTGCAGGGTGCCGACCCGGGCATCCGTCTGCGCCTCGGCGCTGACGAAGGCGGGCTGGGTGCGGTCGATGCCCTCGGCCACGACACTGGTGCCGAGGGGCAGGGCTGCGACCAGCGGCGCCACCACGATCACGAGCAGGGCGACCACGGTGACCGCCGGGGCGATGGCGAAGCGGCGCAGGCCGCGCAGGGCGAAGACGACCGCGCCGACCAGTCCGAGCCAGTACAGGCTGAGCCCGGCGCCGGCCCAGATGCCGACCGGCTGGCCGCCGACCGAGGAAAGGGAGAGCTGGCTGGCGGCGATGGCCGTGCCCGCACCGAGCAGGGCGGTCAGCAGCGCGAAGCTCGCGCCGCGGGCCCCAGGCAGGAAGAGGGCAAGGGCGCCGAGTACGGCCAGCGGGATCAGGAGCACCGGCACGAGCACGGACGCGTCGACACCGGGCAGCCCGAGCGTCTCGAGCAGCGGGGTCCACCCGCCGAGCTCACCGGACGGGAAGCCGAGCAACAGCTGCCACACCGAGACGTCGGGGGCGGGCAGAGGCAGGCCCGGGTCCGCCAGCAGGGCCAGCCAGTTGCCGCGCAGTCCCTGATTCCAGATCAGAGGTGCCGCGAGGGCGAGCGCCGCCAGAGGGATGCCGATGAACCGCATACCGCTGCGCCCACTGAGCAGCATGGCGATCAGCCAGACCACCAGGAGCGCGGGCGCGAGCGACGGCGCCGCAGCCACGATGGCGGCGAACAGCAGGGCCGCGGAGCCGGACGCCGACCACGAGCGGGCGGCCATGAACCCGGCGAAGAACAGCCACGGCAGCAGCAGGTGCACGAGGATCGCAGCCGGACGCCCGGCAGCGAGGGCGCTGAGGAAGGTGGGCGACAGCATCCAGAGTACGGCGGCGATGGCGCGAATGGACGCGCGCTCGGAGAGGCGGGTCGCGGCAAGCCAGGCGCCGAGGGCGGCCAGCGGCAGGGCGAGGAAGTGGAGCAGGACGAGCGAGAAGGACGGCGCCCAGAAGGTGAGCGAGCCCAGCACCGCCAGCACCGTGGCGAATGGGTCGGCGCCGCCGACAAAGCCCAGGCCGATGTCGCGCCAGCCGTAGCCGATGCTCCCCCAGAGTTCGGCGGGGGTGTCCGACAGTGGCAGCAGCGCGCCGCCGGTGAGGGTGCGGGCGCCGATCAGAGGGCCCAGGACGATGAGGCCGGCCACCAGGGCGGCCAACACGGTCCACGCGCCGCCACCGGAGATGAAGCGGATTTCGGGCACCTCGCCGTTCACGCTGGTGAGGCTGGCCTCACGGCGGAGCGCCTGGCGGCGGCGCACCTCGACGGTGGGCACGCGCAGCGAGGCGATCGACGCCCAGCCCAGGGTGCGGGTGGCACCGAAGCGGCGCCGGGCAGCACTCACCCGCAGACCGCTGAAAGCCGCGGCGAACGCGGCGGAGTACTCACCCAGAATCGCCCCGGGTTCCTTCTGCAGCAACTGCCCGAACGAGCGCAGCACCGCGAGGGGAACCAGGGCCAGCCAGTGCAGAGGGATCATCCAGCGCGGGGAGTAGACAAGCCGGCGATGCAGCTGCGCGGCGCGCATGGCACGGAGGCGCTTGCGGCGCGCGCGGCCGCGGGAGGAGCCGCTGGTGCCGGCAACGCCGTCTCCGGCTGAGGCCACCTGAGCCGCGGCGACGCCGGAGACGCGGTAACCGGCCATCCGCACGCGCACACAGAAATCGAGGGAGTCGTCCGCGGACGGCAGGGCCGGGTCGAAGCCGCCGAGCTGCTGCCAGACGAGGTGGCGCACCAGCATGCCGCCGGCGCTCACAGCGAGCACGTCGCCCATTCCATCGTGCTGGCCCTGGTCGAGTTCGCTCTCCACCAGGGTGACGGTCGCACCGCCGGGCGTCAGGGACTGCCCGAATTCGTGGATGTAGTCGCCGGCGTCCCAGTCCATGACCTTGGGACCGGCCACGGCAACGGATGGCGCAATCTCCAGTTCGCCGAGCAGGGCCGTCAGGGCGTCGGGTTCCGGCGCACTGTCCTGGGCGAGGAGCCACAGCATTTCGCTATCGGACTCGGCGGGCGCGATGACCCTCTCGGCCGTGACGATGGCCTCGCCGAAGCTGAGTCCGGCATCCGCTGAGATGAAGTGAGTCGGTGCGTAGGCAGCCAGAAGCGCGGCCGTAGTGTCGGTCGATCCGCAGTCGACCGTGATCACGACGTCGGGTTGACGTGTCTGGCGACTCAGCGCCTCGAGAGTGCGGTCGAGGTGCTTGGCGCCGTTACGGGCAACGAGGATGGCGGTGACTCTGGCATGCATATGGAGAACAGCCTAGATTGGTTCGGGCCCGATGAGGAGCAAGGGGAGGGGCGAGCCTGAAAAACACTGCTTCGCCTCCGGTGCCGCAGCCGGCGTCGGGTCCGGATTCGCATGCCGTGGGTCGTTTTAAGGCCCGTCTGAGGCCTAGCTGGCTCGCTTGCGCAGTTTGCGCCGTTCCCGCTCGGACAGGCCGCCCCAGATTCCGAACCGCTCGTCGTTGGCGAGCGCGTACTGCAGGCACTGGGTTTTCACCTCGCACGAGGAGCAGATCTTCTTGGCATCGCGGGTCGACCCTCCCTTTTCGGGGAAGAACGCCTCCGGATCGGTCTGCGCGCAGAGCGAGTCCGATTGCCACGACAGAAGATCGCCGTCGCCCACTTCCTTGCGAACCCCGGGAACACCCAGACGAACCGGGTCAATGAACCAGTCCTCCGGTACCCCGGCACGAGACTCTGATAGCGCCATATCGTCATCCACCCCACTGCAAAATGTGCCCAAAATTACGCGTCAGCCCTAATTACAGCCGTGTAATTCCTTGCCGTCAAGTCGCTGATACTAAACCGTCAATATTTGTTGGAGGGTTTCGACTCGCCCAAGAGCGAAAATCGGTGAGATTTGATTGGTCACAACGCTGAGACGGATGCCGTCTGCCGCGATTCCCAGGCGCTTTGCACCATCTCCTCTAGGCTGTGGCGCATGGCCCAGTCCAGATCGCGGGCCGCGAGTTCGCCGGAGGCGACGATCCGGTCGGGGTCGCCCGCGCGGCGCGGACCGATCACGGGCGCGAAGTCGATGCCGGTGACGGCCGCCACAGTGGACATGATCTGCCCCACCGACACTCCGTCGCCGCTGCCGAGGTTGTAGACGGGCAGCACCGGCTCGCCGGCGTCCAGGTGCCGGGCCGCGGCCACGTGCGAGAGGGCCAGGTCTGCCACGTGGATGTAGTCCCGCACGCACGTTCCGTCGGCGGTGGCGTAGTCGTCGCCGTTGATGCTCGGGATGCGGCCCTCCATCAGCGCGTCGAAGACGAGGGGGAAGAGGTTGTGCGGGCTGGTGTCGCGCAGGTCGAGCGCTCCGGACCCGACCACGTTGAAGTAGCGCAGCGCCGTGTAGCGCAGTCCGGCGGCGACGGCCTGGTCGCGCAGCAACCATTCGCCGATCAGTTTGGACTCACCGTAGGGAGATTCGGGGTTCTTCGGGGTTTCCTCGGTGACCAGGTCGGTGTGCGGGGTGCCGTAGACGGCCGCGCTCGAGGAGAACACCATCCGTTTGACCTCGCACTCCTGCATGACCGCCAGCAGGGTGGCCATGGCCGTGACGTTCTGCTCGTAGGTGTGCAGCGGGCGCTGCACCGAGACCCCGGCGTACTTGTAACCCGCGACGTGCACGACGCCGGTCACGGTGTGCTCGGCGAAGGTGCGCATCAGCAGCTCGCGGTCGAGGAGGGTGCCGCGCACAAACGGCACGTCGGCAGGCACGAATTCAGCGTGCCCGCTGGAGAGGTCGTCGATGACGACCACCTCGATGCCCTCTTTCAGGAAAGCACGAACGATGTGGGAACCGATGTATCCGGCACCTCCGGTGACAAGCCACGCCATCTGAACCTCGCAAGATCTGACGGCAATCAAGCACTGCCGCTCTGCAAGCCTAGCCTCGGTGGCGGGGCTGTCGCTGGTCGATCAGCGCGGCAGGTCGTCGGGGCGGGTCGCCCGGACGCCCGGCGCAGCCTGCCGCTGCCCGGAGCGAGTTCCCGGAGGGTGGCGGACGAGGGGGCGGGCAGGGTCGGGCAACGGATGGGGCCGTGATCGCGACGCGCGCGGGTGCGCCAGGCGGCTCGACCGCGAGCTGATCGGGTGCTCGCCGCGGCGCAGGGGCGACACCTGATGCGGGGGCCGGGAACCGACCCGGGCCCTGGCCGAGACGGTGGCGCGCCCGCAGCATCCGCTCGTGGAACGGCGGAAACGCGGCCGACGGCTCGCGCAGGTAGTCGTACTCCAGCGCCGTGACCATCGCCCGCACACACAACCCCCACTGTTTGCGAAGGAGCGCGTAGCTGAACCTCAGGGTGCGCCCGTTCTGGCTTGCAACCAGCAGATCACGTTCCCGGTCGACCTCGAAGGCGATCGGATCGTCATGCCAGTCCTTCCCATCGATCTCGACGAAGGTCGACGGCCCGATCTGGCCATCGAGATGCCCGACCCCGCTGACGAACGGTTGCGAAACGAAGGGGATGCCCGCGGCCAGGGCCTTGAGTCGGAATTCCGTTTCCCCACCCGCGGCGGCGCGTCCGTCGACCTCGTCGCGCCAGGACTGAACCCGCAGCGGCGCGCGGGCGAAGATCCAGCCCAGGTCGTCGCGGATAATCCCGACCCCGTTTTCCTGGGCGCTGTGCAACGCGGCATCCAGACACACGATTGCGGTGACCCTGTCGTGGTTGTTCAGAATGTGCACCAGGGCCTCGTGCACGCTGGTACGCCACACGCAGTCGCCCCGTCCGTCGATCGCGTCGTCGCTCCACGTCACGCGACACAGCACACCGTCGAGCACATCCAGCCGTGCGCGCATGTCCGTCGGGCGCCGCAACCCGCGCGCGGCGCTGGGGACGCTGACGTGGAGCCTGCCGGTGGTTGGGGTCCAGATCCCGTAGGACTTCAGGCAGCTCAATCCGGCCAGCCGGCCTCCGATCCGGAACGCCTCGACGGCCGACGGCGGCGCCGACGGAACCGAGTACCAGCCCTTGCGCACCCGCACGACCGTTCCCCGGTTGACCTCGCCGCGGAGGTGCCCATCGCTCCAGCCTCGGGCGCGGAGTGCGGCGCGTTTGACGAAGAGTCCGTGGTCGAGGATGTCCCTGGTGAGTGAGCGCATGGCCCGCAGCCTCGCAGCGGAGTCGAACCCGCGCCGCGGCATCCGTCACCTTGGGGATAACACGCCGCCCCCACCGGGTGGGGGGGCACCGTTTCCCGCCCGGACGCTACCGATCAGACCGCCCCAGCCCCCCCGCGCTGCTGCGCGGGGGGGCGACCGCGAACGAATTCGACGGAGATTTTACTCCGAACAGCGCACAAACCGGCAAATAGCTGGTTCGAGCGCAAAATCTCCGTCGAATTGGTGGGGAGCCAGGGCTAGGGGGTCGTGGCCAGGAAGACCTCGCCGACGCCGGCGAACGTGAGCGTGCCTTCGTCGGGCGTGATGTAGACGGACTCGCCGCGCTTGAGGGCGACGGATGCCCCCGCACCGGCCACCAGGAATCCCCCGGCCGTGCAGATGGCGATCGCGGGCCCCGTCAGCGTGAACTGCCGCATCGGCACTCCCGCGCGAGAAGCCGCAGCCGCACGAGCACCCGCATCAGCACCCGCACCCCCGGGAGAAGCAGCACCCGCATCAGCATCCGCATCCCCGGCTTCCGCCGCGATGTGCACGAGCACGAAGTCGTCCACGTCGGGTCGGTACTCCGAGACGCCCGGAGACGACAGCACGGGCGGAAGGTACGGCACGGGCAGCGGCGTGAATTCGAGCACCTCGAGCAGTTCGTCGACGTCGATGTGCTTGGGGCTCAGCCCGCCGCGCAGCACGTTGTCCGAGGCGGCCATCAGCTCCACACCGAGGCCGGACAGGTAGGCGTGGATGTTCCCGGCAGGCAGGTAGAGCACCTCGCCTCGGCGCAGCGACACCCGGTTCGTCAGCAGCGAGATCACGATGCCGGGATCCCCCGGGTAGGCACGGGCCAGGTCCCGCACGGTGGCGAGTTCGAGCGGGTAGTCGAGGATCGCGCCGCTCTCGGCCAGGTCGGCCGCGCTGACGGCGAGGGCAACCACCCGCTCGACCAGCCAGGCCACCTCGCCGGAATCGCCGCCGCGGCCGTCGCGCAACAACCAGTCGACGCAGTCGCGCAGAGCGTCGTCGCCGAGCAGGTGCCGCTCGAGCGCATCGAGCGCGCCGGGCTGCGGGTCGTCCGAGGCCACGTCGAGGGCGCGCAGCTCGCCCAGGATGCCGCGGATCTCGACCGGCTCGCGGAACCCACAGAGGGCCTCGAAGGTGTCGCTCAGGGCGAAAATCACCTCGGGCTTATGGAACGGGTCGCGGTAGTTGCGGTCCGCCGCATCCTGCGGAATACCGGCCGCGTTCTCCAGGCCGAAGCCGATCCGTGCCCGCTCCGCGGTCGGGTGCGCCTGCAGCGAGAGCGGTCCCGCGGCGGCGAGGATCTTCAGGAGATACGGCAACCGCGGAGCAGCGGGCGCGGCGAGCGCGGCGCCGAGGGCCTCCTCCGGGGCTGCGTGGATCCAGTCCAGGAGGGTGTGGTGGCCGCCGACCTGCTCGGGGTCGGTGATGACGCTCGGCGATCCCGGGTGTGCGCCCAGCCAGAGTTCGGCCTCAGCTGTGCCCGACGGATCGTAGCCGAGCAGACCCGCGATGGCGGTGGTCGAACCCCAGGCATAGTGCCGCGGCGTATTGGTGATGCCCACAAACATGGCGCTCTCCTGCACTCTTAGGTTTAGACCAAACTACCAACCGCTTGCGGCGTGCCGGTTCCGCGACCGTAGGCTGCGAACATCCGCCGACCGCCGCACGCCGGCCGTCGCCACCTTTGCAATGGAGCACCTGATGACCTTCGAGCTACTTCCCAGCGACTTCTACGGCTACGAGAATCTGCTGACCGATCAGGAGAAGACCGCGCTCGCCAATCTGCGCGCCTACCTCGAGTCCGACGTTCGGCCCATCGTGAACGGATGCTGGGAGCGCGCCGAGTTTCCGGCCGAGGTCATCCGGCCGCTGGCGGCGCTCGGGGCCTACTCCTTCGGCTGGCCTGAGACCCGGCCCTTCCAGAACTCCGCGGTGTTCCGCGGCTTCGTGGCCCTGGAGACGGCGCGCGTAGACGCATCCGTCGCCACATTCGTCGGCGTGCAGAACGGCCTCGCCTGCGGAACCATCTCGGCGACCGGCTCGCCGGAGCAACGCGACGAGTGGCTGCCGCGCCTGGCGAGCGGGGAGCTCGTGGGGGCATTCGGGCTGACCGAGCCGCTCTCCGGCTCGGACGCGGCGCAGGGACTGCGCACGACGGCCACCCGCACCGGCGACACTTGGCTTCTGAACGGCGCCAAGCGCTGGATCGGCAACGCCACCTTTTCCGACATCACCATCATCTGGGCGAAAGACACCGCCGACGGCATGGTCAAGGGCTTCATCGTGACCACCGACACCCCCGGCTACAGCGCCACCCGCATCGAGGGCAAGATCAGCCTGCGCTCGGTGCAGAACGCCGACATCGTGCTCGAGAACGTGATCGTGCCCGAAAAGAACCGGCTGCAGAACGCGAACTCGTTCAAGGACACCGCCAAGGTTCTGCGCCTGACCCGAGCCGAGGTGGCCTGGGCGGCCGTGGGAACGTCGATCGGCGCCTACGAGGCGGCCGTCGCGTACGCGAAGGAGCGCACGCAGTTCGGCAAGGAGATCGGCGGCCACCAGCTGGTGCAGGACCTGCTGGTGAAGTCGCTGGGCAACATCACCGCCAGCCTGGGCATGGTCGTGCGGGTCTCGCAGATGCTCGACGAGGGCAGCCAGCGCGACGAGCACGCCGCCCTGGCCAAGCTCTTCACGACTGCCCGGATGCGCGAAACGGTCGCCTGGTGCCGCGAACTATTCGGCGGCAACGGCATCGTGCTCTCGTACGATGTGGCGCGCTTCTTCTCCGACGCCGAGGCCGTCTACTCCTATGAGGGCACCCGGGAGATGAACACCCTGATCGTGGGGCGCAGCATCACCGGCCAGGCGGCCTTCGTCTAGGCGAGTCAGGGGCCGCGCCCGCCCTAGCCGCGAGCCCCGAGCCCCGAACCGCGAGCCCCGAGCCCCGAGCCCCGAGCCCCGAACGAATTCGACGGAGATTTTGGCCAAACCAGTCCCCAGAACCCCGAAAAAGCGCTTTTACGGGAGAATCTCCGTCGAATTGGTTCAACGCCGAGCGGGCCCGACTCGCGTCGGGAGGCTACGCCAGCGTCAGGAAGAGCTTCTCCAGCTCCTCGACCGTGAGGGAGTTCTCCCCCTGCGGGTTGTCGAGGCACTCGCGCATCGCCGTGGAGACGATGACGAAACCGGCCTTGTCGAGGGCGCTGGACACGGCGGCAAGCTGAGTGACGACATCCTTGCAGCTGCCGCCGGCCTCGACGGCGGTGATGACCGCCGCGAGCTGGCCCTGGGCCCGGCGCAGCCGGTTGAGGATCTTCTTCTGGTTCTGTTCCCCAGCGACGTCGGCAGCAGCGACGTCGGCAGCGGTAGCGGTGATTTCGGTCATGCCGGAATCCTTTCAGACTTGGCGGCGATGACGGGCATCAGGCCGAGAGCGGTTTCGCCGGCGATCCAGGTGCGGTAGCCGCCGTCGAGGTTCTGCACGTCCAGCCCGTTCTGGCTCAAAATGCGTGCGGCCGTGTGCCCGCGCTGGCCCACCTGGCAGTGCACGATCACAGGTGCGTCGGGCAGCTCGGCCAGGCGGTCCCGCAGTTCGTCCACCGGAACGTTGATCGCGCCGGGAATGTTCCCGGCGGCGAACTCCGCCGCCGAGCGCACATCCACGAGCACCGCGCCCGCGGCCCGGGCGGCGGCCAGCTCGTGCCACTGCAGCGCACGCGTCGTTCCCGCGGCAAGGTTGTCGGCGACATAGCCGAGCTGGTTGATCGGGTCCTTCGCCGACGCGTACTGCGGCGCGTATGCCAGCTCGAGGCGGGTGAGAGCGGATGCCGTCAGTCCGCCGGTCATCGCCGTCGCCAGGATGTCGATGCGCTTGTCGACGCCGCTGCCGCCGACGATCTGGGCGCCGAGGATGGCATCCGTCGCCGGGTCGACCAGGAGCTTCATCGACATGCCCTCGGCGCCGGGGTAGTAGGTGGCGTGCGACGCCGGGTGGGTGTGCACGACCCGGCGCGCGCGGCCGCGCTGCACGAGACGCTTCTCGCTCCAGCCGACCATGGCCGCCGTCAGGCCGAAGATGCCGAGGATGGCGGTTCCGAGCACCGGGGAGGCCGACGCGGGCTCGCCGGCGATGCTGTCGGCGGCCGCCCGGCCGTGCCGGTTTGCGAGGCCGGCCATGGTGATCAGGATGCCGCTGTCGTCGACGGCGTCGATCTTCTCGACGCCGTCGCCGACCGCGTAGATCGACGGGTCGTTGGTCTGCTGACTGCCATCGACGGCGATACCGCCGCTCGCGCCGATCGTGATGCCCGCCCGGGCGGCGAGCGAGGTGTCGGGGAGCACCCCCACGGAGTCGATGACGAGGTCGGCCGGAACGACGGATCCGTCGCTGAGCTTGACTCCCGCGTCGGCGGCGGCGACGACGGTCGTGTTCAGGCGTACGTCAACGCCCCGCAAGAGCAGCTCGTCGAAGATCGGCGCGGCCATCTCGGCGTCGAAGGGCCCGAAGACCTGGGAGCCGAACTCGACCAGGGTCACGTGCACGCCGCGGCGAACGAGGTTTTCGACGGCCTCCAAGCCGATGAACCCGGCGCCGATGACGACGGCGGAGGCCTGACCCGTGACGCCGGCCAGCAGAGCGGTGATGTGGTCGACGTCGTCGACCGTGCGCAGGGTGCGAGTGGCGAGGCCGGCCGGGGTGATCCCGGTTCGGGCCGTCGCTCCGGCAGCCAGGATGAGGCGGTCGTACGTCTCGGTGGTCTCGGCGCCGGTCTGCGTTTGGCGCACGGAGACCGTCTTCGCCTCCCGGTCGATCGCCGTGACCTCGTGGTCGACGCGCACGTCGAGGCGGAAGCGGGCCCCGAGGGATGCCGGGGTCTGGAGTAAAAGATTGCTGCGGTCCGTGATCACGCCGCCCACGTAATAGGGAAGTCCGCAGTTTGCGAACGAGACATAGTGGCCGCGTTCAAATACAATGATGTCTGCCGTTTCGTCCAGCCGACGCAACCGCGTCGCCGCCGACATTCCGCCCGCAACTCCACCAACAATGATCGTTTTCATTCGAACCTCCGGGATAAGTATACCCTAGGGGGTATAGAAAATGATCGGTGGCCGCCCCGGCACGCTCTAGCCTTAGACACATGCCCGCCGTCCAGAGCCGATTCGTCGTTCGCACCTTCGCGACGCTCGTCTTTTTCTCCGTCCTGGCCGGCCAGTTCTGGCGCAGCCTGTTCGGCTGGTGGGGCTACGGCGCGATCGCGCTGGTCATCGTCGTGAGCAGCGTCGTCGCCCTCGTCAAATTGAACCCGGACTGGATGTGGTCGCGGTTCCCGAAATCGCTCATCGCCTTCCTCGGTCTGGCCACCCTGTCGCTGGCCTGGTCGTTCTACCTCGGCGCCTCCCTGATCGGAGTCACCCTGCAGTGGGCAACCACGCTGGCCGCACTGTTCCTCGCCCTGTGCCTGAGTTGGGCCGAGCTGCTGCGCACGCTCGCCGCCGCACTGCGCTGGATCCTCGCCCTGTCCCTCGCCTTCGAGCTCATCGTCGCCCTGTTCGTGCGGCAGGCCGTGCTCCCCTTCTGGGTCGACTACGGCACCCGCAACGTGCCGGAGTCGTACTACTGGACCCGCGGTATCCTGCTGCAGGGCGGGCCAATCGAGGGCATCGTCGCCAACCGCAATTTGCTCGGGTTCGTGGCACTGATGGCCGTGATCGTCTTCGCCGTTCAGCTCGCCGCCGGCACCGTGAGCCGCAACTGGGGTCTGGCGTGGCTGGGCCTCGGGGTGTTCGTGCTGCTGGTGACCCGGTCCGCAACCGTGACGCTTGCTGCTGCCGCCGTCGCCGCAGCGCTGCTTTTCGCCCTCTGGGCCCGCCGCCGGCTCCCCGAGGGGCGACGGCCGGTGTACCTGGTGGCCGGGGCATCCGTGGTCGTCGGCGGTGTCGGCCTGGTGGCCCTCACGCCGCAGCTCCTCGCCCTGCTCGGCAAATCCGCCGACCTCACCGGCCGCCTCGACATCTGGCGCAGCGTGGCCGGGCTGGCCGCCGAGCGCCCGGTGTTCGGCTGGGGCTGGGTGAGCTACTGGGCCCCCTGGGTCGAACCCTTCGAGGGTCTCGCCGTGCGCCGCGGCGTCGTCTACCTTCAGGCGCACAACGCCTGGCTCGACGTCTGGCTTCAGCTGGGCGTCCTCGGGCTGATCATCTTCGCCGCCGCCGTTTTCTCCACGCTGTGGCGCTGCTGGTTCCTCGCGGTCGACCGGCCCAGGCGCGCCCTCGCCGACACGGAACCCTACGCGGCCTCCGCCCTGCTCCCGCTGCTGCTCCTGGTAGCCCTGATCGCCCAGAGCCTGGCCGAAAGCCGCATCCTGATCGAGTCCGGCTGGCTGCTGCTGGTCGTGCTCGCCGTTATCACGAAGCGACAGCAGGCAACCAATCAACGGATGCCTTAGGCGGTAGCGTGGGAACGTCATGACCTACCGCGCGTATCCCCCCGCCGTGCCGGACCAGTTCACGCGGCTGTTCGCCTCCCCCAAGTTCGCCTCCTCGCTTGCGCTGGTCATCATCGGCTTCGCCTTTTCGACCACTGCCCTGCGCGCCGTGATCGGCCCGCCCGGCGTCGTCGGCATTCTCGTGGGCCTCGTCGTGCTGGCCGCGTTCTCGCTCACCGCCCGCTGGGCCGGCGTCGACTGGCACGGGCTCCTACCGATCTCGATCATGGTCTTCGTGGGCTGGTGTGCCCTGTCGGTGCTGTGGTCCAGCTACCCGCTGCACACCCTCAGCGCCTCGCTCTACCAGCTCGCCTTCACCTTTTTGGCCATCTACATCGCCCTGGCCCGCGACACCATCCAGGTCGTGCGCGCCACTGGCGACGTGCTGCGGGTGCTGCTCGGAGTGTCCCTGGCTCTGGAAGTGCTCTCCGGCCTGCTGCTCGACACGCCCTTCGTCTTCCTCGGCATCCAGGGCAACATCGACTCTTTCGGGCCCGTGCAGGGCCTCTTCGGCTCTCGCAACGTGTTCGGGTTGGTCTCGCTGATCGCGGCGGTCACTTTCGCGGTCGAGCTGCGGTCCCGATCGGTGCGGCGCGGGCTCGGCATCGGCTCCATCGCCTTGGCCGTGTTCGGCCTGCTACTCACCCGCTCCCCCGTCATCCTCGTGGTGGCCCTGTTCGTGGGCCTCGCCGCGCTGGCGCTGATCTGGCTGCGCGCCACGCCCGCCGCGAACCGGTGGCTGCTGCAGATCGGGCTGCTCGGCGGCACCGTCGTGGCCGGCATCATCGCGGTTGCGGCCCGCGCGCGCATCACCGACCAGCTGAACGCGGGCAGCGAGTTCGAGGCCCGCACCACACTCTGGGGCGAAATCTGGCGTCTGGCCATGCTGAACCCGCTCGAGGGCTGGGGCTGGGCCGGTCTCTGGCCCATCGACGTCACGCCCTACGGCTGGCTCAGCTTCGTCACCGGGCGCCCGCAGGCCTCCGCGCTGAACGCGTTCCTCGACGTCTACTTCCAGGTCGGCCTGGTCGGCCTCCTGTCGTTCCTCGCGCTCGTGACGCTCGCCTTCTGGCGGTCGTGGCTGCTCGCCTCGGATAAGCGCTCGATGGTCTACGTCTGGTCGCCGCTGGTGCTGGTGACCCTGCTGGTCACCTCGGCGGCCGAAAGCACCGTGCTGGTCGACTTTAGCTGGCTGCTGCTGCTGATCTGCGCCGTGAAGGCCGCGCAGGGCAAGAGCTGGCGCAGCCTGTTGCAGCCCACCCCGCACCGGCACCCGGAGAACTGAGCAAGGGCCGACCCCACGCCGACGACGAAATCTAGGCCCGGCGGATGTCGACCGAGAGGATGCCCAGGAACATTCCCGACATCGCCGTCTGGAAGCCCAGCATCATGAACAGTGCCGCCGGCACCGCCAGGCGCATCGTGTCAACCGGGTCCTGAGGGCCGAAGCCCGATGCGCCCCACGTGGCCAGCTGAACGATCGCGACACCCAGGCCGGCCATGAAGAGAGTGAGCCCGACGACCGCTCCGCTTTCCAGGCTCGCTCGCTCGGCGAACCGCTCGAACGCCTGACTCCGCGGGAGATGGAACCCCTCGTGCCGGCCGTAGAGCTTGGTCAGCAGGGCGAACAACACCGCCTGGTACCCGACGACCGTCAGTGCGGCCAGATACACCTGGCTGGAGACATCCAGCCCGACCCGGCCGATCTCCAGTGGCCCGAACACCAGGGCGACGGTAGCGAGCAGACCGACTGCGAACGCCACCGACCCCGGGATCAGGAACAGCCAGCGGGGGTTGAACAACAGCAGGAACCGCAGGTGACGCCATCCGTCGTGCCAGCTCCGCAGGTGCGGCGGACGGCTCCGGCCATCTCTGGACAGGGTGGTCGGTACTTCGCTGACGCGTAACCCGTCGAGGGTGGATTTCACGACGATTTCGCTGGCGAATTCCATGCCGGTGGTGATCAGGCCGAGGCCGAGGATCGATTCGCGGTTGAAGCCGCGCAGGCCGCAGTGGAAGTCGCGGATCTCGGAGCGGAACAGCATCCGCCCGATCGTCGACAGAACCGGGTTTCCGAGGTATTTGTGCAGGGGCGGCATGGCCCCGGGTTCGATCCCGCCGCGGAACCGGTTTCCCATCACGAGTTCATCGCCGGCCCGGAGCCTTGCCACAAAGGGGTCCAGGGCGCTGAAGTCATAGCTGTCATCCGCGTCGCCCATGATGACATAGGTACCCCGCGCGCCGACGATCCCCCCCATCAGTGCGTTGCCGTATCCCTTCGCCGCAACGGGTACGACCCGGGCGCCGTGGTCGAGGGCAATCTGCTGGGATCCGTCGATGCTGCCATTGTCGGCGATGACGACCTCGCCCACAATCCCCGCGCCGGAGAGGTAGGCCTGGGCCTTGTCGATGCAGATGGCAAGGGTCTCCGCCTCATTGAGGCAAGGCATGACGATCGAGAGTTCGATCGCGACGACTGCGGATTCGACAGCGGATTCGACAGCGGTGGAGTCGGTCATGATGTCCTTTTGCGAGGGGGAACTGTGGAGATGGTGTGAAACGGGTGAAGCGATTGCAGCCTAACGGAGCGTGACCGCCACCGACTGCGGCCACCGAGACCGGGACCGTCGGAACGAGGCCATAACCACGCAGCAGGTGGTCACCGAATATCCCGCGATCACACCGGCCACGGCGGCGCCCGACCCGCTCCAGGCGGGAGTGCCGACGAGCATGACGACCAGTCCTGTCACCAGCCCGGCGATGGAGGCGACCGTCGCCACCATGGTTCGACCCGTCGTGAGCAGGAAGGCGGTGGCAACGAGGCCGATCGAGAACGCGAACACGCCGATCAGGAGGAGCGCCATGATCGGCCCCGCGGCCCGGTAGCCGGCTCCGAAGACGATGCTCACGATGAGGGGGCTGGCCAGCGCGACGGCCCCGAACACGATCCCCAGACCGACGAACATCACCCCGAAGACGCCCAGATAGTTCTTCAGTGCTGCCGCCGGGTCGACAGCCGCCCACTCTGAGAACCGCGGAATCAGAACCTGGGTCACCGCCTGGCTCAGCATCGACGCCGGTGTGGCAAGCGCCATCGCCGCCGCGAACAGCCCGGCCTGGGCCGGGGATTCGACGATGAACACGTAGACCATCGCGAACTGGATCAAGCCGTTCGAGGCCAGGAGCCCGAGCGAGTTCCAGGAGATGAGCTTCCAGATGGTGGCCGGTGCGGTGACGGCCTCCTGGTTCAGGGCATCGTGCCCGCGATGCGCGCCGCGCAGGGAATGCAAGCCGAACAGGGCGTACCCGATGGCGAGCGGCCAGAGCAGGGCCCACGGCAGTTGCGCGGCCAGGACCACGATCAGTAGAACCATGGTCAGTGCGGAGGAGATGACATCCCACACGGCTGTCGAGGTGATTCGTCCCAGACCAACCTCGATGCCGCGCGCGAGAATGTAGCCGGAATACGCGACGATCAGGGCGGCGATCGCGGCCGCATCCGCCGGCTCCGCCCCCAGCGCGAAGATGCTGACCGGGATGCCGATCGCGAGAATGACCAGGCAGGAAATCCAGAAGGATCGCTGAATCAGGCGCAGGGCGTGCACCGGGGAGTATCCGAGCGCCCGGGCATGGGAAAGGAAATGGGAGGCCGCGTTGCCCGCCCCGGTCGGCCAGAGCAGGGAGAGAATGAGCGACAGCGCGATCCACGCTGACACCTCTGCCAGCTCGCTCGGCCCCATAAACCGACCGATGAGCACCGTGTACGCAAAACGGGACAGCCCCTGAGCCAGGACGCCTAATGTGGAGAGAGCCGCCTGGGACATGAGCGAAGATGGTTTCACTCGTGAATGCTATCCGGCCATCACGGTGATCCGCCCACTGCGGCCCTCGTCGGCCACGAAGGAGATCCCGGTGACACTCGACATCATGATGCCGTTCTACGGTCGTGTCGACCATTTTCAGGCTGCGGTGCGCAGCGTGCTCGCGCAGGTCGACCCGGACTGGCGGCTCGTGGTGATCGACGACCACGACCCCGACGAAACGGCCGGCCGGTGGCTGCGGGGGCTGGCAGACCCCAGAATCATCTACCGCCGTAATCCGGTCAATCTAGGCATCAACGCGAACTTCCAGGCATCCATCGACCTGGCCGAGAACGAGTGGCTGACAATCTTCGGCTGCGACGACGTGATGCTCCCCGACTATGTCGGCCGGATCACCCAGCTGATCCAGGAGCATCCGACGGTGGCCTTCATCCACCCCGGCACACGCGTCATCGACGAGCACGGGCAGGTCAGCACACCCCTCATCGACCGGGTCAAGTCCCTGTACCGGCCCCGGTTCCACGGTTCACTCGAACTCGCCGGGGAGCCGCTCGCGGTGAGCATCACGCGGGGCAACTGGATGAACTTTCCGGCGATCGCCTGGAACCGCTCCGCGGTCACGGCGGTCGGCTTCCGGCCGGATTTCAGCATTGTGCAGGATCTCGGGCTGGCCCTCGACCTCGCCGTGCGTGGCGGGAGCCTACTGCTTGACGACCAGGTCGTCTTCGAGTACCGTCGCCACGCGTCCAGCGTCTCGTCCTGGCGGGCGGCCGACGGAAGCCGCTTCGCCGAGGAACAGGGCTTCTTCCGCGGCCTCGCGGTCGAGTTCAACGGCCACGGCTGGCCCCGTGCGGCGCGAGCCGCACGCCTGCACCTGTCGTCCCGGGTGAACGCACTGACCCGAATCCCGGACGCCATGAGGGCCCGGCGCAGCGACGGCATCCGGATTCTGCTGCGTCACGCCCTCGGACTCACCGTCGCCGCGACGCCCAGAGACTAGGGCGTAACCACCCGGTAGATCGAGAGGCTGGACTTCGGCAGGTCAAAGGTGCGAACCGGGGACAGGCAGTCCAGATCGAGGCGTTTGTCGTCGGCGAGCACGTAGCCGACCTCAGCCTGGGCGAAGGTGGAACAGGCATCGAAGCTCACGCTGATCTGATCGGCGGCGGGATTGGTAACGACCGGTTCGCCCGGCCCGGCCACCCAGCTCACGCCCGCCAGCCGGTTCCATTGCAGCGTGTACACACCGGCTGGATCGATGGCGCCCCACATTCCGGCAGAGGGCGCGCCCTGAAAACCGTTGTAGGCCCGCACCCCGGACTCGAGCAGCATGGCTGTGGTCAGCCCGCCGCCGACGCCAACCCAGGTTTTTGGAGCCGCCTCGTCCAGGGCGACGACAGCCTGGGACACGTCAGTTTCCCGCAGGTCGAAAACGCCGCGGTAGATCGGATTGGTCAGGCCGGAGCCGGCAACGGTCACGATCAGAAACGCGGTCGCGGCGAGTTGTGGCCTGCGCCGAGCGACGAAGTAGATAGCCGCGGCCGACAGCAGCGCCCAGAGCCACCACAGCTGCACCGGCTCCAGCATGCCTGGCAGCCGTCGCCAGGCCAGGGCGCCGATTGCAAGCTGGGAGAGCAGGAAGGCGATCGCAGCGGCTCCGGCCAGCCACTTGCCGGCCCGCGCCCGCTTCTGGTCGAGGTAGGCGATGACGTAGGCGACCAGGGCGATGGAGGCCAGCCCCATCCCGAGTCGAACCCGATTCGGCGTGGTCTTGTCGAGCAGCAGCAGCCGAGCGATCGCATCCCAGCCGGGCAGGTAGAGATACGCCAACAGCACCGACACGGATGTGGCGAGGCCGATCATCGCCCAGGGAAGGGTTTTGTGCATCCTCGCCTCCCTGGCGATGATCCAGACGACGACAGGAATCAGGAAGATGCCCAGATAGAAGAACGTCGCGGCCTCGGACGAATTGCCACCGAGAAAACCAGCCCGCTGCTCATTCAAGGCCTGGGTGAACGAGGAGCCAACGGCGGAGGCGAAACTCAACGGCCCGTTGCCGCCCGTCGGAGTTGACCGGTTCCCCGGATACGCGGTGCCCAGAAAAGCCTGAACGGTTGACAGCTTGGTGGCCAGCCACACCACCGCCACGACGGATGCCGCCGCGCCACCGACGAGGACCGGGACAACGCGTGCCAGCGTCGCCCGCCACCTCGCGCCCCGGCGCAGTTGTTCGATCATCAGGGCAATCCCGAAGAACAAGACCACAACGGCGGCCGGCACGATGAACGGGACGTAGATTCCCATCGCCATCACGACGGTCAGGTAGGCCACGAGGGCGGAGAAAGCCCAGCGGGACCGTCGCGACGGACTCTGGAACGCCCAGACCAGAGCCGTCATCGTGACCAGCGCCCAGACGGCCGGCCACAGTGTGGTCGAGAGGAACCACCATTGGAACAACGGGCTGAAGAAGAACCCGACCGCGAGCATCGCCGACACCCCGGGCCGACGCGGGATGACGGTGACCAGGAACGCGTACGCCGCGGCTGCGAGAGCAAGCCCGGGCAGCCACCACTTGAAGGCGATGGCATGGTCGACGTCCATCAGCATGAAGCCCCAGAGGTGAGGCCTGAAGGCGACAGACCAATCCACGCGCGGGAGGTCCTGCGGCAGGGTCGCGTCCATGCCGCCCGGGAAGGTCTCGTTGGTGAGCGGCAGGCCCTGTTCGACCTGGGCGATGGCCCAGACCGTCTGCACGTTCCACTCATCGGAGCGCGTGACCTGCGGCTGTCCGGCGATCAGGTCCGGGTCGGCGCCGTACGACACCTGGCTGAAGAACACGCCGGAGGACGAACCGTTGATGCCGAGCGCCACGAGCACGATGCCGAGGATCAGCAGCAGAGCGGGGAACGCCAGCAGGAGTCGCAGCCGCGGCAGGCCGTGGGGATCTGGTTCGACGGCGCGACTGTAGCCATCCCGCGCTGCCCTGAATCTGGAGCCCCAACCGCCGGCACGCATTCGAGAGTTGTTCACCACGAACCTTTCAGATCCCTGTGCGGGACGCCCCCACGTCGAAGTCCGACCCCTGCCACGTCTCGGACTTGTTTTCTCAGAGTAGAGGATCGCCGACCCTAGAGCGGCTGAACCAGGTCTCGCAGAACGTCCTGGGGGCCCAGACCGAACCGTGCGTACCCACCGGTGCGCCACTGGCGCAGAACGGGGAGCACGCGGCGGAGCCGGGCGCTCGGCAGGGCGCTACGAGCGCGCTCGTGCGCTGCCTTCGCCGCAATCAGGCGAAGGTACGCGTCGGACGGAACCGGAACCAGGCCCGGCGCACGGTCATCAAGCGCCTCGGCCCTGGCCAGCAGACGCGCGTTGCGCTGTGTGCGTGGCGCCTGCAGCCTGGACAGCCGGCCGGCCGCATCCAGGCTCGTGACGCCGATCTGGTTGCCGCCGTGTTGCCGGTAGTCGACCAGGGTGTCGCCCAGGAAATCCACGGTCCCCGTCGCCGCGGCAACCATCGCCAGCCATTCGTCGTGCACCCACGCCTCCGGGAATGGGCGGGCCCGGTCGACGAGGTCGCGGCGCAGCATCACGGTGGCGCCGGTGACAATGTTGCGCCGTAAGAGCACGTCGAATGCGCGCCCCTGATGCACGTCCCTCTTCTCGGTCTCGGTGATGCCGAGCGTCGTGAAGAGTGTCCTACCCAGGAAGTTCCCATCACCGCCGACGAGAAGGGCATCCGAGTGCAGCAGCTGCAACTTCGGCCGTCGCATGAACTCACCGATCATTATCTGGACGCGGCCGGGGGCCCAGACGTCATCCTGATCGCTCAGTGCCAGCAACTCGCCCGAGCACTCTGACAGGGCCTGCTCGAAGTTGGCTGCGACTCCGAGCGGCACCGCATTTCGGATCACCCGGAAGTCCACAGCAGCGTCACCACCGTCTGCCAGCCACTCAGCACGCACCCGCTCGAGTATGCCGAGGGTGCCATCCGTGGACGCGTCGTCCGAGACGATGATCTCGCTCGGCGGTGTGGTCTGGCTCAGGATGCTTCGGAGTTGTTGCGCGATGTAGGCGGCACCATTGAAGGTGCACAAGGCCACTGACACGGTGGGCTGCCGGGCGGTTTCCATCACTCCGTGCCGTGACGAAACCAGCCGGCCAGAGCACGCTCAATTCCGATCGCACCCACCAGGCTCTCCAGAGCATTGTCGAATGGCAGCGCATAGGTCGTCACCGCGGCGCTGATGGTCGGTGCCGGGATCTCAGCTCGTTCCATTCCGACGACATTCGCCCCATGGACTCTCGCTGGATTGCCGTAGGCCTTCGCGAAGGGCGGCACATTGCGCGTCACCACAGAGCCCATCCCCACCATGGCCCCTTCTGCGATATAGCAACGCTGATGGACACTCGATCCCAACCCGAGGTTTGCACCTTCCCCCACGCGAACGTGACCGGCGAGCAGAACGCTGGACGCCAGGGTGGCTCGGTCCCCGACAGTGCAGTCATGCGCGATGTAGCTCTGGTTCATCAAGAACACATCGCTGCCGACACGCGTAATGTCGTGCCACCCCTGGTGTATCTGCACGTACTCACGAATGACATTCCTGTCACCGATCACGATTCCCCTACCGGTGTCGAGCTCTGCCGCATCCATCGGATGCTGCCAGCTCCTAACCTCTGGCGGAGCACCGATGATCGCTCCGGTCCCAATCCAGTTACCGTCACCGATGGTCACAGGGCCGATGATCACGACAAGTGGCCCGATCAGATTGCCGGATCCGAGCGAGACCTCACCGATCAGCTGTGCGGTGGGATGGATGGAATTCATTGTGGCCTAACTCTGACAGAGCGTACGGGTGGAAGCGGTCCGCGAAGGGTCCGGTACTGTGGAAAGAACGCGACGTCGAGATTCGATTCACAAAATCTAACTTACGAGGCACAATGATTCCCATTACCACTGTCCAGTTTGGCGAAGAAGAACAAGCGCTCGTTATGGAGGTCTTGCGATCAGGCGCCGTGGCTCAGGGCCCAATGGTTGCCAAGCTCGAGAATCGATTCGCAGAACTCTTCGGGATCCCTCACGCCATCGCCGTGAACAACGGCACGACGGCCCTGGTCGCCTCACTTCAGATTCTGAATCTCAAACCCGGCGATGAAGTGATCACGACACCTTTTACGTTCGCGGCCACCCTGAACGCCATTCTCGAAGCCGGAGCCACGGCGACTTTCGCCGACATCCGTGCAGATGACTTCAACATCGATCCGACCTCACTCGCCGAGCGAATCACGGACAAAACCAAGGTCATCCTTCCCGTTCACCTCTACGGCCAGATGGCTGACATGGATCCGATCCAGGCGCTTGCCACCGATCGCAGTCTTCGAATCCTTGAAGACGCGGCTCAGTCCCACGGCGCCAGCTACAAGGGCCGCTATGCGGGAAGCTACGGCCTGGGCACCTTCTCCCTGTACGCGACGAAGAACATCACGACGGGCGAAGGCGGACTTATCACGACCGATGACGACGAACTCGCCGACCGGCTCCGCGTTTTGCGGAACCAGGGCATGCGGTCACGCTATGTCTACGAGATGGCCGGGCATAACTATCGCCTGACAGACCTCCAAGCGGCCCTCGGCCTTCCACAGTTGGAACGCTACGAGCAGACCGTCAGCACTCGCCGCCGGAATGCGGACAGGCTGATCGAGGGGCTGGCGGACGTGCCCGGCATCGTCGTGCCACGCCAGATTGAGGGCCGCGGCCATGTCTGGCACCAGTTCACCGTTCGGGTCACGCCGGAAGCCCGCCTGAATCGCGACGAGTTCGTCGCAGCGCTTGCGGCGCGCGGCGTCGGCAGCGGAATTTACTATCCCAAACTGGTGTTCGACTACGACGCCTATCGCACACACCCGCGAGTGATCACGTCCGACGTTCCCGTGGCCGAGAAGATCGTTTCCGAGGTCGTCTCGCTTCCTGTGAACACGACCCTGACGGATGCTGACCTCAGCGAAATCATCACGGCCGTTCGCGCCATTGCGGGGGCCTGAGTCATGTCGGCTCGCAAGCGTGTAGTCCTGGTCGGCGCCGGCAATATGGGCAGCCACCATGCCAGAGTGATCTCCCAGTCCGATCGCGCTGAGCTCGCCGTCTTGGTGGACCCGCGTGAAGAGATCGGCCGTCAGGTCGCCGATCGGTATGGGGCAACCTGGGCTCCTGAGCTCCCGGACCTGTCCGATCTGGATGCGGTCGTAGTTGCCGCTGCCACCGAGGCTCACTACGACCTTGCCATGCAGGTGTTAGCCCAGGACCGGCCGCTTTTGATCGAAAAACCGGTTGCTGACAGCCTTCTCCGCACCCGGGAGGTCCTGGACCGGGCTGAGCAGCGGGACCTTCCGCTCATGTGCGGTCTGCTGGAGCGCTACAACCCGGCAGTTCTGACGGCTCGGTCCCTCCTTGAGAACCCGGTGCACGTCATCGCCACGCGCCACTCCCCGTACGCGCCGCGCATCCGCACCGGCGTTGCCTGGGACCTGCTCGTGCATGACGTGGACCTCGCGATCAACATCATCGGCTCGGCACCCACAAGTGTCGATGCGACTCTCGGCTTTTTCCACCGGGACTCCGCTCCGCTCGCAGAGGACGTCGCTGAGACGACCCTCGGATTCTCGAACGGCGCCATCGCCCGCGTTTCTGCGAGCCGTGTGGGCCAGCGGAAGATCCGACAGCTCTCCGTGTATGAACTTGATCGGCTCATCGAAATCGATCTGCTTCGACGCGACGTGACGATTTACCGTCACGTATCCGAGAATTCAGTGGACGACGGTCGCGGTTACCGCCAGCAGACGGTCATCGAGATTCCCGAATTGGTGACGTCGCAGGAACCGCTCACGACCCAGTTCACGAGATTCCTCGACACCATCGACGGTCTTGTCGACGCGGCTGCTGAACGCGCGACGATCGTGCCGTCCCACGCCGTGATCGACCAAGTTATTTCCCGGAAACTGCTGCTCTGAGGTGCTGGCCTCCGGAGACCCCCTCGGCGACGACGTAGCGAGACAATCGGCATTCGGTCGAATCGTGCGCCATTCCGCCGTGCGTTACCTTGTCGCCGGAGGCTTGGCATTCTTGGTCGACATCGGCATTCTTGCTCTGCTCAGGGAGGTGCTGGTCTGGCCGCTCTGGCTCGCGACCGGCGTCGCCTTCCTCCTCAGCTTCTTCTTCACCTACTCAATCCAACGGTATTTTTCGTTTGAATCGAGTGCAGCACACGGCGTCGCACTACTCAAGTACGCGGCGCTCGTCGGCTTCAACACCATCGCCGTTGTCTTCATCGTGACGTTGATCAATCCCACACCACTCGGCTGGCTCGGGGGCAAGGTCATCGCCACTGGCCTGTCAACGGTGTGGAACTACTTCGCCTATCGTTATTGGGTGTTCGCCGACACCCGCCCCAGTAAGAAGGACTAGACGTGTACCAAGGAGCCTGTATCGCGGCCGTCGTGCCTGCGTACAAAGAGGAACGGATGATCGCGACGGTCATCGAAACCATGCCCGATTACGTTGATCACATCGTGATCGTCGATGATTGTAGTCCCGACGACACAAGCGGTGTCGTTGCGCGACTGGGCGATGACCGGGTGACGCTGATCCGCCATGAGGTCAACCAGGGGGTCGGCGGTGCCATCGTCACCGGGCACAAGGCCGCCATGGCTCTCGGGGCTGACGTCAATGTCATCATGGCCGGCGATGCCCAGATGGACCCGAATCACCTTCCGGATCTCCTGGACCGCGTCACCCGTGACGGTTACGGTTTCGCCAAGGCGAATCGCTTCTTCGCACCCGAGTCCTTCGAGGGGATGCCGAATTACCGGGTTTTCGGCAACATCGTTCTGTCTTTCATGACCAAGCTCGCCTCCGGCTATTGGAACCTGTTTGATCCGCAAAACGGCTATACGGCCGTTCGCACAGAGGTCCTGAAGCGTGTCCCCCTCGACCGGGTGTCACGTCGCTACAGTTTTGAGAACGATCTGCTCATCCACCTCAATATCCTTCAGGTGGGTGCCGTCGATGTTCCCATCCCTGCGGTCTACGCCGACGAGGTTTCTTCGATCCGACTCAGCAAGGTCGTACCGGAACTGCTGAATCTGCTTGTGCGGGGCTTCTGGCGTCGCATCTGGTATCGCTACGTTCTTTGGTCCTTCTCCCCCATCGCACTCCTGCTGGTGCTGGGGCTCGGGCTGTTCAGTATCGGGGCCGTAATCGCGATCTGGGTCTGCTTCCAGGTCGCCAGTTCCGTGATCGCGACGGCGGCGACGGTGATGTTGGCCGCTCTGCCTCTAATGATCGGTACCCAACTCCTAGTCAGCGCACTTCAACTGGATATCCAGGCAAGTCCGTCGGAGCCGACTTTCAGTCCATTTCAAAAATAGCGGCCTCCCGGTCAGCTCGCCCGGGACAGCCATTCGGACAACTGCCGGACCTGCGGCGCCTCGGGTGCCAGCGCGAGCCCAGCCGTAACCACGGGCATGCGCACCTCGGCGAGCCAGCGATTCAACGCGTCGGGGGGAATTCGCGTTTAGGTGGCCAGGATGGTCAGGTATGCGGCGGCACGATCGGCGTCGACCAATCCCACAGCCTCCGGCACCATGCCGACGATCGCGAATTCCTCCAGCGTCAGTGAGTGCTCCCCCGGTATTTCGGTGGTGCCTGTTAACGCCGACTGAAAACAGGGCCACTTCTGCCAGGCGAGTTCTAGGTCTCGTCGCAACACTCCACCAAGATTTGGAGTGTGAAGATGGCCAGACGTGGGCGCAAGAGAAACCTCAACCGCGAAGACGAGTATTGGGAACTCATCCTCGCCGGGATCGGAACGATCGCCGCCGCGAAGCGCGTCGGAATCGGACGCACGACCGGCCACCGTTGGCGATCTCAACGTGGCGGGATCGCCCCGCTACGACTTGCTGAGGCATACCGACACGAACGGTACCTGAGCCTGATCGAACGTGAGCGGATCGCTTTGTTCAGACGAGAAGGATTCTCCATCCGGGAGATCTCCCGGCGACTTTGCCGGTCACCGTCGACGATCAGCCGCGAGCTTCGCCGCAACATGCGAAAACACGACCGCGGCCAGTACGACGCTGTCCTGGCCCACGCACGAGCACGAGAGAAGGCCCGACGGGCGCGAACAGGGCGCATCGGGCAAGACCTCCAGCTCCGCGACCTGGTTCAAGACAAACTGAAACTTGACTGGAGCCCCGAACAGATCAGCTACTGGCGACGAGACACTCACCCACAGAAACGATCGTGGCACGTGTGCCACGAAACGATCTACCAGGCCCTGTACTGGCCGGGTAACAGCGGTTTGACCAAAAAATTGACACCACACCTAAGAACGGGCAGGCCACTGCGCAAGCGTCGACGGCGCCCCGACGTACGCGCCCCACGCTTCATCGCACCAGCGACCCTGATCGACCACCACCCCAGGTCGTAAACGACAGGTCCCGGTTCGGAGACTGGGAAGGGGACCTCATCATCGGCACGCGCACCCGTTCAGCGATCGGCACCCTGGTAGACCGCAAGAGCGGCCACGCCGTCCTCCTCCACCTCCCCGGCGGGCACACCGCAGCTGAAGTCAACGCATCGCTCATCACCGCGATGTCTGCCCTACCGCAGGAACTCCGGCGGACTTTGACCTGGGACCAGGGCGCCGAAATGGCCAGCCACGACAAGATCGCCTCCCTCTTCACCGACGGCGTGTTCTTCGCTCACGCCGGCAAGCCCTGGCAACGCGGATCCAACGAGAACATGAACGGATTGCTGCGGCAGTACTTCCCTAAGCACACCGACCTCGCCATCCACAGCGCCGATGACCTCGCCGCTGTCGCGATCAAGATCAACAACAGGCCCCGGAAGCGACTCGGTTGGACAACACCAGCCCAGCTCCACGCCGACGTACTACGATCCAGCTAACCAATCAGTGTTGCGACGACCGCTGGAATTCGCCCTAGAACTCGCCTGGCGTTTCTGGCCCTGATTTCAGTTGGCGTTAACAGTGCCGAATCCTTCCTCATCGCCGGGCTGTCCTCACGACTCGAATGGACCATCGGCAGCCGTCGACGGGAATGCCCGCCAGACGCCCAGAATGTGTGCGCACGACGCGACACTACCTGCTACGCCCGCGGGACGACCTCATAGATCAAGAGTTGGGAGGGCCCCTCCCGAACAGTCGCGACAGGAGCCAAACAGTCCTGCGTTAGCGGAGCATCTGACAGAGCATAAAGGACCTGCTCCTGAGCAAATTCTGAACAGGAATCGAATGTCATTCGAATTTGGTCAGGAGCGGGGTTCTCAGGATTTGGGCCTCCCTCACCCGCAACCCATGTGATATTCGCGAGGCGATTCCAGGCCTCCTCATCGGTTTCTTCCGGATCGATTTGCTCCCACATTTCAGGAGACGGAGCGCCCTGGAATCCGTTGTACCCAGGGAGGCCGGAATGAACCAGCACGGCCGTCGGAAGGAATGATTCGCCTACGCCCACCCATGCGCCACTCTTCGTGTCGTCGAGGCGTTGCATGACCTGGCTTACCTTGGTCTCATTCAGGTCGTAGACACCGACATAGATCGGATTCACGTTGATCGACCCCACGAGTGAAAGAACCACGAAACTAATGCTGCCCCAGAAAGCCAGGCCCCGAGCGAACAAATAGATGGCAAGAACGAAAAGAACCGAAATGACCTGCCAGCCCCAGGAGTCTGAGACTATTCCGGCATCCCTGAGAAACAGGTATCGAAGCAGGAACACGACCGAGAGCGCCCCGAGGAAAGCGGCACCGATCGCTCCGAGTTGAGGAAGCCGCCTTCCCGTGCGAGCGACGTAATCATCGGATCGGGCGATCATTATCGCAATCGTAACGACCGAGAGAATACCCAGTGCAATTCGGACTCGTCCCGATGTTGTTCGGTCAAGAAGAAGAAGATGTGCCAGCCAATCCCATCCTGGGACAATCAGGAAGGCACCGACTGTCATGCAAAGTGCAATTACAGCGACGACTACACCGTCAGTCGGGCGGCCCGCACGCCAATCCTGTACGAGCATCCCAATGAGAGGCACCAGCAGGAAGAGCCCAAGGAGGAAGAAGGTCGATGCTTCCGACGCATTGCCTCCAAGGGGTACGCCGTTCGCTAAGGCGAGGCCCTCCGTGACGGGGGCGCCGAAGAGAGCCACGACACCGTCCCGTTCGAGTCCACCGGTTTCTTCGAATCGCTGTCCCGGATAGATCGTTGCGAGGAAGCGCCCGATGGTCTCCGCACGCGTGAAGAGCCATAGGACCAGCACAAGTACTGCCGCCAGACCAGCCCACAAGAGTGGCGTGATTCGCTTCAACCGTCCCACGAACCCTGCTGTGGGGCTTGAACTGTCCGTCAAAACGACTCCAGCAACAATGGCGATGGCCGTCAGCACCGCGGGCACGATAAAAGGGACGTAGACGCCCATACCCATCGTCACCGTTAGGTATCCTGCGGCTGTACTTATCGTGACGCGCGGCCCCAGCCGGTTGTCTCGGAGGAGCCAGAGAGCCGCAGCCATGACGAGGAAACACCAGGCAGCGGGCCAAAACGTAATTGGCAGAAACCACCATTGAAAAAATGGTGCAAAGAAGAAACCGACCGAGATCATTGAAGCCGTGACAGGTCGCTTGGGGATTAGCGTCATCATGAACAAAAACGATGCGGCCATCATGGCGAAGCCAGGAAGCCACCACTTCAGCGCCATTGCGTTGTCGAGGGGAAGAAAAAAGAACCCGAGCAGGTGTGGGCGGAAAGCAACCGACCAGTCGCCGGAGGGAAGATCGCTCTGGACCGTGGTATCCGAGCCGCCGGGAAAGGTTGCGTTCTCCACCGGGAGGCCCTGTTCGACCTGAGATATCGTCCAGGCAGTTTGGACCGCCCATTCATCGCTCCGAATCGCTTGCGGATTCCCCGAAATCAGCGCGGGGTCTGATTCATTGCTGAAGAACTGGCTCAAAAACCCGGTCGATGAGCCCGTTATCCCCAGGGAAACGAGAGCGATGAGGAGCAGGCTCAAGAGGGCAGGAAATCCCCAGAGAGCTATTCCCTGCGGGAGGGATGTCGGACACTTGGGCCTCGGCTTCCTACCTTGGTCTCGGCGGCGCGGCAGCGGGCTTTGAGCGCGCGACGGCTCACCGGCGGGATTGTTTCCACGACCGGCATCTTCTTTCAAGTCCAAACCAAATCCGTTCAACAATGGAGCTCGCAGGGCATTGGACATCAGGTGGCGCTCGCTGACCCCTGACGCTACGACCGGACGATCATAACGCTACTGGATCGTACGACCGCCGCCCGCGGACGACCAGTAGATGGTCCCGTTCTGGAAGGCCTGGGAACAGCCCCCATCGGCCAGCCCACAGATCTCAGCAGCGATCGGCCAACCCAGCGCCCCG
>NZ_SOFV01000024.1:0-44168 GCF_004402465.1 Cryobacterium sp. TMT2-14 | reverse complement strand
GACGGCGTCGGCGTCGGGCGCGGAGCCGGGCGTCGCGCCGGGAACGGCGGAGGCCGGGCCGCGCCCTGCGCCGCCGTGGCGGGAGCGCCTGCGCGTCGGCCTGTCCGCGTGGGGTGACACGAGGATCCTCCTGATCGGCACGATCGTGCTGGGCATGACCTTCGCCGAGGGCTCGGCCAACGACTGGCTGGCCCTGGCCGCCGTCGACGGGCACGGGCTGAGCAACACGGAGGGCGCCATCATCTTCGGCGTCTTCGTGACGGCGATGACCGTCGGCCGAGTGTTCGGCGGGCCGATCCTGGACCGGTTCGGGCGGGTACCGGTGCTGCGCGCCTGCGCCGCGCTGGGCATCCTGGGCCTGGTGTTGTTCATCCTCGCGCCGAACGAGGGGCTGCTCTACACCGGCACGGTGCTCTGGGGTCTCGGCGCGTCGCTCGGCTTCCCGGTGGGCATGTCGGCCGCCGCCGACGACACGCAGAACGCCGCCGCCCGAGTGAGCGCCGTCGCCATGATCGGCTATTTCGCGTTCCTCGTGGGCCCGCCCGTGCTCGGCCTGCTCGGCGAGGCCTGGGGCATCCTGAACGCCCTGTTCCTGATCCTGGCGCTGATGGTTCTGGCGGGCCTGGCCGCCCCCGCCGCGCGCGAGCGCACCAACGCCCCCGCCGCCTAACGAATTCGACGGAGATTTTGGCGCTAGAGGCCGGTTTTGGGGCTGTTTCAAGCCGAAACGGCAAAATCTCCGTCGAATTGGTTCGGACCCGGGGCGCGGGAGGTTCGTCGAGGGTGGGCGAACGTATGCCGCGGCGCGGTTAGGCTCGAACCGTGCGCCTTGTGATTGCGAAATGTTCCGTCGACTACGCCGGGAGACTGAGCGCGCATCTGCCGCTGGCCACCCGCCTGCTCATGATCAAGTCGGACGGCAGCGTGCTCGTGCACTCCGACGGCGGCTCGTACAAGCCGCTCAACTGGATGAGCCCGCCGTGCAGCCTGGCGCTGTCCTGGCCCGATGACGACCAGACGGAGGCCGGCGTCACGGCCGTCTGGACGGTCACCCACGCCAAGACCGCCGATCAGCTCATCGTCAGCATCTACGAGGTGCTGCACGACTCCGCCCACGAGCTCGGCATCGACCCCGGGCTGATCAAGGACGGCGTCGAGGCCCACCTGCAGAAGCTGCTGGCCGAGCACATCCACCTGCTCGGCGACGGCCATATCCTGGTGCGCCGGGAGTACATGACGGCGATCGGCCCGGTCGACATCCTGGCGCGCGACTCCACGGGCGGATCCGTCGCCGTGGAGCTGAAGCGGCGCGGCGACATCGACGGGGTCGAACAGCTCACGCGCTACCTCGAACTCATGAACCGCGACCCGCATCTTGCGCCGGTGATCGGGGTTTTCGCCGCACAGATCATCAAGCCGCAGGCGCGCACCCTGGCCGAGGACCGGGGCATCCGTTGCCTCGTTCTCGACTACGACGCCATGCGCGGACTCGACGACACACAATCGAAACTCTTTTAGGGGCTGGCGGCCCGCGCGAAAGCGTATTACTCCTATTTTTCTTTAAATTCATGCGATGGATCGACTCCCGACCCCTAGTATTAGCCTGTGATTTCGACATTGACCCGCACGTGGAGTGCCATCATATTTGACCTTGACGGAACGATCACCGATTCCGCCCCGGCCATCACCAATGCCCTCGCCCGCACCTTCGCCGTGCTGGGCCGCCCGGTTCCCGCCGACGCGAAACTACTGGCCTACGTGGGGCCGCCTCTGCTGGCCGCTTTCCGCGAGTACGCCGGAATGACACCGGAGGAGGCCGCCGAGGCTGTCGCCGTCTACCGCGCCGACGACCAGGGCAAGCACCTGCTGGACACCGCCATCTTTCCGGGCGTCGCCGGACTCCTCGAGCGCATCCACGCGGCAAAGATCCCGATGGCCGTGGCCACCAGCAAAACCCAGCACAATGCGATCGCGGTGCTCGAGCACTTCGACCTGGCACAGTACTTCACCGCCATCGTGGGCTCCACCGACACCGAGACGCGCAGTTCCAAGGCCGACGTCGTGGCGGAGGCCCTCGAGCGCCTCGCCGCCGCCGGTGCCGACCTCAGCAAGCCCGTCATGGTCGGTGACCGCCGCTACGACGCGGAAGGTGCGGCCGCCCACGGCGTGCCGGCCATCCTCGTGGAGTGGGGCTACGGCTCCCCGTACGAGGCCGCCGAGGCGACCGCGACCGTCTACTCCGCTGACACGCTCGGCAAGATGCTACTCGGCTGACACCCCCCTCCCTGCCCCCACGAGAAAGCACCCTCGTCTCGAAACGAGGGTGCTTTTTCCGTATCCACGCGGACTCCCGCGCCAACTCCGGGGTGGACTCCGGGGTGGCTAGATGATGGCGGCGCGCAGGGCGGCCGCCGCGGCGGCCGGGTCCTCCGCGCCGTAGATGGCGCCGCCGGCGACGGCGACCCGGGCCCCGGCACGCTGCACGGAGGCAATGGTGGCGACGCTCACACCGCCGGCCAGGGAGAACGGAACCCGGGCGGTCTCACCCTGGTTGAGCAAAGTCGAGAGCGAGAAGCCGGGCTCCGCCTGCTCGTCAAGGCCGGCGTGCATCTCGACGAAGACGGCGCCGAGCTTTGTCACTTCGCGGGCCCGCGTCACCTTGTCGGCGACGCCGATCAGGTCGACGACGACGCCTTTGCCATGCTTCGTGGCTGCGGCGACGGCCCCGACGATGGTACTGTCCCCGGCCGTGCCGAGCACGGTCACCAGGTCGGCGCCGGCGGTGAACGCCAGGTCGGCCTCGAGCTCACCGGCATCCATCGTTTTGAGGTCGGCGAAGACCGTCTTGTCGGGGTGAGCGGCCTTGATGGCGGTCACGGCACGCAGGCCCTCCGCCTTGATCAGCGGGGTGCCGAGCTCGATGATGTCCACGTAGGGTGCAACTTTCGCGGCCAGCTCGAGGGCCGCATCCGTGGTGAGTACGTCCATGGCGACTTGAAGCTTCATGATGGTCTTCTTTCCGGTTCTGGTGACGTCTGGTGAGGTCTGATAGGTCTGAGTGAGTGAAAAGCGTTATTCGAGGTTGGCGTGCCGCGGCCACAGATCGTCGGCCGTGGCCCCGGATGCCTTCCACAGGCTGTGGAAGATCGCGTCGCCGAGCACGACGACGGTCTGTTCAAAGAGCGCGCCCGAGTACTGCAGCGACCGGAGTTCGTCGTGGTCCTGCTTCTGGGCGGCCGGCACGACCACGGTCACCGCGGCCAGCGCGGCGAGCGGGGAGTCCGGAGCGGTGGTGATCGCGATTACCCGGGCACCGGATGCCGCGGCGGTCTCGGCCGCGCGCACGACGGCGGCCGTCGCGCCGGACCCGCTCGCTACCAGCAGCACGTCGCCGGCCGCGATCGCCGGGGTGGTGACCTCGCCGACCACGTGCACGTCGAGCCCGAGGTGCATCAGCCGCATCGCGGTCATGCGCAGGGCCAGGCCGGACCGGCCCGCGCCGAGAACGAACACGCGCCGGGCTCCCCGCAGGGCGGCCGCAGCCTGGTCGAGGGTCGGGAGGTCGGCCGTGTCGTCAGTGCTGTTCGCGCTGTTCGTGGTGTTCGCGCTGTTCGTGGTCGCCGTCGTCAGGAGCTGGCGCACGATCCCGGCATTCTCGGCCGCGATGGCGGCGAGCGATTCGGTCACGGTCAGTGTCACGGGGGTGTCGGTGCAAGAAGGCATCCCCTTATGCTCCACTCTTTCGGGCGGGCAGGAGGCCCACCGAACGGGCGGTGCACCTACTCGAACGGATGGCTGAACGCGCCTCCGGTAGGATGCTGAGGTGAATAGTCAGCGCCCAGCCCCCTCGATCGAGCCGTTCGACTCCCGCTCGGCCGCCGCCGAGCGCGCCCGGGTCGTCGCCGACCTGACCGACACGCAGGCGACCACGCTCGAGTCCCTGCTCGCCGTGCTCCGCTCCCGGAACACGAGCGACGCCTCGGCCCGGCAAACCGCGATCGACCTGGCCGCGACGGCGATGGTGGCGCTGCGCGCCGTCTCCGACCTCGACCGGTCCCTCACCGAGGAGCCCGTTGCTCGGGCCTTCGAACGCCTGCGCGACGACCTGCGCCCGCTCGTGCGCTTCGGCGACCTCGACGTGCAGTTCATCGAGCCGCCCGTGAACGGCCGGGCCCTGCCCGGCGAGGTGGCCCACGCCGCCCGGGCCATCGTGCGCGGCGCGGTCCTGGCTCTGGTCGAGCAGGCCGGGGTGGCCCGCGTGCGCGTGCACTGGGACTGCGACGGCAGCAACCTTTTGATCCACATCCGCGACGACGGCTCCGGCGACCTCACCCCGGACAGCCCGAGCGTCAGCCGGTTGACGAGCCGGGTGGCCGCACTGAACGGCTCGCTGCGGCTGGAGGCGACGACCGGCTGGGGGTCCGAAATGACCGTCACCCTCCCCCTCGACGTGCCGCTCGCACCGCTCACGGCCGCCACCGCGTGGGGTCTGAGCCCGCGCGAGAAGGGCGTGCTCGAGCTGGTCGCCTCCGGCGCCCGCAACCGGGCGATCGCCGAGACGCTCTCGATCAGCGAGAACACGGTCAAGTTCCACGTCGCCAACCTGCTGCGCAAGGTGGGTGCTTCCACCCGGGCCGAGCTGGCAGCGCTCTCCCGCTGAGCCGCCGCTTCCGTGCGAAACTGGCCATCGCGCAGCATCCGTTCACACCGACGGATGCCCGCCGAGAGGACACGCCATGGACGCCACCGAATGGGACACCCGCTACCGCCTCGCCCGTGAGGCACAGGCCGGCCAGGCCGGACGTCTGTGGTCGGCTCTGCCGGCACAGATCGTGCAGGACACCGTGAGCCCGTTCCCGCCGGGGCGTGCGCTGGATCTGGCCACCGGCGACGGTCGCAACGCGATCTGGCTGGCCGGCCACGGCTGGACGGTCACGGCGGTCGACTTCTCCGCCGAAGCCGTCGGCCTGGCCGAAGCGCACGCCGCCGAGGCAGGCGTGTCGGTGGACTGGCAGGTCGGCGACGCCACGACCTGGGATCCGTCAGGCGAAAGCTTCGACCTGGTCACCGTGATGTACCTGCACCTGCCCGAGCCCGCCTTGCGCGCCGTGCTGGCCCGCGCCGCCGGGTGGCTCTCCCCCGGCGGGCACCTGGTCGCGCTCGGGCACGACCAGACCAACCTCGCGACCGGGGCTCCCGGACCGGGCGATCCGGCCATCCTCTACTCGCCCGAGCTGCTGCGTTCCTGCATCGACCCCGCAAGCCCGGGTGCCTCCCGGGTCGTGCGCTGCGAGACCATCCGCCGCGACCTCGCCACCGACCCGGAGGCCCCCGGCGACGGCGGCGCCGTCACGTTCGCCCTCGACACCCTGCTCGTCGTCGAAGTCTAATTACCCCCTGGGGTATGCTGAAACCCCAGCGCACATGCCACAAGGGAGTCCGATGTCCACCAATCCGGATGCGCCCGCGCCCGTGACCCCGGACGCCCGCCCCGCGCCCGCGCCCGCCGACCACACGCCGCTGCAGCGCACGGTCGTGCGGGTGCTCATCGCAGGCCAGATCCTCGGCGGCATCGGCATGGGCGCGACGCTCTCCCTCGGCGCCCTGCTGGCCGCGCAGCTCTCCGGCTCCAGCGCCTGGTCGGGCATGGCCGCCACCATGAGCACCCTCGGCGCCGCCCTCGTGGCCGTACCGCTGGCCCGCCTGGCCCAGCGCCGCGGGCGCCGCCGCTCCCTCGCGACCGGCTCGCTCATCGCCGGCTCCGGCGCTGTTCTCGCCATCACCTCGGTCACGGTCGACATCTTCCCGCTGCTCCTGCTGGCCCTGATGCTCCTCGGCGCCGGATCGGCCACGAATCTGCAGGCCCGCTTCGCCGCCACCGACCTCGCAAGCACACAATTCCGGGCGCGCGACCTGTCCATCGTGGTCTGGTCGACGACCATCGGCGCCGTGCTCGGCCCGAACCTGTTCGGCCCCGGCGAGACCGTGGGAAAGGCCCTCGGCCTGCCCCCTCTGACCGGTGCCTTCGCCTTCTCCCTGATCGCCACGGTCGGCGCGGCCGTTGTCTACACGGTCGGACTCCGCCCCGACCCGCTGCTCACCGCCCTCGCCGCACGCGAGGTCGACCCCGTCGGCGGCACGCGGCGCGGCGGCCTGGCCATCGTGCGCGTCAACCCACAGGCCCGCTTCGCAGTGGTCGTGATCGCCTGCAGCCACGCCACCATGGTCGCCCTGATGTCGATGGCCCCGGTGCACCTGCGCGACCACGGCGCCACCCTGACGCTGGTGGGGCTGACCATCAGTTTCCACGTCGCCGGCATGTACGCGCTCTCGCCCGTCTTCGGTTGGCTGGCCGACCGGCTGGGACGGATGCCCGTCATCCTCATCGGCCAGAGCCTGTTGCTGGTCTCGCTGGCGATCTTCTGGCTGGCCGGGGAGTCACAAACTGCCATGACGGTGGGGCTGATCCTGCTCGGACTGGGCTGGTCGGCATCCGTCGTCGCCGGCTCGGCGCTGATCGCCGAGGTGGTGGGCGTGCACGACCGCGCCGCCCTGCAGGGTTTCTCCGACCTATCGATGAACGGGGCCGGTGCCCTCGGCGGAGCCCTGGCCGGCCTGATCCTGAGCGCGATCGGCTACTCCGGGCTCGGGCTGGTCACCATGGTGCTCGCGGGCGTCATCGTCGTCTGGTCTGCCGTGCGCGGCACCACGGCCCGGCCGGTCGTGCGCTAACCGGGTCAGTCCTGACAATTGGTTATTTCACTGCGGCAGGTGCGAGTCGACCGCACCGCGTGGACGCTTTCCGCACAGCTGGCATCCCGCCCTCGGTGTCGAACCAATTCGACGGAGATTTTGTGCTGAGAGCGCTCTTTCCAACTATTTGAACCCGATTTGGCCAGAATCTCCGTCGAATTCGTTCGGGACGCAGGTACTTCGGGGCCTCAGACTCGACAGACGTAGGGGCTGGAACACCGGCCGACCCCCTCGCTGGCCGACCGGCCAGCTAGCGAACGGATGCCGGCGCGGGCTGCCGCCCCGCGGCGAGCGCGAGCAGCGCCGGAATGCCCACCGGCTCCTCCGCCAGCAACGGCACCACCGCGAGCCGCGGGGCGCGCTTCTCGTGCACGTGCTCGAGCTCGGGGAGCTCGTTCCGGGCCCGCGCGAGCAGCAGCGGGTTGGTCGGCGCCGCCGCGGCGATCGAGTTGTTCACGATCCACGCCCACGGGGTGATGCCGGCCCGCTCCAAATCGGCCTGCAGCTCCGCGGCCTCGAGCACGGGCGTGGTCTCGGCGAGGGTGACCAGGATCACTTTCGTCTGCTCCGGGTCCTGCAGCCGCATCATCGGCGTCGTCAGACGGATGCCGTCGCCCAGCTGCCGGGTGACCTCGCGGTGGTACGACCCGGTCGCATCCAGCAGCAGCAGGGTGTGGCCCGTGGGCGCGGTATCCATCACGACGAAGGTGCCCTTCGCCTCCCGGCTCACGCGGGAGAAGGCCTGGAACACGGCGATCTCCTCCGTGCACGGCGAACGCAGGTCCTCGCGGAGCATAGCTTGGTCCTGCGCGTCGAGGTGAGCGCCCTTCGTGCGCATGACCCGCTCGGAGTAGTTGGCGATTTCGACGGCCGGGTCGATCCGGGACACGGTCAGGTTCGCCAGCCCGCCAGCCAGGGTGTCATCGAGGTGCGCGGCCGGGTCGGTCGTGGTGAGGTGCACGGGCAGCCCGCGTTCGGCGAGGCTGACGGCGATCGCCGCCGCGAGCGTGGTCTTGCCCACACCGCCCTTGCCCATCAGCATCACCAGGCCGTGGCCGCCGGCCTCGATCTCGTCGACGAGAGCCGAGAGCGGGGCCCCCGGAGCGACCGTGGCGATTCCGGTGCCCGGTGTCGGGACGACTTCAGGCTCGAACAGGCTGCGGAGCGCGGCCAAGCCGACCATGTTGGTGCTCTTCAGCCCCACGTAGTCGGTGGGCGCGGTGCGCAGCCCCGCGGGCATCGCCGCGAGCGCCTGCTGTTCGCGCACCCGGATGGCGTCGAAGAGCGGGTCGGCCTCGGCGGGCGTGCCCGCATCGGCATCAGAATCCGTTGCCGGTCCGGCCGGCAGGATGCCGTTGACCACCAGGTGCTGACGCTGCATGCCGATGGCGTCGAGTTCTGCCTGGGTGCGGGCGGCCTCCCGCAGGGCGCCGCCCTGGGCGCGCGCCACGAGCACCAGCCGGGTGCGGGCAGGGTCGGCGAGGGCGGCCACGGCGTCGGCGTAGACGGCGCGCTGCTTCTCGAGGCCGGAGAGCGGCCCGAGGCAGGACGCGTCGCCCGTGCCCTCGGTGAGGAAGTCGGTCCACGACCCGGGCAGCTGCAGCAGACGGATGGTGTGCCCGGTGGGGGCCGTGTCGAAGAGGATGTGGTCGTACGCGGCCGTCCACGCGGCATCCGTCAGCAGGTCGGTGAACTCGTTGAACGAGGCGATCTCGGTGGTGCAGGCACCCGAGAGCTGCTCCTCGATCGAGGCCATCTCGGCGGGCGGCAGCAGGCCGCGCACCGGGCCGACGATGCGTTCGCGGTACTGCGCGGCCGCCTGCTCGGGGTCGATCTCGAGGGCCGACAGGCCGGGCACCGCCGCGATCGGCGTGACCGTGTTGCCGATGGTCACCCCGAAGACCTGGCCCACATTGGAGGCCGGATCGGTGCTGACCAGCAGCACGGATGCCCCGGACTCGGCCAGACGCACCGCGCTCGCGCACGCGATGGAGGTCTTGCCGACCCCGCCCTTGCCGGTGAAGAAGAGGAAACGTGGGGCGTCGTCGAGGAAGCGCAGGGTCGTCATGATCGGCCCTAGCAGCAGCCGCCGTTGCCGCAGCAGCCGGCATCGGCGCCCGCGGTATTTTCAATGATCTCGGTGGCTGTGGCGCTACCGGACCCGGCCATGGCTAGCAGCCGCACCGTTCCCTCCGGCTGCACGGCCGCACGGTGACTGGCCGCGCCGGTGTCGACAGCCGCCACGTCGGTCCAGCTCGCGAGCTCGGCGCGGGTCGGGTAGCGGCCGGTGAGCACGGTGGCTCCCCCTACGAGCGTGACGGGCAGGCCCTCCTGGCCGACGGTGTGCAGGAACTGGCGGGCCACCTCGTTCTGCACGAAGGCGAGGGGCTCCTGGGCCAGGTTGAATCGGGCAATGTCGCCGCCGTTCGCGCGGGTGAAATCGAGGTCCGCGGAGAAGGTGACCAGCGCCTGGTCGACGTCGACTCCGCAGATGCCTGTGCCGCAGCACAGTCCCGGTTCGAAAATCTCGATGTGTGCCATGGGTGACCATCTCCTAGACCGGCATCCAGAGGGGACGACTTGTCCGTGATGACGGTCCTCCCAGTATATCGACGCTTATCGATATTTGGCGACTCGTTTGCGTTAGCACTGGCTCCCGTTGCGAGCGCGGGAGTGGAAGACTGACTGCGGGCGCCTCTGCCCTGTTCATCATTCAACCCGAAAGGCATGCGATGACCGACGCGCACGACGCCGCAGACCTTCTCCCGCTGCTTTTCGAGCAGGAACGTGTCATTCAGTTCGACTCCTTCGACGTGGGCGACGCCTGGGCCGTCGGGTCGCGGCTCGTGGAACTCGGAAACGCCCGGCGGCATCCGATCGCGGTGTCGATCATGTTCGGCGACCAGCGCGTCTTCCATGCCGCCCTGCCCGGTGCCTGCGCCGACAATGACGCCTGGCTCGAGAACAAGTTCCGGGTGGTGCGGCGCTTCGCCAACTCCTCCTACGCCGTGGGCATGCGCTTCCGAGCGAACTCCCGCGACTTCAGCACCGACTCGAACCTCGACCCGAACACACACGCCGCGCACGGCGGCGCCTTCCCCCTGCGCGTACGGGGCTCGCTCATTGGCGTCGTCGGCGTCTCCGGGCTGGCCCAGCGCGATGACCACGACCTCGTCGTCGAGGCGCTCGAGGAACACCGCCGCACCCACGGCTGACCGGCAACGGTCTGGCCCGCACCCGACTCCCCTGCCCCGGCTGCCCCGTCCCGGCTGCCCCGTCCCGCGGCCCTGTCCCGCAGCCTTGTCCCGCAGCCTGCCCGGATGTGAAAGTCTGGACCGAAGCCCCTGACCTGCTTTCGTTGGAGTATCCGTGACCGCCGCACCTGTCCGTTCGATGTCGCAATTCGACGCGGGCATGCCCGACGACCGCATCACCCTGCGGTTCATGGCCGTTCCCGCCGACGTCGCCGCTTCGGGCGCGACCGTGGCCGCTGGCAGCGTGCTCGAGTGGATTGACAAGGCCGCTTACGCCTGTGCGGTGGGCTGGAGCGCATCCGACACGGTCACCGCCTACGTCGGCAATGTGCACTTCACCCGGCCGATAAAGCCCGGCAACCTGGTCGAGGTGCACGCCCGCATCATCCACACCGGACGCACGAGCATGCACGTGCTTGTCACGGTCGAGACCACGGATGTCCGCGCCCGGGAATACAGTCCGGCGACCCACTGCATCCTCGTCTTCGTCGCCGTCGACGATGCCGGGAAGCCGCAGGAAGTTCCCTTGTGGGTGCCCCACTCCGACGTCGACCGGGAGCTGCAAGAGAACGCGACGGCCCGGCTCGAGCCGCGCAAGCGCATCCAGACTGTCATGCGCTCACAGGAATATACCGATGACAGCACCACGCCAGGCACGATGTTCCGGTTTTTGGCCGACCCCGCCGACGCGAACTGGGGCGGCAACGCCCACGGCGGAACCGTGATGCGCTGGATCGATGAGGCCGCCTTCGCTACGGCGGCGGCCTGGAGCTCCGTAGCGGCCGTTGCCGTCTACTCGGGCGGCATCCACTTCTACCGGCCGATCCACATCGGGCACATCGTCGAAGTGGATGCCCGGCTCATCCACACAGGCAAGCGCAGCATGCACATCAGCATCCGGGTGCGCTCGGGCAGTCCACGCACGCCCCACGATTTGCACCTCACGACGCAGTGCATGAGCATTTTCGTCGCACTCGGCGCGGACGGGCACGCCGAGCCGGTAGAACCACTGACGCTGATCACCCCGGAGGACAAGCGGCTCGACCAGCACGCCCGGGACCTGATGGAATTGCGCGCGCCGCTGGTCATGATGCCCGTTGACCACCTGCGCCTGCCGTGACCGGCGCGCCCTTACGGCCCGAACGAATTCGGCGGAGATTTTGCGCGAATCGGACCTAAATCCTGCGAAAGAGCGCTTTCACGCCAAAATCTCCGTCGAATTGGTTCTACACCGGCTCAGGGGAACCGACGGGTCACTCCGGGGGGTCGTTCGCATGCTCGGCGGCTGCGGCCAGTGCGGCGCGCTCGCTCTTCGAGAGCCGCGCGACGTAAGCGCGCTTGAGTTCGGCCCAGCGGGGCATCGAGACCTGGTTGGCAGGTACCTGCTGGTCGGAACCGGTGGGAGTGGTGCGGTCGGCCATGGGGTACTCAGCGACGCTCGCCGATTGGGGCGGCGCTCGGCGGGGACTGGCGGGACAGGAACGCTCTCTTCAGGGACGCCGAACGCAGCAGGGAAACGTAGTGGGTAGCGGTGGATCCGGATGTATCAGCCAATGGTTCTCTCAGTCTCAAACGTGGTTTGAACGGCACGCCGCTGAGCCTGGTTCAATAGAAGAGCGATCGAGATTGTCACGGTAGAACATCGGGATCTGTCACGGTTGAGCATCGAGATGAAGACCGGCCCACCACCATCAGCGGACGGGATCGCAATTCACCAGTATACCGCGTCGCCTCTCAGGTCCACTGTCTCTAGCCCGGCATCCGCCCAGACGTTCGGGCTAGAGTCGGCGGATGCAACCGCCTCGACCTGACGCCGACACCGCCGCCTCGACCCGGAACGCTCCGTCGACCGCACTAGGGAACGCGCCATTCGCGGGCTTCGTGCAGGTGCGCGGGGCTCGGGAGAACAACCTCCGGAACGTTGATGTCGACGTTCCCCGGGACGCCATCGTCGCCTTCACCGGGGTCTCCGGCTCCGGAAAGTCGTCGCTGGCGTTCGGCACCATCTTCGCGGAGGCCCAGCGCCGGTTTCTGGAGTCCGTCGCGCCCTACGCGCGTCGGCTGATCCAGCAGGGCCACACCCCGCAGGTTGACGAAATCATGGGGCTGCCGCCGGCCGTGGCCCTGCAGCAGCGCCGAGGCGCGCCCAGCTCCCGCTCGAGCGTGGGCACCCTGACCACCCTGTCCAACTCGCTGCGCATGCTGTATTCCCGGGCCGGCATGTACCCGGCGGCTGCCCCACGCCTCGAGTCCGACTCCTTCTCCCCCAACACCGTGGCCGGCGCCTGCCCGCAGTGCCACGGCCTCGGCACGGCGCACACCGTGACCGAGGCGACCCTCGTGCCCGACCCTGCCCTGAGCATCCGTGACGGCGCCATCGCGGCCTGGCCGGGCGCCTGGCAGGGCAAGAACCTGCGGGACATCCTGATCACCCTTGGCTACGACGTGGACACCGCCTGGCAGGACCTGCCGCGCTCTGCGCGGGACTGGATCCTGTTCACTGAGGAACAGCCCGTGGTGGAGGTCACCCCGCAGCGCGACCGCATCGCCAAGCCGTACCAGGGCCGATTCTGGAGCGCGAGGAGCTACGTGCTGCACACCCTGGCCGACTCCAAGAGCCAGAGTCAGCGGGAGCGCGCGCTGCGGTTCGTCGAATCCGGCCCGTGTCCGCTGTGCGACGGCAGCGGTCTCACGCCCGCGGCCCTGGCGGTCACGGTGGCCGGCCGGTCGATCGCCCAGCTCAACCTGCTGCCGCTGACCGTGCTCGCCGAGCTGCTTCGCCCGACGCTCCGGGCGAGCGGCGCCGAGCGCACCGCCGCGCCTGATTCCGCGGAGCCGCACACCGCGAGGCCGCACGCCGCGGAGCCCACGGAGGCCGCCGTGACCCTCACCCGGGACCTGCTCGCCCGCATCGAGGTGCTGCTCGAACTGGGCCTCGGCTACCTGAGCCTCGGGCGCGCGACGCCCACCCTCTCCCCCGGCGAGATGCAGCGCCTGCGCATCGCCACCCAGCTGCGCTCGGGCCTGTTCGGCGTGATCTACGTGCTCGACGAACCGTCGGCCGGGCTGCACCCGGCCGACGCCGAACCGCTGCTGCTCGTGCTGGAGCAGCTGAAGGCATCCGGCAACTCGGTCTTCGTCGTCGAGCACAACATGGACATCGTGCGCCGCGCCGACTGGGTCGTCGACGTGGGCCCGCTGGCCGGGGCCGGCGGCGGCGGCGTGCTCTACAGCGGACCCATCGCAGGTTTGGCCGATGTGTCGGAGTCGGTTACCCGGCAGTTCCTGTTCCCGGCCGCGCCGGAGCCGGCCGCGCCAGCCCCGCCCCAGCCCGACGCGCCCCAGCCCGCGGCGCTGCGCACACCAGAACGCTGGCTGGGCCTGCACGGTGTCACCCGGCACAACCTCCGAGGCGTCGACGCCGGCTTCCCACTCGGTGTGCTGACCGCGGTGACCGGCGTGTCCGGTTCGGGCAAATCCACCCTGGTCAGCCAGGTTTTGGCGGATGCCGTGCGGCTCGCGCTGCATCCGGAGTCCGACGTCGCCGTCGCCTCTGATCCGACGGCAGCCGCAGGCGCCGTCGACGACGACGACGGCGAACGCGGCGACCCCGAGCCGCGGGCGCGGGTCGACCGGATCACCGGCCTGGAGGCCGTGGACCGCCTGGTGCGCGTGGACCAGAAGCCGATCGGGCGCACTCCGCGCTCCAACCTGGCCACCTACACCGGGCTCTTCGACGCGGTGCGCGCGACCTTCGCGGCCACGGACGAGGCCCGGAAGCGCGGCTACGGCGCCGGGCGGTTTTCCTTCAACGTGCCCGGCGGCCGCTGCGAGACCTGTCTCGGAGAGGGCTCGGTGAGCGTCGGGCTGCTCTTCTTGCCCGGCAGCTACACGCCCTGCCCGACCTGCCTTGGCTCGCGCTACAACCCGGAGACCCTTCAGGTGACCTATCAGGGCAAGTCCATCGCCGACGTGCTCGGCCTGAGCGTCGAGGAGGCCGCCGGCTTCCTCGCCGACGTGCCGGCCGCTGCCCGCAGCCTCGCCACCCTGCGGGAGGTCGGGCTCGGCTACCTGCGTCTCGGCCAGCCGGCCACCGAGCTCTCCGGCGGCGAGGCCCAACGCATCAAGCTCGCCACCGAACTGCAGCGCGCCCGCCGCGGCCACACGATGTACCTCCTCGACGAGCCGACCACCGGACTGCACCCCGCGGATGTCCGCCTTCTCCTGGCCCAGCTGGGCCGCCTCGTCGACGCCGGCAATACGGTGATCGTCGTCGAGCACAACCTCGATGTGGTGGCCGCCGCCGACTGGGTGATCGACCTGGGACCGGCCGGCGGAGATGCGGGCGGCCAGATCGTGGCGACCGGAACCCCGGATGCCGTCGCGCGGCACCCGCACAGCCGCACCGCGCCTTACCTTGCCCGCCGCTTGGCTGATCGCTAGTTCGGCGACGCAAGTGCCATAGATTGGGAGGCGTACGTGTCGGCGCGAAGGAGCACTCATGACTGGTTGGCGGATCCGCGACTTTCACTCGGACGACCTCGACGGCATCCTTCGCCTCTGGGAAGAGATCACGGCCGCCAAGACGGAGCCCGTCTACGGCCTGTCCGAGGTGCTGGCCTCCTGCCAGAAGGATGACGCCGTGGTCGCCCTTGCCGGCGACGAGGTCGTCGGGGCCGCCGTGGGCCGCGCCGCCCACGCCCAGGGCTGGGTCGTCTTCCTCGCCACCGCGCAGCGCTACCAGGGCCGCGGCATCGGCACGGCCCTGCTGGCCGCCCTCGAGAAGAAGATGTCCCGGCACGCGTTGACCAAGCTGTCCGCGCTGATGCCCGAATCGGCCACGCGCGTCGACGCCTTCGTGAAGCGGGGCTTCGAGGTCAAGCAGCACCTGCGCTACTTCGAGCGCCACATCCCGGTGCAGCGCGAGGAGCTGCGATCGCTCAGCGAACTGGGCGGGCGCATCCTGCCGCGCGATCTCTGGGAGGGCGTCGGCGGCATGCGCGCCGAAAAGGAGCTGCTCGAACGAAGGCTCGTCATGCCGCTGGCCAAACCCGACATGGCCGAACAGTACGGCGTCGTGCCACCGAAGGCGGTCGTGCTCTTCGGGCCTCCCGGAACGGGCAAGACCACCTTCGCAAAGGCCATCGCGTCGCGGCTGGAATGGCCCTTTGTCGAGGTCTTCCCCTCGCGGCTCGCGGCTGACCCCAAGGGCCTTGCCGGTGCGCTTCGGGAGACCTTCCTGAAGATCTCCGAGCTGGAGCACGCGGTCGTGTTCATCGACGAGGTCGAGGAGATCGCGGCGCAACGCGGCGGCGAGCCACCCTCGGCGCTGCAGGGCGTCACCAATGAGCTGCTGAAGATCATTCCCGCCTTCCGCGAGCAGCCCGGCCGGCTCCTGGTCTGCGCCACGAACTTCATCCGCGCCCTCGATTCCGCCTTTCTCCGGCACGGACGCTTCGACTACGTCATCCCGATCGGGCTTCCGGATGTCGCCGCCCGCCAGGCCATCTGGGAGCGCTACATCCCCGAGGGCAGGAAAAGCACGGTCGACCTGAGCGCGCTCGTCACCGCAAGCGACGGGTTCTCACCAGCCGACATCGAGTACGCCGCCCGGCGCGCCTCCCAGCAGGCGCTGGAACGCGCACTGTTCGAGGGGGAGGACGAGTCGACGCCCGGCGGCCCGGGCACCGAGGACTACCTGGTCGCGATCCGGTCGACCCGCACGACCGTGTCGGCCCAGGTCGCCAGCGAATTCCTGGAGGACATCGAGCGGCTCGCCCGGCTCTGAGCACGAGGTGCCGGGCAACGGACACTGCGCCAGGCCGGCAGCCTCAGGCCCCGAGGCCCCGTTCGGCGCGGCCCGATTCCTGGATGAACTCGGTCAGGGTGGCTTCGATCGTGGCATACGACCAGCGGTACGCGGCATCCTCGTCGCGCGCGAACAGCGCCTCGGCCAGCTGGTTGTGCCGGTGGGCCGACGGCGGCGTGTACTCGGTGATGGTGAAGCGCTTCTCCTCCTCGCGCGTGCGGAGGAGCGCCGCGACCGTGCCGGCGAAGTGCCCCATCACGCTGTTGCCGGAGGCGATCAGGATCAGGGAGTGGAACTCGATGTCGGCCTCGAGGAACCCGCGACCGTCGCCGGCAAGATCAGCCGCGACCATGCCCTCGGCTGCCGCCCGCACCGCGTCCAGCTGCTCGGCGGTCATCAGGCGCGCGCTCAGTCGGGCGGCCACAGGCTCGATTCCAAGGCGCAGTTCGAGCATCTCGCGCATCTGGGTGAGATAGTCGGTGCCGCGTCCGCGCCAGTAGATGATCTGCGGGTGCATCAGGTCCCAGGAGGTGCGGGGCAGCACCTGGGTGCCCACCCGCTGCCGCGGCTCGACCATACCCAGCGACTGCAGCACCCGCAGTGCCTCGCGCAGCACGGAGCGAGAAACCGCGAATTCCTCGCTGATCACGTCCAGGTTCAGGATGTCGCCGGTCAGGTATCCGCCGTCGACGATCTGTTGGCCCAGCGAGTTCACCACCCGCGCATGAAGCCCTCGCTCACGCCACACTCCTGCGCCCGCCCCACGGTTCATCTCAGCTTCTCCCTGCGGACTGGCCGCGCGCGTCGTCGCGACGTCGCCCATCGTGATCGTACCGGCGTTGGTCCCGGAGTCGCGATTCGTGTGCCACACTCAAATATCTGATTAATCAGATTATTGGACGATGAGGTCGCAGTGAAGCAGCCTCGGAATGGAAATTCAGATGATTCTTCCCTACGCGGCTCCGGTGGTTCCGATTGAACCGGCCGGCAGCGACCTCCAGCTCATCCTCGCCGCCCTCGTCGGCGTCGCGGTGATCATCCTGCTCATCACCTGGCTCAAGGTGCATCCGTTCCTCGCCCTCTCGATCGGCGCCGTGGGCGTCGGCGTCGGGGCCGGCCTCGCTCCCGCCGCCGCCGTCACGAGCTTCAGCGCCGGCTTCGGCGCCACCATGGCCGGCGTCGGCATCCTGGTCGGCTTCGGCGCCATGTTCGGCAAGCTGCTGGCCGACTCCGGCGGAGCCGACCGCATCGTCGACTCGCTGGTGACGCGCTCGAGCGCCCGCACCCTGCCGTGGACGATGGCCCTGATCGGCGGGCTGATCGGCCTGCCGATGTTCTTCGAAGTCGGCCTCGTGCTGCTCATCCCGGTGATCATCCTGGTGGCCCGCCGCAGCGGGCTCTCGCTCATCCGCATCGCCATCCCGGCCCTCGCCGGCCTGTCCGTCATGCACGGCCTGGTGCCGCCGCACCCCGGTCCGCTCGTGGCCGTGACCACTCTCGATGCGAACCTCGGGCTCACTCTCGCGATCGGCGTGCTCATCGCCATTCCGACCGTCATCATCGCCGGCCCGATCTTCAGCCGGTTCGCGAGCCGCTGGGTCTCCGTGCCTGTGCCGGCCCTGTTCCTCACCAACGAGGATCAGGGTCTGGGCGAGAACATGCGGCGCCCGAGCTTCCTGATCACCATCTCGGGCATCCTGCTCCCCGTCGTGCTGATGCTCGCCCGATCGATCGCCGACGCGATCGACCCGGGATCCACCTCGCCTCTCAACGCCACGCTCGACTTCCTCGGCACGCCGATGATCGCCCTCGGCATCGCTGTGATCTACGCGATGATCGTCTTCGGTCGCGGTGGCGGCATGGACCGCGCCGGGGTCGCCAGGTCCCTCTCCGACTCCCTCCCGCCGATCGCGGGCATCCTGCTCATCGTGGGTGCGGGCGGCGGGTTCAAGCAGGTGCTCATCGACACCGGCATCGGCACCGTCATCGCCGACGCCGTGGCCGGCAGCAGCGTCTCGGTGCTCGTGCTGGCGTGGTTCGTCGCCGCCCTGATCCGCGTCGCTACCGGGTCGGCCACCGTCGCCACCGTGACGGCCGCCGGCATCCTCGCCCCCGTCGCGGCCAGCCTGGGCAGCACGGATGTCTCGCTGATGGTTCTCGCCATCGGCGCCGGTTCGCTCTTCCTCTCCCACGTCAACGATGCCGGGTTCTGGCTCGTCAAGGAGTATCTCGGCACGACCGTCGGGCAGAATCTGAAGACCTGGACCGTGATGGAATGTCTGATCTCCGTGGTCGGCCTTGCCGGCGTCCTCCTGCTGAATATCGTGATCTAGCATGTTCGAGACTCAGCAGCCCGTGCTCGTGATCATGGGCATCTCCGGATCCGGCAAGTCCACCGTGGCGGGGCTCCTCGCCGGCCAGCTGGGCTGGGATCTCGAGGAGGGCGACGACCTGCATCCCCAGGCGAACATCGACAAGATGTCTGCCGGTCGGCCTTTGAACGACGAGGACCGCGCGCCCTGGCTCGACACGGTCTCCTCGTGGATCATCGAGCACACCATGGCGGGGGCGCCGGGAATCATCACCTGCTCGGCGCTCAAGCGCCGTTACCGCGACGTGCTGCGCGAGCACAACGTGATCTTTGTGCACCTGACCGGGTCGACGGACCTGATCGGGCGCCGGCTTGCGACGCGCCTCGACCACTACATGCCGACCTCCCTGCTCGATTCGCAGGTGGCCACACTCGAGGCGCCTGACGCCGACGAGCGCGCGATCTCCATCGACGCCGGCCGCGCTCCGGCCGAGGAGGCCGCCGAGATCGTGCGGCGGCTCGGGCTCACGCCCCGGTCCGGCTCGTCGAGCCTGGGCGCGCGAGAACCGGGCAAGTCCTCGGTGCCGGGGTCGCGAGCAATTTCCTGATCGGGTCTGGCGAGTGTCGGCGGCATGAACTACACTCACAGAATCGAATAGATGTTCGAGAAAATCAAGGGAGCCACGCATGCCTCAGATCATTGACGCAGTCGTCGACGTGGAGCTGTCCGTCGACGGCGACCCGCGGGCGTTCATCTGGAACCGGTTCGAACACACCGTCATCGGCCAGCCGCAGGCGATCTTCACCCGCACCCGCTGGTGGGAGAATGCCGGCGGCGTGCCGTCCCGCATCGACACCGAGCTCTGGCGCCTCGATGCCTCGCGCGGCGACGAGGAACAACACCGCTACGACCTGCGCCGCGACACCGACGGGTCGTGGGTGCTCGCGCTCGACTGGGGGTGAGCCCCGGCCCGGGTGTCGCCCCGGACCGAGGCTGCTCCCAGCTGACGCCGATCCGCCCGGTATACCCTGAGGGGGCATCCACGGTGAGCGACAGGCCGACGGAAGCCCAGACCACAGTTCGGACGGAGGCGGCAAGCTGCACACACGCGCTGCGATCTCGCTCCGTGGCGGACGCCGGGTCTTCCACTCCGCCCTGCTCATGATGGCCGCGCTGCTGCTCTGCCTGCTCGCGGCGCACACGGCCGGAACCGGACACGGGCCGGCGCACGGACCGGGCGGCCTGTCCTCGGCCCCGACCGCTCCCGCTCCCTCATCAACAACAGCGTCAACAACCATGACCACTGCGATGACCGCCGACGCACACTCCGCGGCCGGGCACACCGCATCATCCGCCGCGCCTCTCGCTGCATCCCTCGCTGCATCCCTCCCCGCATCCCTCACCGGCCCGCTGCTCGAGCGCATCGCGCCCGCGACCGCGACCGTGGTCGCCCTGTCCGCCAGCGCACTCGGCAGCGCCGACACCCACGCGATGTCCGGTCTGGCCACCCTCTCGATGACGTGTTCCCTGCTGCTTGTGCTGGTCGGCCTGATTCTGCTGGCACGGCGCCCGTCGGCCTGCCGTCGCCTGCTCGAGGCCGGCAGCTTCATCGTCGGCTCCTTTTGGGAGATTCCGCTGCACCTGCATCGGCCCCGCCTCACCCTGCTCTCCATCAGCCGCATTTAGGCCGAAACCCTCGCCAGCGCACCCCACCGGCCTGCGCGGCCCGGCCGCACCCCGGCCCCCGGTTTCTCAACCTTTTGTCAACGAATGGAACACCAATGCTCCGCACCATCCGCACCTCGCTGATCGCCGCCGCCGCGCTCACCACGGCGCTCACCCTTACCGCCTGCGGCGACCCGACCCCGGCCGCCGACGCCCCGGCCGCCGACGGACCCACCGCCACCGCGTCCGCCAACGCCAACGCCGCGGATGTCGACTTCGCCCAGATGATGATCCCCCACCACGAGCAGGCCGTCGCGATGAGCGACGACTTCCTCGCCAAGCACGGCACCGACCCGCGCGTCGTCGCCCTGGCGACCAAGATCAAGGCCGCGCAGGAGCCCGAGATCACCCAGCTGACCGATTGGCTGGGCGAGTGGGGCGCCGAAACGGGCGGCATGTCCGACATGAACCACGGCACCGACGGCATGATGAGCGAGGCCGACATGATGACGCTCGGCAACGCCTCGGGCGCAGACGCCGACCGGGTGTTCCTCAAGATGATGATCGCGCACCACGAGGGCGCAATCGCCATGGCGCAGACGCACATCGACGAGGGCAGCAACGCCGACGCCCAGACCCTCTCGGCCACCATCGTCGCGTCGCAATCCGCCGAAATCGCCGTCATGACCGACCTCCTCGCCGCGTACTGACCCATGACGACGTCCAGCAGAACCCTCCGCCTCGGCGGCGCCGCCCTGATCACCGTCGGCCTCGCGGCCGCGCTGGCCGGTTGCGCGCCCACTCCGGCTGCTCCGCCAACCGGCACGTCCGCCCCCACCACGGCGGCTTTTGAACACATTCACGGCCTCGGCGCCGACCCGTCCACCGGCAAGACCTACGCCGGCACGCACCAGGGCGTGTGGCAGGTCCCGACCGACCTGCTGCCCGACAGCTACCTGGCCGGCGCGCCGGAGGCCGGGCTCACCCAGCCCACCCTGAGCGATGGCCCGGCCTTCGACGCCATGGGCTTCACGGTGGCAGCGCCGGGCCTGCTGCTGGCCTCCGGGCATCCGGGCTCCGACGAGTCCACGTTGGTGGGCCCCAACGTGGGACTGATCAGCAGCGTGGATGCGGCAGCCACGTGGTCGAACGTCTCTCTCGCCGGCAAGACCGACTTCCACGACCTCGACGCGGTGACCCTGCCGCCGGGAGCCTTGCGCGTCTACGGCTACGACGCCGCCGCCGGCAGGGTCAGCATCAGCGACGACGATGGGGCCACCTGGTCGCCCGGAGCCGCGGTGGCGCTGCGCGACCTCGCCGCCGACCCGGCGACCCCCAACCGGGTCTTCGCGACCACCGAGAACGGCCTCGCCGTGAGCAAGGATGCCGGGCGCACGTTCGCGCTGGTCCCCGGCGCACCGATGCTGTACCTGATCGACGTTCAGGATGCCGCGGCCGGCGGCGGTGTCGTCGGCATCGACCCGGAGGGCGTGCTCTGGCACGAGGAGGCCGGAAGCGGAACCTGGACCCGCGGAGGACAGACCGACGGCAGCCCGGAGGCCTTCGGCTTCGTCGGCGGGAGCGTGCCCTGGCTCCTCGCCGCCGACCGACGCGGGGTCGTCGCGAGCGACGACTTCGGTCTCACCTGGACCGTGCTCGTTGCGGCCCAGGCCTAGCCCGGTGCGACGGATGAAGCTATGACCACCACGCTCCCAGCCGGTTCCCAGCCGCGCCGGGCAGAACCCGCTGCTCGCCTAGAATGAGCCGGAAAGAATTGAAGGACATGAAGCACACTGGGTTGTTCCGGCGCACGCCACCGGTTGCGGTCGAAACCGGCCGTCTCGCCGATTTCGCTTACCTCGAACCCGGCGCGGTCTACCTCGACTCCGCCTGTCAGAGCCTCCGGCCGCAGCCGGTCCTCGACGCCCTGACCGAGTACTACACGGAGTACAACGCCTGCGGCGGGCGCGTGAAATACGCCTGGGGCACCCGCGTCGACCGGGAGGTGCAGGACGCCCGCCGGGCCGTGCTCGAGCTGCTCGGCCTCTCCGGCCGGGGTCACGCGGTCTCCTTCACCCTCAACACGACCTTCGGGCTGAACCTGCTGCTGCATCAGCTGCCGCAGGGCCGGTTCGGGCAGATGGTCACGAGCCACATCGAGCACAATTCGGTCTTCCTGCCCACCATGACGGCGGCGACCCGACTGGGGGTGCCCCGCCTGGTGCTCGACCGCGCCCCCGACGGCGCCCTGGTCTACCGGCCGGCCCAGCTCGAACGCGCGATCGTGGTCGTCAACGTGGCCTCCAACATCGACGGGCGTCTGCTTACCAACCTCACCGACCTGGTGCGCGACACCCACGCCCGCGGCGGCATCGTCATTCTCGACGCCGCCCAGGCCATGGCGCACGAACGAACCCTGCTGGCCAAAACCGAGGCCGACGCGCTCTGCTTCTCCGCCCACAAGATGTACGGCGCCAGCCTCGGCGTGGTCGTCGCCACCCACGAGCTGCTCAGTTCCCTCGAGCTCACCTTCGTGGGCGGCGGCATGGTGGCGGATGTCCGCGAAGACTCCTACGACCTTCTCGCCAACGACCCGGGCGCCCTGCTCGAACCCGGGCTGCAGGCCTGGGGCGAGATCATCGCCCTGCGCCGTGCGATCGAGTGGCTGGGACAGGTGCGCCCCGGCGGCCGGCCCGCGGCCGAGCACCTTCAGGGTCTCTCGCAGCGTCTCTTCGAGGGTCTCGGCGACATCCCCGGCCTCACTCTGGTCAACACCGCGGCCAGCCCGGTGATCAGCGCCTACGCCCCGAAACAGGATTCGCACCGGCTCGCAGTGTTCCTCTCCCACTCCCACATCATGGTGCGCAGCGGCTACTTCTGCGCCCACCACTACCTGAAAGACCAGCTCGGGCTGCCGCCGCTGCTGCGCTTCTCGCTCGGACTGCACTCAACCACGGCCGATGTCGATCAGGCCGCACAGGCCCTCGCGCGCCTGATGAAAGGCCTCTCCTAAGTGTTCTGCATTGCCGCATTCATCGTTCTCGTTCTCATGGGGGCCGTGTCGGCACGATACCGCCGCTACCTAGGCAGGGCGTGGAACTGCACCCTCCGCCGTGTCACGTTCCGCCCCTGCGACACCACCTTCAAGCAGGACATCAAGGACCACCTGCTCGCGCCGCTGGCGGTGCGCCGTCCGAAGCTCGTCGGCCCGGCATCCGTCGCCCTCGAGGTGGTCGCGCTGCTCGTGGTGCTCACCACCGTCTGGAGCGCATACGTCGTCGTCAAGAGCGGTGTGAACCTGTACGTCTACGGCACCTGCAACAAGCAGGATTCCGCATCCTGCAGCCTGGGCGCCGAGGCCTGCTCGATCCCCGACCAGACGCCCACCTTCGGCGAGTCCCTGCTCTCCGGCGACGTGATCGGCGCCTTCGGCAACGACTTCGCCAGCCTCGGCGAGACGTTCTCGGCGATCCCCTCCCGCATGCAGAACTGGGAGGCCGAGGAATACCTGCCCGCCAACGCCAGCTACCTGGGCGTCTACGACGCGAAGAAGGAAACCGCGCTCGAGGTCATCGACCCCGGCTGCACCTACTGCCTGCAGCTGTTCAACAACATCGAGGAGGCCGGGTTCGACGACCGGATGAACCTCACCTACATCGCCTACCCGATCGCCGCCGCCGACGGCTACAAGTTCCAGAACTCGCTGCTCGTCACCCAGTACCTCGAGGCGCTGCGGCTGAACCCTCTCGCCGACGCCGCCACGCCGGTCGACTGGGAGATCCTGCGCCGGATCTACACGGAAGTCGATGACAAGGGCGTTTCCTGGCAGAGCGTGATCAACGGCGCCGAGCCGGCTGTCGCCACCGCGCTGCTGCAGGACTGGTCGGCCGAATTCGGCCTGAGCCAGGAACAGGTCGCCGACGTGGCATCCGTCGCCGCCTCCGACGAGGTCGCGGACATCATCGCCGCGAACACGCGGCTGGTCGAGGAGAGCATCCACACCGTGAAGATCCCGACGATCATCTTCGATGGCCGCCGTCACGACGGCCTGGTCTCGGTGGGCGACCTGGACTAGCCCGGCGAGACTGTGAACGGCTAGACCGGCTTGACCACCATCAGCACGACCACGACCACCAGGAGCAGCGAGACGATGCCCGAGCCCATGGCCACGCGCGAGTAACCGGCGACCTTGGCGCCGGCGACCCGGGTACCGCTGGCGGACTGCTCGGCGAGGAGCTCCGAGACCGACTTCATGGTCGGAACCACCAGGAACAGGCTGAGTACGAGGGCCACCGCGTAGAGCACGATCGACAGCCAGATCCAGGTCGACGCGAGGGAGGCGTTGTCCCTGAAGCCCGCCGCGCCGAAACCGAGGAACACCACCAGCAGCGACAGCAGAGTGAAGAGATTGGTGGACTTCGCCAGTGAGGCCACCTGGCCGGCTTCCCCGGCACGCATGGAGCGCATGGCGGTCATGGGGAGGATGGCCATGGGCCCGACGATGAAGACGCCGGAGACAATGTGCAGGGTGTTGAGGGGTTCCATTTTTCCAGCGTAGGCCCCCGCCGTCCGCTCGCCGGTGCACCGACACGTTTGAGGGGTTGGCGGCCCGCACCTCTCACGGCTGTCGTCTCGAGGCCCGCACCTCGGGGTGGTCGTCGGGCAGGGCGTGCCGGGAGCCGGCGCGCAGCAGCACGAGGTTCTTCCGCTCCCAGTCGAGCACGGCCTGCCGCTGCGGATCGATCGCCCGACCTTCCGCGCAAGCCGCGGCGGCGCGCCCGCAGACGCAGGCCAGCGGCATGCCCTCCACGGCGTGGTGCAGCTGCCCGATCCGCCAGAGCACGGCCATAGCCCAGTCGAGCTGACGGTGCGCGAGCTCGGTCTTCCGCTCGGCGCGCCGCACCAGGTCACTCTCGAGGAGCGCGCGCACCCCGGCGCTCTTCGTGCGGTCGGACTCGCCGGCCACGACGCCGCGCAGCTCCACCACCTGGGCCGTGAGCCCGTCGATCACCGCCTGCTGCTCGGCATCCGCCCCCGCCGACTTCTCGGCGAACTGCCGGTGGTTCTCCTGCTGGTCGGCGTATTGCCCGACCCACAGCTTGATGTGCTCCGCGTCCCGGCGGGTGGCCTTTTCCGCCCCCAGGTGGTGCAGGCAGGATGCGCAGACCACCTGGTCGGTCGCCGAGGTGAACGTGAACGGCTGCAGCGACTGGCAGCAGAAGCACTGCGCCCGGATGGCCACATACAACGGATACGGGTGGGTCACGGTTGGTCCTTCGTTAGCCTTCTTGAGCCCTATCGCCGAGCGTACCCAATCGGTGGGAGGCCGGGGTCACCCGCGGATGGCGGCCATCCGCTCGGCCAGTTGCGCGGGCGTCAGCGGTGCGCCTCCCCCGATGAAGGACCTCCCTGGGCCGCGGGATTTCCTGCTGGGGATGAGGGTTCCGTCCCCGGCCTCCGGGCCGGCCCCTTTTCGCAGCATCCCACCGGGCACACATCCGTCCATGGTCCGAGCGCGGTGAGCGCGCAGCGTTCCGGGGTCGTTGCCGGCGTCAGTCGCTCAAGCAACAGGTCGACGAGCCCCGCCACGAACGCCGGGTGCAGGCCGGGGGTCGACACCCGGGTAAACCCCAGGTCGTGCGCGGCGGCAGTGGCCGCCGCCTCCGTGTCGAGGTCCCAGGAGACCTCCATGTGGTCGGAGATGAATCCGATCGGCACCACGACGACGGCCCGCGTGCCGGCCGCGGCGAGCACGACGATGACGTCGTTGACGTCAGGTTCGAGCCAAGGCATTTCGGGCGGCCCCGACCGCGACTGGAATGCCAGAGACCAGGCCGGGGTGGCGTCGGCCACTGTGTCGTCGTCCGCCGCCGCTGAAACGGCGGCCATCACCACCTCCGCGACGGCCCGGTGCTGCGCCTCGTAGGCCCCGCCGGCACCGAAGGATCGCTCGCGTGGGCCACTCTGCTCGGCATCCGCCATCGGGATGGAGTGGGTTGTGAAGAGCACGTGAACGTCATCCGGGGCCAGGCCCTGCCGCGCGAAGTCGGCGAGGGCGGAGCAGACGCCGAGCACGAACGGGGCGACGAAGCCGGGATGGTCGAAGTAGGGGCGAACCGCGTCGATGCGCACGGCGTCGCCGAGCCCGGTGGCGCACCGCGCCTCGGCCAGGTCTTCCCGGTACTGCCGGCAGCTCGAGTAGGAGCTGTACGCGCTCGTCGTGAGCGCGAGCAATCGGGTGTGGCCGGCGTCGACGGCCGCAGTCACGGCGTCTCGCAGGTACGGAGCCCAATTGCGGTTCCCCCAGTACACCGGCACGAAGGTGTCTCGGGCGGCCAGTTCGGTCTGGAGCGCGTCACGGAGCGCCCGGTTTTGGGCGTTGACCGGGCTCACACCACCCGAGGAGCGGTAGTGGGCGGCCACGGTTTCGAGGCGTGCCTCCGGAACTCCGCGGCCCCGGGTGACGTTCCGTAGGAACGGGATGACGTCGTCCTGGCCCTCGGGGCCTCCGAAGCCGAGGAGGACCACGGCGTCGTACCCGGCTGGCTCCGCGGGAGGCGCGGGCACGAGGCCATCCAATGGCTGGGACTCAGGCACCGACGTGGGCGCCGGCCGCGCCGGGCTGGAACGGGCAGGCCGGGTCTTCCCCCAGCGGATCGCCGCTCGACGCGAACGCGCGGGCTCGGGAGCCCCCGCACAGGTCCGCGTACTCACAGCTGCCGCAGCGGCCGGTGAACTCCGTGGCCCGGATCTGTTTGAGTAGCGGGTTGTCCCGATAGATCTCGGCCAGCGGGGTCGTGCACACGTTCCCGAGGCCGAGTGGCAGGAACCCGGCCGGGTAGACCTCGCCGTCGTAAGCCACGAAGACGATGCCCTTGCCGTCGCGGGTCGACGCGGTCTGCGCCCGCGGCAGGCCCGCGGGCGGCCCCATCAGGGCTTCCAGCCTCGCGGACAGGGTGTTGTACAGTGCGCTCATCGGTGCAGGGTCACCGGCGCGTCGGCGGGCGACGATTCGCCGGAAAAAGGGTGCCTCGACCGTGCGCACGATGAAGCCGTGCTGGGAGGCGTCGAAGAGGAAGTGGCAGATGTCTTCGTGCTCCGCTGGGCTGACGGCCTCGGTCGAGACGCCGCGGCCGACCTGGACGAGGAAGAAGACCTCCCAGATAGCGGCGCCGGCGTTCTTGATCAGGGCCGCGACATCTGCGAGCTCGTCGACATTGGCGCGCATGACGGTCGTGTTGACCTGGACGGTCAACCCCGCCGTGGCGAGAGCCCGGATCGCCGCCATGGTGTCGTCGAAGTGGCCCGGGATCCCGCGCACGCCCTCATGGGTCGCGGCGACGGCGCCGTCAAGGCTGATCGACACCGCCTTGACCCCGCTCGCCACGATCCGTTCGATCATCTGCGGAGTGAGACTCGGCGTGACCGACGGGGACAGCGCCGTCGGCAGTCCAAGGCCGGTGGCGTAGTCGACGAGTTCGAACAGGTCAGGGCGCATCAGGCAGTCGCCGCCGGTGAGCACCAGGATCGGGTACGGCCGGCCGAATCCGGCCACCTGGTCAATCAGGTCTTTGCCCGCTGCCGTGGTCAGCTCGCCCGGTAGGGCTTGCATCGTGGCGCTGGCCCGGCAGTGTTTGCAGGCAAGCGGGCAGGCGCGGGTGGTTTCCCAGAACACCAGCATCGGGCGCTGCGCGTAGTCCGGGCCCTTTCCACGGCGGGCGGTCGGCAGGGTCGGCAACACGGCGGTCTCGCCGAGGGGGATGCTGAGCCCGCTCATGCGGGCACCTCGCTCGCGGGACGCGCATCGGTCAGAAGCTGCGCGAGCTTGTCGGCGGTGCGCTCGGCATCGGCCACGCAGCTGGCCAGCCCGACCCCCCGGTAGGCGGAACCGGTCAGGTAGAGCCCCGGCAGCCGACCCAGAGCCATCTCCGCGGCGGCGAGCCGGCCCTGATGGCCGACGATGTACTGCGGCATCGCCTGCAGCCAGCGCTCGATGTGCTGCTCGGTCGGGCGCCCGGTCAGACCCATGGCCTCGACGAGTTCGGCGTGCACCTGGCTGACCAGGGTGTCCTCATCGAGGTCCATCCAGCGCTGGTCGCGGCGCCTGCCCACCATGCAGCGGATGATCATGGTCGTGTCATCGGCGAGGTGCGGCCACTTGGCGCTGGACCAGGTGCAGCCGACAATGAGTTTGCCTTCCTCCGGCGGCACCAGGAAGCCCGTGCCGACGAGGTTGTGGGCGACGGCGGAGCGCGGATAGGCCAAGCAGATCGTGGCAACATCGACGTAGGGAATACCCGCCAGCGCGGCGGCCAGGTCGGGGGCTTCCTTGCGCACCATGTCCGCCGCAGCGAACGCGGGAGTGGCGAGCACCACCGCGTCGGCCTCGAGCATCGTGCCATCGCTCAGCTTCACCTCATAGCCGGCGGTGCCGCGCGACACGGAGACGACCGCCGTACCGAGGCGCACATCGTCGCCCACGACGTGGATGGCCAGTGCGTCGATCAACCGGGCGAGTCCCCCACGGAGGGTGACGAGGACCGCGCCTCCTGCTCCGGCGGGCTTGGGTGGGGCATTCCGGCGTCGGCGCCGCAGTCCGAGGTAGAGGCTGCGATTGCCGCGGGCGAGAGCGTCGATGTCAGGCGCGGTGCTCCGAGCACTGAGCTCGTCGGCCCTGCCGGCATGCACACCGCCGAGCAGCGGATCGACGAGGCGGTCGAACACCTGCCCGCCCATCCTCGGGCGAACGATTTCGGCGATTGTGGGGTCGTCTGGCAATCCCGCCGGGGCCGCCTTCACGAGGTCCAGGGCCGCACGGCCCAGGCCGAGCGGGGACAGCAGTCGGGATTTCATCAGGGGCAGCAGCCGATCGGGGATGCCGAAGAGGGTGCCGGCCGGGAGCCGTCGCAGCTTACCGCGCGACCAGATGCGTGCGCCGGACCCGGCGGGGGCCACGACGAGGTCGCTGACCCCGAGATCCTCGATGAGGGCTGCCACCACGGGTGCCCGCACCATCAGCGCGTCAGGTCCGACGTCAACGAGGTGCCCGCCGAATTGCTCAGTGGAGATCTTGCCTCCCAACCGCGCCCCACCCTCAACCAGAGTGAGACGCACCCCGTCGCCAAGCCGGCGGTGCAGGTAGTGTGCTGTCGCCAATCCGCTGATTCCGCCGCCGACGATGACGACCCGTGGTTGAGCGAGCATTCGACATACCTCCAGTTGCCGGTGAATCCGGGGCAACCGGCAACCTGTGGCAATCCTTGTTACTTCGATCCTACGACCGTCGTCTCCAGCGGCTTCTCGCGGGCCGTCGGTGGCGGCCGCCGATCGGAGCACGAATCGCCGCCCGGACCGGGCCCGGGCCAGCCCTGGAATCAGCCCGGACCACGGCCGTATTCACGCCTTCTCATATTCCGTCGGACGGTTGCGCGCGACCGCCGCGCAGGCCCGTTCGACGGCAGCCACGGATGCGGCGACGTCGTCCGCATCCGTCGACCAGTTGCTCACGGAGACCCGCAGCACATCCCGGTCCTGCCAACGCGAACCCGACATCCAGGCGGTTCCCTCCTTGAGTAGTTCTTCCGTCACCCGTCGGGTGCGCTCGTCGTCGCCGAAGCTGACGCAGACCTGGGTGAAGACCACGTCGTTGAGCACCTCGGCGCCGGTGATGCGACCCAGTCCGTCGGCGATGGCCCGGGCGTGATCGGCCAGCCGCTCCACCAGCATCACGGTGCCCGATCGGCCCAGGGAGCGCAGAGCCGCCCAGACCGGAACGCCGCGCGCCCGGCGCGACAGCTCGGGCACCTTTTCGTAGGGGTCACCCGGACCGGTCTCATCGGCGAACAGGTAGCTCGTGTGCACCCCGAAGGTGGACCGCAGCTCGGCGGGCCTGGCCACGATGGCCATGCCACAGTCGTAGGGCACTTGGAGTGTCTTGTGCGCGTCGGTGGCCCAGGAATCGGCGGTGTCGAGGCCTGCCAGCTGCTCGCGGTAGCGCGGGCTCACTGCGGCCCAGAGGCCGAAGGCGCCGTCGACGTGCACCCAGGCACCATGCTGGTGGGCGAGGTCGGTGAGTTCACCGACCGGGTCGAAGGCGCCGGAGTGCACATTGCCGGCCTGAAGGCAGACGATCGCGGGGCCAGTGCCCTGGTTGAGCACGGCCGCCAGGGCCTCGGGGAGCATGCGGCCCTGGTCGTCGGCCGGGACGACAATGGGGGCGCCGAGTCCCAGGTAGCGCAGGGCCAGGTCAATCACCGCGTGGCGCTCATCGCCCACGTAGACGGCGACGCGGGGCGCCCCGGCCAGACCGGCGATCGCGACGTCCCAGCCGGCGCCGCCGAGCACATGATCGCGTCCGGCCGCCAAACCCACGAAGTTCGCCATGGTGGCCCCGGTGGTGAAGCCCACGTCGGCGCCGTCCGGCAGACCCAGCAGATCGAGGATCCAGCCGCCGGCGGCCTCCTCGGCGGCGGCCGTGGCCGGGGTCGCGAAGCGCATGCCGGCGTTCTGGTCCCACGCGCTGACCAGCCAGTCGGCTGCCAGGGCTGCCGGCAACGTGCCGCCGATCACCCAGCCGAAAAAGCGGCCGGACGTCATCGCCATCAGCCCCGGTTCGGCCAGCCGGGCCAGCTCGTCGATCACCTCCGCCGGGTCCGTCGGCTGCAGCGGCAGCGGCGCTGCGAAGCCCGCGGCGAGGGTGTCGGCGTCGACGCGTGGCCCCACGGGCCGGGTGGGCAGGGAGGAGAGCCAGTCCAGGGCATGGGCTTTCGCTCGCTCCAGGGCCTGACGATAGTCATCCGGGTCAGCAGACATGCCGAGATTTTATGCCCGCCGGGAGACCACCGAAAGAGCGCTGTTTTCCGGGCGCGGGTCGTCGCTGGCGAGGATGACCCATCGGAGGCGATCGCGACCCCCGTCCCGGCTCCGACGGCGATGCCCCCGTCGGCCTGCGTCGGCGAACACGCGGTCGATGCCCGGTTCCGCGGCGACCGTACGGTTTTGTTCCGACATGGGGGCTCGTCCAGCCGAAATTCAGCCCATCCGCCGTACCGTGGTCAATGGAGTTCCCCCACTCCAAACGAATCGGCCCCGGCAGATTCCTCGCCTCCCCCCGGCGCGGTGAAGCCGGGGCTTTTTCGTGGAGGTCAGCGAACTCCCTTGAACAAATCACGGCCGATCGGCTCTCGCGACCGCTCTGAGAATCAGAGTCGCACTTCCCCCGGTTGGGGCGGCTCTGGGGTGACGCGCAGACCGGCGGGTGTGTTCGAGATGCGGACGAGTTACTCCACCCTTGCCCGGTTCAGGAGAGGTTCTTTGCTGCCTTGAAAGTTGAACTGCAACGGGATGGTGGGGTGGATCCAGATGGAGCTGTGGCCGCTGCCAGCCGCCGCTGTGTACTCCCAGGAGAAAGAGAAGCTCTCCCCTCGACGCACCTTGGCGAGGATGACGATCTTGAGCTGCGAGACCCCGATCATCGAACTCGACAATGACAGAGGGATTTCCGTAGACAAATTCGCCCATGATTATTGTCCGAGTCCCACGTCGATGTCGCCCATCATGGCATCGAAGTCCTTCGCTGTTGCCTCTGCGTCCCCGTTTTTTTCCACAGTTCCTTTGATGCCCACTTCCGGCAGCTGCGGGACGGGAAAACGACGTGCCTCCTCTTCTACACCGTCGCCGACATCGGCGATATCCCTGGCCCCGAAGCCACGGCGGGTGTTGTTCGGGACGCTCCAGCGCCCTGCACGGAGCAGAAGGCCCCTTGCGCGAAGCGTAGGGGGCCTCCTGTACGGACGCCGCGTCAAGGGCAGATCCGGTCCGTGCACCGAGTCAGTTAGCGGCGGTTGTCGCGCTCGTCACGGTCGCAGTTCTCACGGCTTCCCGATTTGTTCGGGCCGCGGCTAATCATGTAACCGATGGTGAGGAGCGTGGCGGACAGCCAGGCGGAGCTGGCCCCGAAACCCTGCCCGTCGTCCCCGTTATCGACCATGGCGGAAGCGATGAACGCGCGAGGAGAATCAGCATTCAGGCGCTGAATTCGGTCGTCTTGAAAGCAGCCTTCGTCTCGGTCGAAACGCTCACGGGCTCAGATCACACCGCTGTCTGTGTTCGACGGAACCTGGTTCTGACACACCACGCGTTGCTCCTGCTCGGCGCCGGACCGCACGGACCGACTCAGCGTCCGGCGTTCGCCTCCGGGCGCAGACGGATGAGCCGATGCGGGCCATCTTCCTGCAGCTCGGCCACCTCGCTGCGCGAGGAGAGGAAGTCGGTGAAGGAACGGAAGCCGAGCGGTTTTTCGTTGAACGAGGGGTCCATCCGGCGCATCTGGTTCTTCACCGTGCCGGTGTTCAGCCACTCGTCGTCGTCGCCCTTTGCGTGCCCGATCTGCAGGGCACGCACGAGGAGCTCCGACGCGATTGTCTGAGGGTCGATGTCCTCGGCCGGTTCCGGCTCCGGCTCGTCGAATTGCGAACTTGTGGTGTGCGAGAACATCGGGATCGTCGTCAGGGTGCGGGCTTTGACGGGCACCGTCTTGGGTGGCACGGTCGCGGGTTCTGCGGCCTTCCTGCCCGACGGGGGCTTCTGCACGAGCGCCACGGGGGCGGGCGCGGCGGCGGCGACCTTCGCTATGCCGGGGAGAGAGTCATAGTCTTCGAATTCGTCGCACGCAGCCGCGAGAGAGGTGCTGGTCGACCCGGCCACTCCGATGCCCACCACGAAGCGACCGAGACGTTTCGACTTCTGGGCGAGGGCGATGTAATCCGAGTCACCGGCGACGATGATGACGTGGGTGAGGTCGGGCAGCCGGAAGAGGTCTTCGACCACGTCGACGGCAAGACGGATGTCCGCCCCGTTCTTCGTTCCCCGCGTGGTCGTGGTGAATAGCTGGGTGAGGTCAACCGCTCGGGACATGAGCTGGCGTTGGTAGCTCGCATTCACGGGCACGGACCAGTCGGCGTACGCGCGATTGACAACCAGCGTGCCGAACGACGCGGCGAAATCAATGATCGCGTTGAAGTCGACCGTCGCGGCGTTCAGCTTCGCGGCAACCTCGGGCTCGGCATCCGCGCTCGATCTGTCGAAATTACGGATGCCATCGCGCTGGAAGGCATTTCGTCCGTGTAGTTGCTGATAGCGAGAGACGACGATGTTGTCGAAGTCGATGTAGAGGCCGACGCGTGCATCATTCGGTTCAGTCATGGTGGGTTCCTTAGCTACCGGGCGGACGAATCAGTCGCAACCCCAGACTCAAGTCTGCTGCGCACGATGCGACGACGGCAACTCGCGGAATCGACTGCGGCGCTCAGTACGCGCGCACCGATCCGCGCCGAGCCTGCCGGGAGGTACACAATGAGGTATGGCCACTGACGATCCATGCCCGGTTTTCTTTCTCTCGGATAGCACCGGAATCACGGCGGAAACGCTCGGGAGCACCCTCCTGTCCCAGTTCCCCACCGTGGAGTTCGACCGCACGACGATCCCGTTCATCCTGAATGTGGACCAGGCCCAGGCCGTGGTCGACCTGATCGACGCTCTGGTGGAGCGCGGCCAGAAGCCGATCGTATTCTCCACGGCCGTGACCAGCGACATCCGCCGCACCCTCGGCACCTGCACGGCCACCCTGATCGACCTGCTCGGAACCTATCTCGGCGAGCTCGAGGAGACCCTGGCGACGCAGGCCAGCAACGAACCAGGGCGCGCCCACGGCCTCGGCAACGCCGCCCGCTATCAGTCCCGCATGACGGCCGTCGAATACGCGATGGAGCACGATGACGGCCAGAGCCTGCGAGCGCTCGAGAAGGCGCAGCTGATCCTGGTGGCCCCGTCGCGCTGCGGCAAGACCCCCACCACGATGTACCTGGCGCTGCAGCACGGCATCTTCGCGGCGAACTTTCCTCTCGTCGACGAGGACTTCGAGCGGGAGGGTCTCCCCAAGCCACTGCGACCGTTCGTGGACAAGTGCTTCGGGCTCACCACCAATCCCCTGCGCCTGAGCCAGGTGCGCACCCAGCGCCGGGAAGGTTCGCCCTACGCGTCCCTGCGGCAGTGCGGGTTCGAGCTGCGCAGTGCGGAGCGACTCTATGCCTCCCACGGAATCCCATTCCTCAACTCGGCGAGCATGTCCGTGGAGGAGATGTCGGCCATGATTCTGCAGCAAATGAACCTCAAGCGCTGACTCACATTCAAAACGCAGACAAGTGAACATGTCAATCAAGTAAACAAATTGCGCTCAGGCCGGATAGACCTGTCACTATGGGAACAGGGCGCTTATCCATGAGGTGAGCCTCCTCACCTCGTGGCCTCACCTCTGGTCGCACACTGCAAGGGAGCAGAACACATGACGACAGACATCCTCTGGTTTTCCGAAATCGGACTCACGGACCTGGACCGGGTGGGCGGCAAGAACGCTTCCCTGGGCGAAATGGTGCAGAATCTGACGTCGGCCGGCGTCAAGGTGCCCGACGGATTCGCCACCACCGCGGACTCCTACCGCCGGTTCCTGTCCGATTCCGGTTTGGACCAGCGGATCATCGAGCGCCTGCGGGGCCTCGACATCGACGACGTCACCGCGCTGGCAGCGGCCGGCAAGGAAATCCGCGGCCTGATGCGTGACACGCCCTTCCTGCCCGAGTTCGAGTCCCAGATCCGGGCCGCCTACACGGCCCTGGTCCTGAAGCACGGCGGCTCCGACGACATTTCCTGGGCGGTGCGTTCCAGCGCCACCGCCGAGGACCTTCCGGATGCGTCCTTCGCCGGTCAGCAGGAGACGTTCCTGAATGTGCGCGGAATCGAGAACATCCTGCCGGCCATCAAGGATGTCTTCGCCTCCCTCTACAACGACCGGGCGATCGCCTACCGGGTGCACCACGATTTCGAGCACGCCGAGGTGGCGCTGTCGGCCGGGATCCAGCGCATGGTGCGCTCGGACATCGGCTCCTCCGGGGTCATGTTCACGATGGACACCGAATCCGGCTTCCGCGACGCGGTCTTCATCACCTCCTCCTACGGTCTGGGCGAGGCCGTCGTGCAGGGCGCCGTCAACCCCGACGAGTTCTACGTCTACAAGCCGGCACTCGAGGCCGGCCGTCCCGCCATCCTCAAGCGCACCCTCGGCGAGAAGGCGCTGCAGATGACCTTCACGAAGAACCGTGAAATCGGCCGCACGATCGACTTCGTTCCCGTGGACGTCGACCTGCGCAACCTGTTCAGCATCACCGATGCCGACGTGGAGGAGCTGGCCCGCCACGCCCTCTCGATCGAGGCGCACTACGGACGCCCGATGGACATCGAGTGGGGCAAAGACGGCATCGACGGCGGCATCTACATCCTGCAGGCCCGCCCGGAGACGGTTCAGTCGCGAGCGACCGCGGTGTCCCAGAGCCGGTTCAAGATGAACGAGACCGGTAAGATCCTGGTCGAGGGCCGCGCCATCGGCCAGCGGATCGGCGCCGGAAGCGTGCGCATCCTCTCGTCCATCGACCAGATGGCGAGCTTTGCCACCGGCGACGTGCTCGTCGCGGACATGACCGACCCCGACTGGGAACCGATCATGAAGCGCGCCAGCGCCATCGTGACCAACCGCGGCGGCCGCACCTGCCATGCCGCGATCATCGCCCGCGAACTCGGCATTCCCGCGGTCGTCGGCACCGGGACCGCCACCGACATCCTCTCCGACGGCCTCGAAGTCACGGTGTCCTGCGCCGAGGGTGAGGCGGGCCTGATCTACGAAGGGCTGCTCGACTTCGGCATCGAGGAGACCGCGCTCACCACCCTGCCGCCGGCCCCGGTGAAGGTCATGATGAATGTCGGCACCCCGGAGCAGGCGTTCACGTTCGCCCAGCTGCCCAACCACGGCGTGGGTCTCGCCCGGCTCGAATTCATCATCAACCGTCAGATCGGCATCCACCCCAAGGCCTTGCTCAACCTGGCCGACCAGCCCGCCGACGTGGCCCGCGAGATCAACACCCGCATCGCCGCCTACGGCAATCCGCGCGACTACTACATCAAGCGCCTGGCCGAGGGCGTGTCCACGATCGCGGCCGCCTTCGCGCCGGAGACCGTGATCGTGCGGATGAGCGATTTCAAGTCCAACGAGTACGCCAACCTCATCGGCGGACCGGCCTACGAGCCGCACGAAGAGAACCCGATGCTCGGGTTCCGCGGGGCGTCCCGCTACCTCGAGCCCTCGTTCCGGGACTGCTTCGACCTCGAATGCGAGGCGCTCTCATTCGTGCGAAACGAGATGGGGCTGACCAACGTCAAGCTGATGATCCCCTTCGTGCGCACCCTGGACGAGGCCGCGGGCGTTATTGAACTGCTCGCCGAGAACGGGCTGCGCCGTGGGGAGAACGGCCTTGAGATCGTCATGATGTGCGAGCTGCCGGCCAATGCGCTGCTCGCCGACGAGTTCCTGGACTACTTCGACGGGTTCTCCATCGGCTCCAACGACATGACGCAGCTGGCGCTCGGCCTCGACCGCGACTCGGCGATCGTCGCCGGCGGCTTCGACGAGCGCGACCCGGCCGTGAAGAAACTGCTCAGCATGGCGATCGCGGCCTGCAAGGCCCGCGGCAAGTATGTGGGCATTTGCGGTCAAGGCCCCAGCGACCACCCGGACTTTGCCGAGTGGCTCGTCGCCGAGGGCATCGACTCCGTGTCGCTGAACCCCGACACCGTGGTCGACACCTGGCTGCGGCTCGCCGGCGTGACCGCGGGCAGCAACCACTTCGGCACGGATGACGCCGCCACCGACCCCAAGGATGCCTCGGCCGCCTGATCGGGGGTCGAGCTCGCCGAGCCCCGCGGGCGGCGCCCGAATCACCCGGGAACGTGCCACGCAGCTCGGCGCACTCCGGGCATCCGTCGTCGGTGCCTAAACTCGGGGCTTTTCACGACACGCCGCGAGATCAGGCTGGGGTGACCCAGCCGGCGTTTCGGCAATTTCTCCGAGTTTGCGTAGCGACGGATGCAGCGGGCACCGGGCGTCAGAGCGGCCCGATCAGCTTGCCGGCGTCAGTAGACGTACGGCTGGGCGGGCTGGTCCGTGGGCGTGATCTCGCTCGGAACAAGGGCGATGGTCTCATCGCTGCGGATGCTCGGGTTGGTGTTGAAACCGCTCTCGATGGCAACCCAGCTGTCGGTCGGGAATTCGTCCTGCCAGCCGGGGTAGTAGACGGGGATGCCGACCGGCTGCGCGTCGACCGCGCAGCAGGACACGACGAAGCGGGCCACGAAGAACACGTTCTCGGGGTCGCTCGTGTCGGGCGTGACGAACCCGGTCACGGTCGCGGTCTTGTCGGCGAAGAAGTCCTCGCCGGCGCCTTGGCGCAGCAGCGAGGACCAGTCCCGCACGGTGAAGGTCGAGTAGTCGCCGCCGACGAGGTCGCTCGCCTCTTTCTGCGTGATGAGCGAGGTCGAGCCGTTCAGGTCGCGCTTGGCGACCGTGGCCGTGGTCAGGGTCGCCGGCGGCAACACCAGGAGGCCCACGGTGGCCGCGACGATGATCAGGATGCTGCCGGCCGGCCAGAGCCACGCCCAGCGTCCTCCGTCGTCCTCAGGCAGCTCGTGCTCGTCTTCGGCTGCGGGCAGGAGAGCGAATGCGGCCACCACCAGCGCGGCGGCGATCACGGCCATCACCATGGTGAACACGAAGTACCGGGGGTGGATGTAGAGCCCGAGCTGCCCGCTGACCCCCAGGTAGACCGTGGCCACAATGCCCACGATGCTGAGAAGCGCGCCCTGCCAGCGCCGCAGGAGCCGTCTAAACGACATAGTTGATCGCCAATCCGAGAACCGCGGAGCAGAGAGCCACAATCAGGGTGAGCTGCATCAGGGTCTTGGCCGTGAAGGTCGTGCGCAGCAGGGCCAGCATCTTGATGTCGATCATCGGGCCGAAGACCAGGAAGGCCACGATGGCACCGGGCATGAACGTCGCACCGAACGAGAGGACGAAGAAGGCGTCGACGTTGGAGCAGATCGAAACCACGAAGGCCAGGGCCATCAGCGCCAGCACGGACCAGACCGGGTGGCTGCCGAGCGTCACGAGCACCTCGCGAGAGACGGCGGTCTGGATCAGCCCGGCCAGTCCGGCGCCGATAAAGAGCGCCGGCAACATCGCGCTGGTCTCCTTCGTGAACAGGCCGGCGCTGCGCTTGATCTTCCCGTCGGCCGCGTCATGGTGGTCGCCGAGTGCACAGGCATCCTGAAACCGGGGAGCGAGCAGGGACTCGGGTTTCGGGTGCCGGCTGTAGATGTAGCCGATCAGGTTGGCGATCAGGAATCCGCCGGCGATGCGCCAGACCAGGATGCCACTGTCCCAACCGAAGGCCTGCTGGGTGGTGATGCTGGTCACCGGGTTGAGGATCGGGGCCGCGAAGAGGAACGTCATCGATTCGCCGACCGTCAGCCCCTTGGCGATCAGGCCGCGCGCCAGAGGCACATTGCCGCACTCGCAAACCGGCAGCAGCATGCCCAGCAGCGAGAGTACGACCTGCCGGGCGACCGGGTTCTTCGGCAGGCGCCGCAGCAGGAACCCCTCCGGCAGCCAGGTCTGCACCACGATCGACAGCACGATGCCGAGGAAGACGAACGGCAGCGACTCGATCACCACGCTGATCGACAGGGTGACGAAGTCGCGGAAGGTGTCCGCCAGGGTGTCGGCAGGGGCCGACGGAGCAAACACGCGCAGCAGGATCACCAGCCCGATGATGACGAGGCCGACGGAGAAGCCGCGGCCGGGCCTCCGGCGCGCGGTGAAGGGCCGCGCGGCGATGGTCTGACTCATGGGTATATCTTGTCCTGTTTCGACTCGGTTGCGCTCGGGACAGGAAGCCATCGGCAGGAGGTTGGCGGGGGTATCCCTCGGTTAGCCGCACCAATCAGGGAGAAAACCGGACACGCTACGGCTGCTGGTGCCGCGGTCGAGGTCTACCAGGGTGGTCGTCATGCCCGAGAACGCGGGCAGGGTCGGGTAGTAGTCGCCGAGGCCGGCCGCCGGGATCGTCTCCACCGCGAGGTACTGGCCGTTCGGCGAGACGCAGAAGTCCCGCACGCGCGACGCGTCCGACGCGGGAGTGAACGCGACGCTCGAGTCGGCGGCGTCGGTGACGGCGATCAGGTAAGCCAGCTGGTTGCTGTCGCCGGTCTCCTGCAGAAACAGGCGGGCGTAGCGCCCCTGCTCGGTGAGGAGCACGAGCTTGCCGGGGTAGGCGCTCGCTTCGAGCAGGCTGGGCGCGAGGTCGAGTGTGGTCACGGCACCGTCGGCGAGGTCGATCGTCGAGCCTTGGTCGGGGTCGGCGACGACGAGCGCGCGGGTGCCGGGAACGAATCCGCGCATCTCGTCGTGCTCGCCCAACGGGGTCAGCACGGCGTCGCCGAGCATGTCGATCAGGAACAGAGTCTGCCCGGCGTTCTGCACGACGAGAGAGGTGCTGTCCGGCACGAAGCGCAGGTCCATCACCGTCATCGGCAGGCCGTCCACCCCGGTGACCTCGGCCGGGAGGCCCGAGTACTCGGTCAGGTCGTAGACGAAGGGGGTGCGGTCGTAGCGGCGCCCCGCCGTCTCCGGGGCGCTGGTGAAGGTGTACGCGATCAGGGTTTTCGATGGGGAGGCCGCCAGGTTCTCGATCACGCCCGCGCCCGGCACGGGCACCTGCACGTTGTCCCCGCCCCCGAACGAGACCACCTCGAGGGTGGCCGTGTCGTCTTCGGCGAGCGTGACGGCGGCGAGGTGGTTCTCCAGGGCGACATACTGCTGGATGCGCGGGGCGCTGAACACGATGTCTCCGTCGCCCCGGCCCTGCAGGGTCGTTCGGCGCACGGTGTCGGGCCGCTTCGCACCGGCGTCATCCACCCGGCTGTCGCGCTGCAGCGCATAGATGTCGACGTCCGGGGTCGTGAACTCGTATTCCAGGGTGGCGGTGGCGTCCTGGGTGATGCTCGCGACATCCGTCACCGTCACCGTATAGACGGTGTTGTAGCGCAGGATGCCGGCGAACTCCACCGTCAGGGCGCGGTCGGCGACACGGGCGGAGACCTCTGTAGCCGGGGATACCGCCACCTGGCCGGCTTGGACCTCGGCCAGCGGCTGGTTCGCGGTGAGCAGCAGGCGCGCGTTGCCACGCGTGACGGCGGCGTCGAGGTTGATCTCGGCGGAGGCCAGGCGGGGACCCTGGCTGAAGTTGGCCATCGCGAGGCCCGCCACCAGCAGGACGAGAACCGCGACCGTGACCGAGAAGAGCTGTCGGAAACGCCGGCCCGCCAGCCGCGCGGAGCGCGATCGATTCGCGGACGCGGGTGCGGCCGAGAGCGCGCTCCGTTCTTGGTTCATCCTGCCAATAGTATCGGCCGATTTTCCGGGCGCGCCGGAGACCGGGGGATCAGGGCCGCGCAACCGGAGAAATCGGCGCAACGCCGTCGGGGGCATAAGATCGGGGGGAGTATTCAGGCGTATGCAGTCCTAGCCCTGGTCCGCAGCGTCGTCAATCGCATTCCTCGCCGCGTTGGCGCACATCACGTCGATCCCCCGATCGAGATCGTGATCATTTGACCGCTTCGATCAGACCTCCCACTGTCTCAGGACCTACCAAGCAAGGCATCAGTTATGACTTCTACGCGATTCCCCCTGTCGCGCGCGGAAACGCGCGCCCGGCTCCTGTCCATGCGCGGTGTACTCTTCGACCTCGACGGGGTGCTCACGCCCACCGCCGATGTTCACATGGCCGCCTGGTCGCGCCTGTTCACCCGCTTTCTCGAGGACCAGGGAGTGAGCCCCGCCTACAGCGAGGCCGACTACTTCCAGTACATCGATGGCAAGCCCCGCTATGACGGCGTGCGGTCGCTGCTCGCCTCCCGGGGCATCCAGCTGCCCGACGGCGACCCGACGGACGCCCCGGAGCGCAACACCGTCTGCGGCCTCGGCAACCGCAAGAACGAGGCCTTCAACGAGACCCTCGCCGAAAGCGGTGTCACGCCCTACCCGGGATCGATCGAGTTCCTCGACTACGTCGTGGCCGCCGGCCTCGCCGTGGCCGTCGTCACCAGCTCGCGCAACGGGGAGAAGACCCTCGCGGCAGCCGGCATTCGCGGACGCTTCGAAATCGTCGTCGACGGCCTGCTCTCGGCCGAGCGTGGTCTGGCCGGCAAGCCGGCCCCCGACACCTATGAGCTCGGCGCGGCACTCCTCGGCCTCGATGCGGTCCAGTGCGTCGTCGTCGAAGACGCGCACTCGGGCATCCAGGCCGGTCGCGCCGGCAACTTCGGCCTCGTGCTCGGAGTGGACCGCGGCGTGGGCACGCAGACCCTGCTCGACGCCGGGGCCGACGTCGTCGTTACCGACCTGCACGAGCTGCTCCCCAACGTCGAAACGGAGGCCGGAGAATGAACCGGATCACCGACACGAACGACCCGCTCGACCGCAACCGATTTCCGATCGACGAGTGGGCCCTGGTCGAGAAGGACTTCTCGGGTGACGACATGGGACGCACCGAGACGCTGTTCGCCATCGGCAACGGGTACCTCGGCCTGCGCGGCAACGTGGACGAGGGCCGGGACGGCCACGCCCACGGCACGTTCATCAACGGGTTCCACGAGACCTGGCAGATCCGGCACGCGGAAGAGGCTTTCGGCTTCGCACGCGTCGGGCAGACGATCGTCAACGCGCCGGATGCCAAGATCATTCGCATTTACGTCGACGACGAGCCGCTCGTCCTGACCCTCGCGGATCTGCTCAGCTATGAGCGCCGCCTCGACTTCGCCGGCGGCATCCTCTCCCGATCCCTCGAATGGCGCACGCCCTCGGGCAAGCGCGTGCTGATCCAGTCGCGCCGCCTGGTGTCGTTCACGGAACGCCACCTCGCAATCCTCGAGTACGAGGTCACCATGCTGGACGCCGACGCGTCGGTCGTGATCTCCAGCCAGATCCTCAACCGCCAGGACGGCATCGGCGAGTACGACGCCCCGAAGCCCACCAACGGCAAGGACTTCGACCCGCGTAGGGCCGAGTCGTTCACCGACCGGGTGCTGCGCCCCCGCTTCAAACGGGCATCCGAGGGCCGCTACATCCTCGGCTTCCGCTGCACGAACTCGGGCATGACCATCGCCTGCGCCGCCGACCACCAGCTTGAGACGCTCAATGAGTACGACGAGGCCTCGCACATCGGCGACGACCTCGCCAAGCACGTCTACCGCATCAAGGCCAAGCAGGGCCAGTCCATCCGACTGACCAAGACCCTCAGCTACCACACCTCCACCGGCGTGCCCACGCACGAGCTCGCCGACCGGTGCGACCGCACGCTCGACCGCGCCGTCGCAGCCGGAACCGAGCAGTACGTCGCCGAGCAGCGCGACTGGCTCACCGCTTTCTGGGCGCGCACGGATGTCGAACTCGCCGGCCAGCCTGCCCTCCAGCAGGCCACCCGCTGGAACTTCTTCCAGCTCGCGCAGGCGTCCATGCGAGCCGACGGCCAGGGCGTGTCCGCGAAGGGCGTGTCCGGATCCGGCTACGGCGGTCACTATTTCTGGGACACGGAAGTGTACGTGCTCCCCTTCCTGACCTACACGTCACCGAACGCCGCGCGCAACGCGCTGCGGTTCCGGCACGCGATGCTCGAGCACGCCAGGATGCGCGCCACCGAACTGAACCAGCTGGGCGCGCTGTTCCCGTGGCGCACGATCAACGGCCTGGAGTCGTCCGCGTACTACGCCGCCGGCACCGCGCAGTATCACATCGACGCTGACATCTCCTATGCGCTGACCCAGTACGTGTCGGCCACCGGCGATGAGGACTTCCTCTCCCGCGAGGCCATCGACATCCTGGTGGAGACGGCGCGCATGTGGGCCGACCTCGGCTTCTGGCGCGGCAACGGCAACGACGTCTTCCACATTCACGGCGTTACCGGGCCCGACGAGTACACGACCGTCGTCAACGACAACCTCTACACGAACATCATGGCCCGCTCGAACCTGCGGGACGCGGTCACCAGTGTGCGCAGACTGCGCGAGGTCGACATCGCCTCCTACGACTTCATGGTCGCCCGCCTCGGACTCGGCGAGGCCGAGATCATCGAGTGGTCGTTCGCCGCGGAAGCAATGCACATCCCCTTTGACAAGACCCTGGGCATCCACCCGCAGGACGCGCAGTTCCTGGAGAAGGAACGTTGGGACCTCTCGCAGACGCCGCCCGCCAACCGCCCGCTGCTGCTGCACTACCACCCCCTCGTGATCTACCGCTTCCAGGTGCTCAAGCAGGCGGATGTCGTGCTCGCCCTCCTGCTGCAGGGTGACCAGTTCACGCCGGAGCAGAAACGTGCCGACTTCGACTACTACGACCCGATCACCACGGGTGACTCGACGCTGTCCGACGTCGTGCAGTCGATCATCGCGGCCGAGGTCGGCTACCACGAGCTGGCGCTCAAATACTTCACCTCGGGCCTGTTCGTCGACCTCGCCGATCTGCACCACAACGCGGCGGACGGCGTTCACGTGGCATCCGCCGGCGGTGTCTGGAGCGCGCTCGTCTACGGCTTCGGCGGCATGCGCGACCACGGCGGCAAGATCACCCTCGACCCGCGACTGCCTGAGACCTGGGAGGCGCTGACCTTCCGCGTCACGCTCCGGGGAACCCGGCTGCGCGTGGACGTGCGGCAGAGCGAGGTCAACCTCACGATCGAGGAGGGCGTCGACGTCATGCTGTCCGTGCGCGGTGTTTCCGTCATCGTGCGGATGGGCCTGCCCATCACGGTCGCGCTGACCCACCAGGGCCCGCGCGACCCGGGAGCACCCTCTCGGACCTTGGTCGAGGGCGGGCGACGGGCCGACGGCACCGTCATCACGTCCTCGATCCCGACGATCGCGCACACCACCGAGTTCCTGGAGCCGAACGACTAGTTCGCTTCCGCGGGGAGGGCCACGGCACATCGTCGGGGGCCCTCCCTCGTTTCTAGCCCTGGCCCTGGCCCCGGCCCCTCGTCCGTCACTCTGGCAATAACCAATTCGACGGAGATTTCGCGATAGTGACCGCATTTCACATGAAATAGGTCGATTTTCGTCAAAATCTCGGCTCTCCTGCTGCTTCTGTGGGTTAAACCCGGCCGGGGAGCACTGGTTTGTGGCCGCCGAGGCTGAGCATGGCGAGGGCGATGAGGGCGTCGGGTGATTTGAAGCCGAAGGCGATTCGGGTGAGTAGTCGGATCTTGGTGTTCATGGATTCGATGCGGCCGTTGGAGAGGCCGTGCTCGATCGATGCAAGGATCGCGGCCCGGTGCTTGACGATGAAGCGTTGGAGTTTCACGAACGACGGGATTCGGCTGCGGCGTGCCCATCCGACCCACTTGTCCAGGGCCTCGGCGGCTTCGTCGCGGGGCAGCTTGAAGA
>NZ_SOFV01000036.1:0-42421 GCF_004402465.1 Cryobacterium sp. TMT2-14 | reverse complement strand
GCCGAGCCCGCGCCGAGCCGACGCCGAGCCGCGCCGCTGCCGCCGCCGAGCCGCCGCCGAGCCGACGCCGAGCCGCCGCCGATGCGGACGCGATCGACCCGAACGAATTCGACGGAGATTTTGCCCAAAACAGCCCGAAATACTTTGCAAAAGCAGTTTCAAACGAGATTCTCCGTCGAATTCGTTCGACGCTGTGAGCGATGCAACCGATCGATTCGGACTCACTCAGCCGGCCCCTCCCCAACCCGGCCGGCCGTCATCCCGGGACCGATGCCGGCGCGCGCGGTGGCGCCTGCCTCCGGAGTGATGGACTGATGCGGTGATCCGAGCCGATGTCCCGCTGACCCTCCCCACCCGCCCGGCCGACCTGCCGCCGCCTGGCTTCCCACTCATCGCGAGCGTGGCGCCGCTGGCCGCGGCCGGGGCGATCTGGCTGATCACGGGCTCAGCCTTCGTGCTGATCTTCGCGGTGCTCGGCCCGGTCATCGCCGTGGCCGGCATGCTCGACGCGCGGCGCACGGGCCGCCGCACCCGGCGTACCAACGCCCTCGACCAGGGGCAGGCACTGGCGACACTGCGGGCCGAGGTGGCCCTGCGCCATGAGGAGCTGCTTCGCGCGCACTGGCGGCGCACGCCCTCGGCCAACAGCATCGTCGCCGCCCCGCACGCCGCCATCCGTTGGACCGGTTCGGGAGCAGACGTGAGCCTGGGCTCCGGTGCGGTGCCCAGCGGGCTACGCCTCGACGGTGGCGCCGCTCCCGACGAGCATCGCGATGTGCGCGACTGGGCGGCCACGCTCACCGAGGCACCGATCGACGCTGATGCCGGCGGTGGTATCGGCATCGTCGGACCGCTGTCGCTCGGGCAGGCGCTGGCCCGCGGGCTGCTGGTGCAGCTGGCCTGCTCCTTGGCTCCAGACCAGGTCGGACTCACCGTGCCTGATCGCGGTTGGGAATGGGCGGTCGCCCTCCCGCATGACACCGGGCAGTCCTGCGCCCGCCGCCTCGTGATCTGCCAGGCGCCGTCGGGCGGGGCACCCAAGTCGGGCGGGGCACCCCTGGGCGGGGCACCCAAAGGGTCGGGGTTGGTCGTCGCCCTGGCCGGCACTCTTGCCGAATTGCCGTGGGGCTGCGACACCATCGTGCGGTTGCAGGGTCCCGGCCGGGCTGAGGTGCTGCGCTCCAGCGTGCACGCCTGTGGGAGTGGCTTCCGGCCCGAGCTGATCACCGTCGAACAGGCGATCGTGGTCGCCCGCGTGCTAAGCGCCCGGGCCTCGGCGGCTGGATTGGTCCAGAATGCGCGGCGAGTCCCCGCATCCGTTGCCCTTGGTGAGCTCTCTGGCTTCCAGCCCGGGTATCGGGCACCGCATGGGCAGCCCCAATCGCCGAACCTCCGTTGCGTCATCGGGGTGGGAGAAGCGGGGGAGGTGTCGCTCGACCTGGTCGGGGCAGGGCCGCACGCGGTCGTCGGCGGCACGACCGGCAGCGGCAAAAGCGAACTGCTGGTGACCTGGGTGGCGGCGATGGCGGCGGTGGCCGGCCCCGACGAGGTGACGTTCCTCCTGGTCGATTTCAAGGGTGGGGCCGCGTTCGCCCCGCTCTGCGCCCTTCCCCACTGCGTGGGTTTGATCACCGACCTGGACGTGCACCAGGCCGCCCGGGCGCTGGCCAGCCTGGCCGCCGAGCTGCGGTATCGCGAACGCGTACTCGGGCGTGCCGGCGCGCGTGACATCGTGGACCTGCGGAGGCAGGATGCCGGCGGGGCGCTTCCGCGGCTCGTGATCGTGGTCGACGAATTCGCGACCATGCTCACCGCATTCCCCGACCTGCACGCTCTGTTCGTCGACATAGCCGCGCGGGGCCGGTCGCTGGGCGTGCACCTGATCCTCTGCACCCAGCGGCCCACCGGTGTGGTGCGTGACGCCCTGCTCGCCAACTGCACGCTGCGGGTGTCGCTGCGGGTGAACAACCGCGCCGACAGCGTGGCGGTGCTGGGCACGGATGCGGCCGCGGCCCTCGGCGCGGACCAAGCCGGCCGCTGCCTGATCGCCGCGGACTCCTCGGGGCCCGTGCTCTGCCAGGTGGCGACGACCTCGCCGCGCGAGATCCGCTCCCTCGCAGTCGCGGACGCCGATGCGCCGAACCCTCGGCGCCCCTGGCTCGACCTGCTGCCTCAGACGGTAAGCCGCGAGGACCTCCTCGCCCTCGTCGCGGGCGGAACGGCGGCCGACGAGAGTGCGTTCGGCGGCGCCGCGGTGGCGGCCGGGCACGACCGTGCCGTTCCCGACGCTCGTGCCGCGCCCGGCGGTCTGCTGGGCTTGCTCGACGAGCCGGAACTGCAGCGCTACCGGGTGGCCCGCTACGAGCCGATCGCCGAGGGCAGCCTGCTCGTGATCGGCGGTCCCCGCTCGGGCAAGTCAACTGCGCTTGCGTCGGTCGCGGCGGGGTTCGCGCCCGTTGGAGATGCCGTGCTGCTCGGAGCGGACGTCGAGGCGGTGTGGGACTGCCTCGTCAAGGCGCGCCAATGCCTCGACGCCGGCGGGAGTCCGGCTGCCAGGCTGCTGCTTCTCGACGACTTCGATAGCGTGCATGCCCGCTGGGACCAGGAGCACCGTCCGGCGGCCCTCGAACTGCTCGCCGGGCTGCTCCGCGACGGCGCGGAGGGCGGCCTGCGGATCGTCATCGCCGCGCAAAGGCTCACCGGATCGCTGCAGTCCCTGCCTGCCCTGTGCCAGAGACGGCTGGTGCTGCGCCTGCCCGATGTCGCCGAGCACGTCGCGGCCGGAGGAGTGGCTGCCCTGTTCGACGACCGCCTTCCGCCCGGCGGCGGGAGCTGGCAGGACCATCGCATCCAGCTCCTCGCGCCGGAGCAGAGCGGTGCAATCCCGGATGTCGCGGCGCAGCGGGACATCGAGCCACGCACGGATGCCGCCGCGCTCCTGGGGCGGCCCGGGCAGACCCTTCTCGTCGTGTCGGACTCGCCGTCCCGCTCGGCCGCAGTGCTGGGAACGGTCCCCGGCGCGCGGGTCGTCGACCTCGCGGCGGTGTCCCACGGCGAGCTGGCGGAGGCCGCGCAGGCAGGCGCGTCGCTCCGGCTGAGCGAGTCACAATCAGGCACCGCCTTCGTCGGAGACGTGGACGCGTGGCAGGCGCAGTGGTCCCTGCTGGGTGCCCTGCGCCCGCACGCGGACCTGGTCTTCGACGGCTGCAGCCTGGCCGACTACCGGGCCATCAGCCGACGCCGGGACCTGCCTCCGCCGTTGGCACCCAACCGAGGTCGGGTGTGGGTACTGCGCCCGGACGGCGCCGTGCACCGGGCCACGCTGCGGGCCCAGGTCGTGTAGCCGCCGGCCGCGAAGTCCCGGAGCACAGTCCCGCAGCACAGTTCAGCGGTGCCGGCCCCGCCGCCGTCCCGCCGTGGATCAGGCCAGCGCGTCCACCAGACCGCGGAGCGGCAGCGAGTGCGCACTCGCGACCGGGCCGCTGGTGATGAGGCCGCCGACCGTGGACAGGCCGAAAGCGAGCGCGGCATCCGTTCGGAGCGCGTCCTTCCAGCCTCGGTTCGCGATCAGCCGAACATAGGGAAGCGTGGCGTTGGTGAGCGCATAGGTGGACGTGCTCGGCACGGCCCCGGGCATGTTCGCCACGCAGTAGAACAGGGACTGATGCACAGTGAACGTCGGATCGGCGTGCGTCGTCGGGTGGGAATCGGCGAAGCAGCCACCCTGATCCACAGCGATGTCCACGAGCACGCTGCCCGGCTTCATCCGGGACACGAGCTCGTTGCTGACCAGCTTGGGGGCCCTGGCCCCGGGGATCAGGACCGATCCGATCACCAGGTCGGACAACACCAGCGCCCGGTCGATCTCGTAGCTGTTCGAGGCGATGGTCTGCACCCGCCCGTAGTACAGCGCGTCGATTTCGCGCAGGCGGAACAGGTTGGTGTCGAGCACGGTCACCTGGGCGCCGAGCCCGAGGGCGACCTGCATGGCTGCCGTGCCGGCCACACCGCCGCCGAGCACGGTGACCCGAGCCGGATGCGTTCCGGGCACCCCGGGCACGAGCAGGCCCGGTCCGCCGTTGGGCTTGAGCATCGCGTTGGCGCCGACGATGGGTGCCAGGCGGCCCGCAACCTCGCTCATCGGCGCGAGCAGCGGCAGCGCCCGCGTCGGCAGCTGCACGGTCTCGTAGGCGATCGAGGTGACACCGCCCTCCAGCAGCGCACGGGTCAGGGCTGGTTCCGCGGCCAGGTGCAGGTAGGTGAACAGCAGCAGATCGGGGCGAAAATAACCGTACTCGCTCGCCACGGGCTCCTTTACCTTGAGCAGCAGGTCGGCGGCGGCCCAGGTTGACGCGGCATCCGGCATGATCGTCGCGCCCGCCGCCGCATAGCTCTCGTCGCTGAGCCCGGAGCCGAGCCCGGCCCCCGTTTCGATCAACACCTCGTGCCCGTGCGCCACGAGGTCGTGTACGCCGGCCGGGGTGATCGCCACCCGGAACTCGTTGTTCTTGATTTCTGCCGGAACTGCGACCTTCATGGCGCTCCCTTGACTAACGAATTCGACGGAGATTTTGATTCAAAAACCGTTTTTGGGGCCAAAAGCGGCCTTTATGGTGAAAATCTCCGTCGAATTGGTTCAAACCCTCAGCGATGGACCTCCGGGCGGTGGACCTCCGGGCGGTGGACCACTCTGGCCTGAGCGAAATCCTACCGCCGCCGAACAGCTCATTTCGATTGAGAGTGTCGCCATAGAGTGCTGATTTCGTGCGTGATCTGACCAGAAATTAACGATTCGGTCACTCTTGGGTGCGCAGGGGGCGCTCCTGTGCAAGTATCTAGCAACTCGCAATGAAAGCTGTGAGAGCTCATCCGCTGAGAAGTGCAAGGAGACCCGACCATGAAGCCCAGGCCGTTGCCCGCAGATCCCATGATCGCTCAGCTGGTCCGTCAGGCCCGGGCGACCACGATGGGGCGCCGCGCTCTGCTCGCCGGAGCCGGTGGCGGGGCCGCAGCCCTGGCGCTCGCCGCATGCTCGACCGGAGGGGCCACGAAGCCCACCGCCGCCCCCGACGAGTCCGACAGCAGCAAGCTCGTGCGCTGGGACAACTGGGCGCTCTACATCGACGTCGATGACGCCGGCGACTACCCCACACTGGATGCGTTCACGACCGAAACCGGCATCAAGGTCGAGTACACCGAGGCCGTCGACGACAACAACACCTACTACGGCAAGGTCAAGGACCAGCTCGCCCTCGGCCAGGACATCGGCGCCGACACCGTCTGCCTGACCGACTGGATGGTCGGCCGTTGGATCCGGTTCGGCTACACCCAGGAACTCGACCAGGCCAACATCCCCAACTTGAAAAACCTGCTCCCGTCCCTGAAAGACGTGGGCTTCGACCCCGGCCGCAAGATGAGCGTGCCGTGGCAGGGCGGGTTCGCCGGCATCTGCTGGAACAAGGAGAAACTTCCGAACGGCATCGCCTCGGTCGAGGACCTGTGGAGCTCCGACCTCAAGGGCCGGGTCGGCGTTCTGTCCGAGATGCGCGACACCATGGGACTGATCATGCTCGACATGGGTGTCGACATCGCGGGCGACTGGGGCGACGACGAGTTCTTCGCCGCGATCGACGTGCTGGAGAAACAGGTCGGCGACGGCCAGGTTCGCAACATCAAGGGCAATGCGTACAAGGAAGACCTCATCAACGAGGACACCCTCGCCGCCATCGTCTGGTCCGGCGACATCGTGCAGCTCAACGCCGAGAACGGGGACAAATGGGAGTTTGTGGTCCCCGACAAGGGCGGCACCCTCTGGAACGACAACTTTCTGGTGCCGATCGGCTCCACGCACAAGAAGAATGTCGAGAAACTCATCGACTACTACTACGACCCGGCCGTCGCCGCCGAGGTCGCCGCCTACGTGAACTACATCACCCCCGTCGCCGGCGCCAAGGAAGCCGCGATGGCGATCGACCCCGAGCTCGCGAACAACCAGCTGATCTTCCCGGACGACACGACCCTGGCCAAGGCTCGCGTCTTCCGCACCCTGACCGGCGCGGAGGAGCAAAAGTACGACGCCGCCTTCCAGGGCATCCTGCTGGGTTCGTAGGGATGGCCAACGGAGAATTCGCCAGCGCGGGGGCCGACCTGGAGCTGGTGGGTATCCAGAAGAGGTTCCCGGGCTTCACCGCTATCGAGCATCTCGACCTGAAGATCCCCGCGGGGTCGTTCTTCGCGCTGCTCGGCCCGTCCGGCTGCGGCAAGACCACGACCCTGCGCTTGGTGGCCGGCCTCGAGGAACCGACGGCCGGGCGCATCCTGATCGGGGGCACGGATGTGACGAACCAGAAATCCTTCCAGCGTCCGGTCAACACGGTGTTCCAGAGTTATGCCCTCTTCCCGCACATGACAGTGTTGGAGAACGTCGCCTTCGGGCTGCGCCGCCGGCGGATGGACGACCCGGTCGCCAAGGCTCACGAGGCGCTCCGCCTGGTGGAACTGGACCACCTCGCCGCCCGCCGCCCGCAACAGCTCTCCGGCGGACAGCAGCAGCGCGTGGCCCTCGCCCGCGCGATCGTCAACCGGCCGGCCCTGTTGCTGCTCGACGAGCCCCTCGGGGCGCTCGACCTGAAGCTGCGGCGCCAGATGCAGCTCGAGCTCAAGACCATCCAGGAGGAGGTCGGCCTCACGTTTCTGCACGTCACCCACGACCAGGAGGAGGCCATGACCATGGCCGATACCGTCGCGGTCATGAACAAGGGCCGGATCGAGCAGATGGGCGCCCCCGAGGAACTCTACGAGCTGCCGCGCACGGCGTTCGTCGCTAACTTCCTCGGCCAGTCGAACCTGTTCACCGGCCCCGTGGTCGGTAGCACGAGCGAGGCCATCTCCGTGGCCGTGGCCGGCCAGAAAATCGTGGTTCCGGCGGCGCGCGCGCACCGGCACACCGGCGAGGTCACGATCGGCGTCCGCCCGGAGAAGCTGACCCTGCACGTGACCGAGCCCGTCGCCGACGTCGCCCGCAACCTGATGGGTCCCGGCCGGGTGATCGACGTCTCGTTCAGTGGGGTCAGCACCCAGTACCTGGTCGAGGTCGTCGGCGTCGGCACCCTCATCGTCTTCGCGCAGAACATGGCGTTCGGCCCCGTCGCCCATGAGGGGTCCGAGGTCTGGCTGGACTGGAACATCGAACACGGCTTCGGGCTCGAGGACGACGCCTCGGCGGAGCCCCGTTTCGAGGCGGACGACAGCACCCGGAGCATCGCGGCCCAGAAACGCTCCTCCCTGCTCACGGAGCTTGAGGAAGCCTAGGGTGGCGTTCGCGGCATTCTCCACCAGCACCACCGCGCCCGAACCGGCGCCGCGCCGGAAGAGCCCGATCGCGCTGCTCCTGCTGTTGCCGGGCATCCTCTACCTGGTGCTGTTCTTTCTGGCCCCCCTCGTCTCGCTGCTGCTGACGTCGTTCCAGGCCCCCTCGGAATTCGGCGACGTCGGCCAGTACTCCTACGCCTTCCGCTGGGAGAACTACGTCGACGTGATCACGGCCTACTGGCCGCACATCATGCGCTCCTTCGGCTACGCGCTGATCGCCACGCTGCTCGCCCTGGTGTTCAGCTACCCGCTGGCGTACTTTATCGGCGTGAAGGCGCGGCCCTGGCCGTTGCTGCAGAGCCTCATGCTGGTGCTGGTGATCGCCCCGTTCTTCATCAGCTTCCTGCTGCGCACCCTGGCCTGGAAGCAGCTCCTGTCCGACGAGTCGTTCGTGATCACCTCGCTCAAGGCTCTGTCGTTGCTGGCACCGGATGCCCATTTCACGGGCACTGCTTTCGCCGTCATCTTCGGGCTCACCTACAACTTCATCCCGTTCATGACCCTGCCGCTCTACACGACGCTCGAACGGCTCGACCTGCGCTACCTCGAGGCCGGCAGCGACCTCTACGCGCATCCGTTCGACGTGTTCCGCAAGATCACGATCCCGCTGTCGATGCCCGGCATCGTGGCCGGAACCCTGCTGACCTTCATCCCGGCGGCCGGCGACTACATCAACGCGAGCCGGGACTTCCTCGGCGGACCGGACACCCAGATGATCGGTAACGTGATCGAGGCCAACTTCCTGGTGCTGCAGAATTATCCGGCGGCGGCCGCGCTGTCGATCATCCTGATGTCGGTGATCCTGGTGATCGTGAGCGTCTACGTCAAACGGTCGGGCACGGAGGAGCTGCTGTGAAAATCTCCCTGGGCAAGTGGTTGCTGCCGCTCTACACGGTGCTGGCGCTGATCTTCCTGATGGTGCCGATCGTCTACACGTTCGTGTTCTCGTTCAACGACTCGCTCAAGTCCAACATCACCTGGCGCGGGTTCACCTTCGACAAGTGGCTGAACGTGTGCCAAGTGCAGAACGGCGCCGTCTGCGAGGCGTTCGGCAACAGCATCCTGATCGGCGTGGTGGCCACGGTGGCCGCGACCACGCTCGGCACCATGATCGCGATCGCCCTCGTGCGGTACCGGTTCCGGTTCCGGTCGCAGACGAGCCTGCTCCTGTTCCTGCCGATGGCCACGCCGGAAGTCGTGCTCGGCGCCGGCCTGGCCGCGCAGTTCCTGTCGCTCGGCGTTCCGAAGGACATGTCTACGATCATTCTGGCTCACACTATGTTCTGCATCAGCTTCGTGGTGGTGACGGTCAAGGCGCGTGTCGCGAGCCTCGACCCCGCGCTCGAGGAGGCCGGCCGAGACCTCTACGGCTCGGCAACCCAGGTGTTCGCGCGGATCACCTTTCCGCTCCTGCTGCCCGGCATCCTGGCGGCCGCGCTGCTCTCCTTCGCGCTGAGCTTCGATGACTTCATCATCACCAACTTCAACTCCGGCGCCGTCACCACGTTCCCCAAGTACATCTACGTGTCCGCAGCCCGGGGGATCCCGGCCGAGGCGAACGTGATCGCGTCGGCGGTGTTCATTTTCGCCCTGGTGATCGTGGTCACCGCCCAGGTATCCCGGGCGGCCAAGGAGAAGCGGCTGGCAAAACTGGGCTGACTCCCGGCCCGCGCCCTACACGTAGCTGGCGCGGATCTCCCCGACCGGGAGCCCACCGCCCAGCACCATCAGGTGCAGCTCGGGCAGAATGGCCTCGACGTCGCTGTGTGCGATCGCACCGGAGTCCGCAAGCAGACGCAGGGCCACGATGGTGGTTGCCCGCAGGCTGCCGTCGAGAATCTTGAGGGCGACCGTCGTGCCGTTGGCGGCGGAGGCGACGCAGATGCCCTCCGCGCCGGTCTTCACGAACAGTCCGAGGCGGTCGATCACGACCGTGTCGGGCATGCCGGGTCCGGCGATGACCCAGCCGTTCTGCCGTATTGCCTCGCCGAGGAAGCCGGCCTCGCGGTAGATCGCGAACGGCGAGTTTGACTTGGACGTGGCGATGCGGGCGATGCCGCGTGCCAAAGCGGTGAGGGACAGCGCGTGAACCGGCGCGCCACATCCGTCGATGCCCGACGCCGACGGCCGCTCGCCGGTGAAGCGCTCCACCACGTCGAGAATGCGCTTCTGCAACGGATGCGCCGGCTCCAAGTATCCAGACAGCGCCCAGCCGTTCTGCTGGCAGGCCACGAGCATCGCGGCGTGCTTGCCCGAGCAGTTCATGTAGATCGGGGCCTTGGCGGCCCCCAGTCGCACCAGGGCGTCGCGGGTGGGGGAGTCGTCCGGCCAGGCCGCCGGGCAGGCGAGCGCCGTCTCGGGGATGCCGGCGCGGGCGAGGAGCCCGCGCACGAGGTCGGCGTGGCGCTGCGTTCCGGTGTGGCTGGCGGTCGCGATGGCGGCGTCTTCCCCGCGCAGGGTGACCCCGCTGGCCATCACGGCGATGGCCTGGAAGGGCTTCATCGACGACCGCGGGAAGATCGGGGTGGTCACATCGCCGAGGGCGCGTAGGACCGCGCCCTCGCTGGTGAGCACGACCGCGCTGCCGGCATGCCTCGATTCGATGAAGCCGCTGCGCTCGACCACGGCCAGTTCGACCGCATCGGGGACGAAGAACGTCTGCCCGGCGTGGATTGGCACCTCGAATGTCGTTGTCACGGTGTGTGCTTCGCGCCTAAAGCGCGGCGATGGCGTCGTCGATGACCGAGAGGGCATCGTTCAGGAGGGCATCACTCACGGCCAGGCTCGGGAGGAAGCGCAGCACGTTGCCGTAGGTTCCGGCGGTGAGCAGCAACACGCCGTGCTGGGCGGCGTAGGCGGCGATGGAGGACACTGCGGCGGCGTTCGGCGCCTTCTCCGTGTCACCGGTGCCCGGCTGCACGAGTTCGATGGCGATCATGGCGCCGCGACCGCGGATCTCGCCGATGATGTCGTACTTCTCCTTGAGAGAACCGAGGCCGGCGCGCAGGGTGTTCTCGATACGCACACCCTCGGCGAGCAGATCGCCTCGCTCAATCGACTCGAAGACCGCTATGGCCGCTGCGCAGGAGACCGGGTTACCGCCGAAGGTTCCGCCGAGGCCGCCGGGCTGCGAGGAATCCATGATCTCGGCGCGGCCGGTGACGGCGGCCAGCGGCATGCCGCCGGCGATGCCCTTGGCGGTGAGCACGAGGTCGGGGGTCCAGCCGAAGTGCTCGCTGGCGTAGTACTTGCCGGTGCGGGCCATGCCGCTCTGGATCTCGTCTGCGATCATGACGACGCCGTTCGCGGTGCACCAGGTCTGCAGGGCGTTGAAGTAGCCCTCGGCCGGAACCATGAAGCCACCCTCACCCTGGATGGGCTCGACGACCAGGCAAGCCAGGTCGGTGGGTCCGACGACCTTCTCGAGGTACGCGATCGTGCGCGCCGCGGCATCCGCCCCGCTCAGACCGTCGTGATACGGGTAGGAGCTGGGGGCGTGGTAGACATCGCTGGCGAGGGGGCCGTAGCCGGTGGCGTAGGGCATGGCCTTGTAGTTCATGGCCATGGTCAGCACCGTGCGACCGTGGTAAGCGTGGTCGAGCACGGCGACGGCGCGGCGGCCGGTGTGCTTGCGGGCGATCTTGACACCGTTCTCGACGGCCTCGGCGCCCGAGTTGATCAGCACCGACTTCTTCGGCCAGGAGCCGGGGGTGTGCTCGGCGAGAAGCTCGCAGACGCGCACATACTCCTCGTAGGGCGTGATGGTGAAGAGGGTGTGGATGAAGTCCTGGGTCTGTTCGACGGCGGCCGCGACCACGCTGGTCTCGGTGTGGCCGATCGTGGTCACACCGATGCCGGCGCCCAGGTCGATGAACTGGTTGCCGTCGACGTCGACGAGGATGGCGCCGTTCGCCTTGGCGATGTAGACGGGCAAAGCGGATGCGACGCCGCCGGAGACGACGGCGAGCCTGCGCTGCTGGAGTTCTTTCGAACGCGGACCCGGGATCGCGGTCACGATCTTGCGTTCCTGCGGCACGGTGTAAACCAGTGCGGCGGGGGTGGACGGGGAGGTCGAAGGCGTCAGCGTGTCAGTCATGATCTGACCAGTTTACCGATCGATGCGACGGGAGGCGCGGCGAATTGCTGCGACAATCGGTTCCCTGGCCGTGTTACGGCCCGTTGTCGGCCGCGAATCGGCCCGCAGAGCCGCGCAAATCGAAGGAGGCGCCGTGATCGGTGCACACCACCACTACGCCGTGAACATCGCCTGGACAGGCAACCGTGGCACCGGCACAAGCAGCTACCGGGACTACGGCCGGGATCACCTGATCACCGCCCCCGGCAAGGAGCCGATAAGTGCATCGGCCGATCCGACCTTCCACGGGGACGCCGACCGTTGGAACCCGGAGGAACTGCTGCTGGCCGCCCTCAGCGAATGCCACCTGATGAGCTACCTGCACGTCGCCGTGAAGCACGGCGTGCAGGTCGTCGACTATACCGACGACGCGACCGGGTCGATGGCCCAGACGACGGATGGTGGCGGCCACTTCACCGAGGTGACCCTGCGACCGCGCGTCACGGTTGCCGACCCCGGCCAGGTCGAACTCGCGCAGTCCCTGCACGCGGAGGCCGCCGGCCTCTGTTTCATCGGCGCATCCGTGAACTTCCCCGTCATTCACCAGCCGCAGACGGTGGCGCTCGCCGATACTGAGGTGTGACGCCGACCCGGTCACCGCAACGTGCGGTCGGTGGCCGTGCTCCCTGCGGCGGCGGCGATCAGACGGCTTCCGCCGCACGCTCGCCGCCACATACCCGGGGTTCTATCGGTGCTACGGGCCGGACAAGGCGGCGAGGGTTTCCTCGATAACGGAGGCGGCATCGTCGATCAGCGCCTCGGAGATGACGACCGACGGCATGATGCGCAGCACCGAGTCCCAGCTGCCGGCATCCAGCACGATGACGCCGTTGGTGGTCGCGTGCTTGACGATCGCGGTGAGAGCCTCGGGGTACGGTGTGGTCGTGCCCGGGTGCACGAGCTCCACCCCGAACATCGCACCCTTGCCGCGCACGTCGCCCACGACCGCGAACCGCTTCGGCCAGTCGCCGATGCGCGCCCAGAGGGCCTTCTCGACGCGCCGCGCCTCGCCGAGGAGGTCGTCCCGCTCGATCAGGTCGAAGACGGCGAGGGCGGCCGCGGTCGAGACCGGGTTGCCGCCGAAGGTTCCGCCGATGCCGCCGGGCTGCACAGAGTCCATGATGTCGGCGCGGCCGGTGACGGCGGCGAGCGGGAATCCGCCGGCGATGCCCTTGGCGGTGGTGACGAGGTCCGGCACCACGTTGTGGTGCTCGATGCCGTACCAGGCGCCGGTGCGGGCGATGCCGGCCTGGATCTCGTCGGAGACGAAGACGATGCCGTGCTCGGTGCAGAATTCGCTCAGGCGCTTGAAGAATCCGGGGGCGGGGATGACGATGCCGCCGTCGCCCTGGATCGGCTCGATGAAGAAGGCCGCGATCTCGGTGGCGCCGATGTGGGTGTTGATGTAGTCGATGGTCTTCTCGGCGGCTTCTTCGCCGGTCAGGCCGTCACGGTAGGGGTAGCTGGTCGGCACGCTGTAGATCTCGCCGGGGAACGGTCCCATTCCGGCGCGCTCGGGCCAGGGGCGGTAAGTCATCGCCATGGTCAGGTTGGTGCGACCGTGGAACGCGTGGTCGAGCGCAACGATGGCGCGCCGGCCGGTGAACTTGCGGGCGATCTTCACGGCGTTCTCGACGGCTTCCGCGCCGGTGTTCACCAGGATGGAGCGCTTCTCGAAGTCGCCGGGGGTGATCTCGGCGAGCTTCTCCGCGACGGCCACGTAGTTCTCGTACGGGGTGACGGTGAACAGGGTGTGGGTGAGCTTGGCGGCCTGCGCCGCGGCGGCCGCGGCCACCTCGTCGTTCGCGTGACCGATGGTGGTCACGCCGATGCCGCAGCCGAGGTCGATGATCTGGTTGCCGTCGACGTCGACGAGGATCGCTCCCGCTCCGTGATCCATATAGATGTTCGCCAGCGTGCCCGCACCGCGGGAAACCGCGCGCAGGCGGCGTTCCTGCAATTCGACCGACTTGGGGCCGGGAAGGGCGGTGACGAGCTTGCGCTCCTGGGGTACCGAATACGTGTCAGACATGACCCCAGCTTAGGTCGCGCCCGTTTCCGCGGTGTTTCCGGGCGACGGATGCTCGGCTCGGCCGGTCCGAAAGCGGCTAGACGCGTTCGCGCGGGAAGACCCGGTCGGCGATCTTTTGCAGGGTTCCCGAGGGCGGCGACTCGTTGTACCGGCCGGCCAATTCCTGACGGGACAGGGCGTGGATCGCGGCCATGATCTCGTCGGTCGCGCCGCGCCGTGCCTTGCCGGACTCGGCGGAACCGTGGCGGCTCAGGTCGAGGGGCTCGCCGAAGGTAACGGTGACCTTGCGGATGCGCGGGAATTTCGCTCCCACCGGCTGGATCTCCTGTGTGCCGATCAGCCCGACCGGAACCACGACGGCCCCCGTGGTGAGGGCGAGCCATGCCACGCCCGTGCGGCCCTTGTACAGGCGGCCGTCGAGGGAACGGGTTCCCTCCGGGTAGATCGCGAACGCGCTGTCGGATTCGAGGATGTTGCGGCCGGCGTCGAGAGCGTCCTGGGCGGCCTGCCCCGCGCCGCGTTCGACCCCGACCGCTCCGATCGAGGTGAAGAAGGTGCGCGAGACGAAACCCGTGAACCCGGTGCCGGTGAAGTAGGTGGACTTGGCCAGGAACTGCACGCGCCGAGGTGCGACCAGCGGAATCACGATGCTGTCGATGAACGACAGGTGGTTGCTGGCCAGGATGACGCGGCCGCTGCGCGGGATGTTATCCCGGCCGATGATGGTGGGGCGGAAGACCAGCCGGGCGATCGGCGCCATGATGCCGTAACCGAGAAAGTAGACGAATCCGGGGCGCTTCGTGCGCTCCGATTCCTCCGCCGACAGGTCGACGGGAGTTGCATCCTGGGAATCTTCTTTGGAACCGGTCATCCTTGGACCCTACCGCCACGGCCCGCCCCGCCACGAAAGGCGGCGGCGCCACCTAAAATTGCAGGATGCGCAGACGAGTTGTAATTCTCGGGTCGACCGGCTCGATCGGAACCCAGGCCCTCGATGTGATCAAGGCCAACCCCACCCGGTTCGAGGTGGTCGGGCTCTCCGCCGGCAACAACAGGACGATGCTCGAGGCGCAGGCCGCCGAGTTCGAGGTCGAGCACACGGCGCTCGGCGCGGACGAGGCCGAAGAGCTCGTGCGCGACGTCGAGGCCGACGTGGTGCTCAACGGCATCACGGGCTCGGTGGGCCTCGGGCCGACTCTCGCCGCCCTGCGAGCCGGTCGCACGCTGGCCCTGGCCAACAAGGAATCGCTCATCGTCGGCGGCGACCTGGTGAAGTCGCTGGCGGCGCCGGGACAGATCGTGCCCGTCGACTCCGAGCACTCCGCCATCGCGCAGGCGCTCCGCTCGGGAACGGCCGGCGAGGTGCGACGCCTGGTGCTGACGGCATCCGGGGGCCCGTTCCGTGGCCGACGACGCGGGCAGCTCGCCGACGTCACGCCGGCCGAGGCGCTCGCGCACCCTACCTGGGAGATGGGGCTCGTCGTCACGACCAACTCGTCCACCCTCGTCAACAAGGGCCTCGAGGTGATCGAAGCGCACCTGCTCTTCGACGTGGAATACGAGCGCATCGATGTGGTCGTGCACCCGCAGTCCGTCGTGCACTCCATGGTGGAATTCATCGACGGATCGACGATCGCCCAGGCGTCCCCGCCGGATATGCGTCTGCCGATCTCGCTCGGGCTGGACTGGCCGAACCGCGTCGCGGCGGTCGGCACCCCGATCGACTGGACCATCCCGCAGGACTGGACCTTCGAGCCCCTCGACACGACGGCTTTCCCGGCCGTCGACCTGGCCAAGCAGGTCGGGCGCGCGGGCGGCACCTACCCCGCGGTGTTCAACGCGGCGAACGAGCAGGCCGTGGCAGCTTTCCACGCCGGCACCATCGGGTTTCTGGACATCGTCGACACCATCCAGCGTGTCGTCGAACGGCACGAGCAGGACGGCCCGCTCACACGCGAGTCGCTCGTCGGCGCCGAGGCGTGGGCCCGCGCCGCGGCGGACAAGCTCCTCGCCCGCTGAGAAAGCCGGCCACGCAGCTTAGGCCGTGTCGCCTGAGCTGCGGTAACTGTCCGCGGTGGCGGCGAGGGCATCCGGCCACGGGGTCTTGCCGACGCCGAGCTCGCGCTCGGTTTCGGCGGAATCGATGATGTACGGCACCCTGAGCTGATAGCTCGAGGCCCAGATCTCGTGCATCATCGGGTTCAGCGCGCCGAGCGATTTGAGCAGCCACTGCGGGTAGCCCGCCACCGTGCCGTGCGTGCCGTAGCGGCGGTTGAGCTGGGCGGCGATGTCGTCACGGGTGATGGCCGTGCTCGGCACATGCCAGAGGCGGCCCCAGTCGCCCCGGTAGTCGGCGGCGGCCACGAGAGTTGTCACGATGTCGGGCAGGTAGCTCCAGCTGTGCACGCGCCCGGGCCGGCCCACGACCCGGGCGGTCTTCGATTCCAGGATGGCTCTGAAGAACCGGTCGTCGAGATGCGCAGTGCCGACGACGCCCGGCCCGAAATAATCGCTCGCCCGCACCTCGACGGCCCGAATCTCGCCGCGGTCGTGCGCGTCCCTCACCCGGTGCCAGAGCTCCTTGCGCACGAGCCCCTTCGTCTCGGTGGTCGTTTCCGGCGAATGCTCGGTCATCGGCCCGGTCGGAGACCCGTACGGGTAGAGATTGCCCATCATCACCAGGCGGGCGCCGGTGACGGATGCCGCCGTCAGCGCCGCGTCGATGACCGGCGGCCACTGGGTGGGCCAGTCGGTGTACCGCGGGTTGATGCACAGAAAGATCGTCGACATGCCGGTTGCCGCCCGGGTGAAGGTCTGGGCGTCGCTCGCGTTCAGCACGACAGATTCTACCCCGGGTGCCGCCGCGCCGGAGCGTGTTCCGACGGTCACCTGGTCTCCTCGAATCATCAGACGCTCGGCGAGCGGTCGTCCGACCATGCCGGCGCCGACGATCAGTTGCTGGGGCATGTATCCTCCTGAGGTGAGGCCGACGCTAGTCCTCGTCGTCGCAGCCGTCGTCGTTCTTCTTGCATTTACCGTCGTCCTTGTCGTTGCCGTTGTCAACGGACGTCGGGCTCGGGGCTGGAACCGGGGCCACGGTCGGCTCCGGCTTGCTCGCCTCGATCGCGGCGGTCAGGTCCGCGGACACCAGGTTGAGGGCTGACTGGATGTCGGCAGCACGGGCGGCGCTCACCCCGTCCGCCGCGGCCGCGGTCAGCAGGTCGGCCTGGACGGCCTCGAGCGAGGCCTGGGCGGCCTCGAAGTCGCCGGCCGCGGCGGCCGCTGTGACGTTCCGCACACCGGCCTGCAACTCGGTTGCGGTGCTCTGCTGCAGGTCGGGAGGTGTGCTCCCGCACCCGGTCAGGGTGGACGCGACGAGCGTGACCGCGGCCAGTGCGAGTGTTAGGCGGGCCCGAGGCATCATGGCGTCACGCTTTCCTGGAGTCGCTTCAGATTGGTGCCGAGGGAGCCGTCGACGGCCGGGTAGGTAGCGGCGGGCGTGGCCGGTTCAGCCACCCGCGGGGTGAAGACCACCACGGCGAGCAGAATGAGCGCGGCCAGGACTCCGAGCGAGGCGAGCACTCGGGGCCGGCGCCACGCGGGAGCGATGGTGGTGCCACGGGCGCTACCCGGGGACCGTTCCGCCGCGCGGCCCGGTGAGCGGGCCGGAGCGCCGGCCGGCGTCAGAAACTCGGTGGGGGAATCCGCGCCGGGTTTCGGGGCAGCGATGACCTTCGTGACGGCCAGAACCGCAGTCGGCTCGAGGGTCGCGGCCCTGAGGACCGCGGTGGGCTCGAGGGTTTCGGTGGCGCCCAGGACGGCAGTGGGCTCCAACAGCTCGTTGGCGCCCAGATCGGCGGTGGGTTCCAGAAGCTCGGTGGCCCCCGGAGCCCCCATTGCCACGGTGACTGCGGTGACATCGGCGACGTTCTCCCCGCTGACCAGGCGTCGCAGCTGCACGGCTGCGTCACCCGCGCTGAGTCGGTCGGCCGGCTCGCGGATGGTCATGCCGCCCAGAACAGCGGCCCAGCGCTGGCCGAGATGGGCCGGGATGTGCGGCTGCCGCTGCAGCCTGGCCATTGCCGATTCGATCGCCGTTCCGGTGAAGGCGCGCTCGCCAGTGAGGCATTCGAGCAGCACGAGTCCGAGCGAGTAGACGTCGCTGGGCGGGCCGATGGTGTTGCCGAGTGCCTGTTCGGGGCTGAGGTAGCCGGCCGTGCCGAGCAGAGACCCGGTCGCCGTGAGGCGGGTCGCGTCGAAGAGACGGGCAATGCCGAAGTCGGCGAGTTTGGCATGCATGGCGCGGCCGGGGAAGCCCGACGGTGCGAGCAGCACGTTCGCGGGCTTGATGTCGCGGTGGATGATGCCCCGCGCGTGCACGTAGTGCAGCGCCTCCGCGAGGTCGGCGCCCATGGCTGCCACCTCGTCGGGGTGCAGGGCCCCGTCGGCGATCTTGCTGCGCAGGTCCGTGCCGTCCACGAGCTCCATCACGATATAAGTGCGCGAGACTCCGTCGATCACGGCCGTGCCGGCGTCGAACAGGGTGACCAGGGCGAAGTGGTTGAGGCTCGCGAGCACCGTGACCTCGCCGCTCTGGCGCTCGGGCCCGGCGTCGTCGGCCGTGTCGAGACGGAACAGCTTCACGGCGACCGTACGCCCCAGAAAGAGGTCGGTGGCCCGGTAAACGGATGCCATCCCGCCCGTTCCGAGCAGAGCGTCGATACGAAAACGGTCGGCCAGGCTGATGCCGATGGGACCGACGGCGTGTGGCTTGGACAGAGGGAACCTCCTCGTGGATCCGTAAACTCAAGCAAACCACACCTTGCAGGGGGAACAGCCAGCGCCCTCGCAGGGTGGAGTGGGTAATCTACGACTGTGGAAACCGTGCTGCTGTATATTCTGGGCGTTCTGATCGTCGTGGTCGGCCTTGCCCTGTCCATCGGCCTGCACGAGATCGGGCACCTGCTTCCCGCCAAGCTCTTCGGCGTCAAGGTCACCCAGTACATGATCGGTTTCGGGCCCACCCTATGGTCCCGTCGCAAGGGCGAGACCGAGTACGGCGTGAAGGCCATCCCGCTCGGCGGCTACATCGCCATGATCGGCATGTTCCCGCCCGCCAAAAAGGGCGGCAGAGTGCAGGCATCCAGCACTGGCTTCTTCAACCAGCTGGTGCAGGAGGGTGAACCGGAGAAGAAGCCCGGCGCCATGGCCACCATGGTCGACGACGCCCGCCAGTCCAGCGCCGACACCATCGGTGAGGGCGAGGAGCACCGCGCGTTCTACCGCCTGCCCGTCTTCAAGCGTGTCATCATCATGCTCGGCGGGCCCACGATGAATCTCCTCATCGCGGTCGTGCTCTTCGCCGTGCTCCTGATGGGCTTCGGAACGGCCCAGGCCAGCACCAGCGTCGGCAGCGTGTCCGAGTGCGTGCTGCCGGCCACGAGCACCCGGCAGACCTGCGAACCGACCGACGAGAAGGCGCCCGGCGCCGCGGCCGGCCTGCAGCCGGGCGACCGCCTGGTCAGCATGAACGGCACCCCGATCGACAGCTGGGACCAGTCCACCGAGATCATTCGCGAGTCGCCGGGCATCCCGCTTGCCACCGTCGTCGAACGCAACGGCACCCAGCAGACCCTGACCATCACCCCGAAACTCACCGAACGCTACGTGAGCGATGCCGACGGCGAGATCGAAGAGGATGCCGCCGGCGAGCCGAGGACTCAGGAGGTCGGCTTCGTCGGAATCGGCCCGGCTGGCGAGTTCGTGCCGCAGCCGGCGACCGCCGTGCTGCCCGCGGTGGGCGAGAACATCGGCGCGGTCGTGCACATGATCGCGAACCTGCCGCAGCGCATGATCGATATCGCCAACGCGGCCTTCGGACCGGGGGAGCGCGACCCCAACGGCCCGATCAGTGTGGTCGGGGTCGGCCGCGTCGCCGGCGAGATCGCCAGCATCGACGCCATCCCGGTGAACAGCAAGATCGCGAGCATGCTGGGGCTCCTGGCCTCGCTCAACGTGGCCCTGTTCGTGTTCAACCTGGTGCCGCTGATGCCGCTCGACGGCGGACACGTCGCCGGCGCGCTCTGGGAAGGGTTGCGGCGTCAGATCGCCAAGCTGTTCAGACGCCCCGACCCGGGCCCCGTCGACACGGCGAAACTGATGCCGCTCACCTTCGCCGTCGTGGTGGTGCTCGGCGCCATGAGCCTGCTGCTGATCTACGCGGACATCGTCAAACCGATCAACATCTTCGGCTGATCCGCGGCGCGTCCCGGCGCAGCTCCCCGCGGCTCTGCCCGGCGAGATTCGCCGAGATTCGCCGAAAATGCCGAGAGTCGCCGTTCCGCCAGGTCAACTGGGCAAAAACGGCGACTCTCGGCGTCTGCGAGCGGCGTCCGGTACGGGCGTTAGCGCGAGAGCAGCAGCGCCTCACCCTGGCCGCCGCCGCCGCAGAGGGCGACGGCGGCCTTACCGGTGCCGCGCCGGGCCAGCTCAAGCGCCGCGTGCAGCGCGAGGCGGCCGCCCGAGGCCCCGATCGGATGCCCGAGGGCGATCGCGCCGCCGTGGATGTTGACCTGCTCGGGGGAGAGGCCGAGCTCCCGGGTCGATTCGAGCGACACCGCGGCGAAGGCCTCATTGATCTCGACCAGGTCGAGCTCGTTGGCCGCCCAGCCCTGGCGCTCCAACGCGCGGTGGATCGCGTTCGCCGGCTGTGAGTGCAGCGAGTTGTCGGGTCCGGCGACCTGGCCGGAGGACTCCACCACCGCCAGCCAGCTGAGCTCATTGTCGTCGGCGAAGCGGCGGCTGCACAGCACGAGGGCGCTGGCACCGTCGCTCAGCGGCGACGAGTTGCCGGCCGTGACGGTGCCGTCCTCGGTGAAGGCCGGGCGCAGCCGGCCCAGCGTCTGCGTGGTGCTGTCGCCGCGCACACCCTCGTCCGTGGCGACCAGGAGCGGCTCGCCCTTCCGCTGCGGAACGCTGATCGGGGTGATCTCGTCGTCGAAGACGCCGTTCTCGACGGCGGCGGCGGCGCGCTGGTGCGAGGCGGCCGCGATGGCATCCTGGTCCGCCCGAAGCAGGCCGAGCCGCCCGTTGACATGCTCGGTGGAAAGGCCCATAGAGAGGCCGTCGAAAGCATCCGTCAGCCCGTCGCTGGCGGCGTGGTCAAGCATGGTGACGCTGCCGTAGGCCCAGCCCGTGCGCGAGCCGGGCAGCAGGTGCGGGGCGTTCGACATCGATTCCTGGCCGCCGGCCACGACGACATCCGCTTCACCGAGACGGATGATCCGGGCCGCGTCGATCACGGCGGCCAACCCCGAGAGGCACACCTTGTTCAGTGTCATTGCCGGAACGTTCCACGGGATGCCGGCGCCGATCGCGCTCTGCCGGGCCGGGTTCTGGCCGGAGCCGGCCTGCAGGACCTGGCCCATAAGCACGAACTGCACCTGATCGGGTGTCACGCCGGCGCGGGCGAGCGCCCCGGTGATGGCAGCGGTTCCCAGCTGCACGGCGGTGAGGCCTGAGAGCTGCCCGTTCACCCGACCCTGCGGTGTGCGCGAGCCCGCGAGGATGACGACGTCGCTGCTGTTCACGGCACTGTGGTTCATAGCGGATCTCCTTCAGAAGACCGATCGGGCCGGGGGCCGATCGGGTAGGGGTGGCGATGCGTTCCGGCGGTGGCCCCGACCGTCGGGAGTCATCCGGCATCCGTTCAGATTTCGCCCGGTCTCGCCGCGTAAGCTGTCGCCGTGGCTGCAATCAACCTGGGAATGCCCAAAGTACCTGAAGTTCTCGCTCCGCGTCGCAAGACGCGTCAGATCAAGGTCGGCAAGGTACTCGTCGGCGGCGACGCGCGGGTGAGCGTGCAGTCGATGACGACGACACCGACCACGAACATCAACGCGACCCTGCAGCAGATTGCCGAGCTGACGGCATCCGGCTGCGACATCGTGCGCGTCGCCGTGCCCAGCCGCGACGACGCCGAGGTGCTGCCGATCATCGCGATGAAGAGCCAGATCCCGGTCATCGCCGACATCCACTTCCAGCCGAGCTACGTGTTCGCCGCGATCGACGCCGGCTGTGCCGCCGTGCGCGTCAACCCGGGAAACATCCGCAAGTTCGACGACCAGGTCGGCAAGATCGCCGCCGCGGCCAAAGCAGCCGGCGTCTCCCTCCGCATCGGCGTCAACGCCGGCTCGCTCGAGCCGAGCCTGCTGCAGAAGTACGGCAAGGCCACCCCGGAGGCGCTCGTCGAGAGCGCCGTCTGGGAAGCCAGCCTGTTCGAGGAACACGACTTCCACGACTTCAAGATCTCCGTCAAGCACAACGACCCGGTGATCATGGTCAAGGCCTACCGGCTGCTCGCCGAACGCGGCGACTGGCCCCTGCACCTCGGCGTCACCGAGGCCGGACCGTCGTTCCAAGGCACCATCAAGAGCGCCACGGCGTTCGGTATCCTGCTCGGCGAAGGCATCGGTGACACCATCCGGGTGTCGCTGAGCGCGCCCCCGGCCGAGGAGATCAAGGTGGGCCTGCAGATCCTGCAGTCGCTGAACCTGCGCGAGCGCAAGCTGGAGATCGTGTCCTGCCCGAGTTGCGGTCGCGCCCAAGTCGACGTGTACAAGCTCGCCAACGACGTCACCGACGGCCTCGAGGGCATGACCGTGCCGCTCCGGGTTGCCGTGATGGGTTGTGTCGTTAACGGACCGGGCGAGGCCCGCGACGCCGACCTCGGCGTGGCGTCGGGTAACGGCAAGGGCCAGATCTTTGTGCGCGGCGAGGTCATCAAGACCGTGCCGGAGTCGGAGATCGTCGCGACCCTGATCGAGGAGGCCAACCGGATGGCCGCCGAGATGCCGCCGAGCGAAGACTCCCTCGGCGCCCCCGTCGTGACGGTCGGCTCCAACTAGTCGAGATCCAACGAGTCCAGCGAGTCCCATTCGCTGGGTCGCGTCGCGTCGCGTCCGGGAGATCAGATCTCAGGCGCCGCGTGCATGACGTTCATCACAGGTGCAACACCGTACCAGCGTTGAACCAATTCGACGGAGATTTTCACGTAGTGGGGACTTTTCGCGGGCTCTAGGGCCGATTCCGGCAGAATCTCCGTCGAATTCGTTCGGGAGAGGGAAACTGCCGGGGCTCTGATGGGAAGGACTCGTCGGCCGGAACGTGCGGTCATGCGGCGTCGCGGTGCGTCGCTGAGCCAGCCGCGCACACTCGTCATGGGCATCCGTTGTCACGTAAACGCGGGAATTTTTGAGACGCACCGGTTTTCGCGCGTGGGGTGTGCGGCGTGTTGCGAAAATCTCCGAGGTTAGCGACCGGCCGCAACGGATGCCCGGGGCGGGAGCCTCCGCACGTCGGGTCGCCAGGTCTCGGCGAGCGCGACCGCCGCTGGCGCGACCGCCGCTGGTGCGACCGCCGCTGGCGGCACCTCGGTCAAGACGGTTCGCGGCGCGGGTTGTGGAATCCGGCGGACCGCGGAACAGGTGTCGGCGTCCACCGGGTGCGCCGCGACGTCTGTCCGCGCGCCGTAAAGTGGGTGAGTGCCTATTCGTATGTCCAACTACTTCCTCCGTACCCTCCGCGAAGACCCCTCGGACGCCGAGGTCACCAGCCACCGCCTGCTGGTGCGCGCCGGCTACATCCGCCGCCAAGCCCTCGGAATCTTCGCGTGGCTACCGATCGGTCTGCGCGTCAAGGCCAAGATCGAGACGATCGTGCGCGAGGAGATGGCCGCGGCCGGCGCCTTCGAGGTGCACTTCCCGGCCCTGCTGCCGCGGGAACCCTACGAGATCACGGGCCGCTGGGACGAATACGGCGACGGCCTCTTCCGGCTCACGGACCGCAAGGGCAGCGACTTGCTCCTCGCCCCCACCCACGAAGAGGTCTTCACACTCCTCGTGAAGGACCTCTACAGTTCCTACAAGGACCTGCCCCTGTCGATCTTCCAGATCCAGGACAAGTACCGCGACGAGGCCCGGTCCCGCGGCGGGCTGCTGCGCGGCCGCGAATTCACGATGAAGGATGCCTACTCCTTCGACTACACGGATGCCGGCCTCGACACGAGCTACCAGGCTCAGCGCGACGCCTACGAGCGCATCTTCACCCGGCTCGGCCTCGAGTACGTCATCGTTCAGGCGGATGCCGGCGCAATGGGCGGCTCCAAGAGCGAAGAGTTCCTGCACCCGACCCCGGTCGGTGAAGACACCTTCGTACGCTCGGCCGGCGGCTACGCGGCCAATATCGAGGCGTTCCGCACGGTCGTCCCGCCATCGATCGACTGGGCTGGCTTCCCCGCCGCCGAGGTCTTCGACACCCCGGGCACCCCCACCATCCAGACCCTGGTCGACCGGGCCAACAGCGATCATCCGCGTCCCGACGGCCGCGTCTGGACTGCCGCGGACACCCTCAAGAACGTCGTCCTCGCGCTCATCCAACCCGACGGCACCCGTGAACTCCTCGTGATCGGCCTCCCCGGCGACCGCGAGGTGGACCTCAAGCGCGTCGAGGTGGCCGTCACCCCCGCCGAGGTCGAGGCCGCGAACGAAACGGACTTTGCCAAGTTCCCCGGGCTGGTCAAGGGCTACATCGGACCCTGGAGCGCGAACGGAGCGGTGTTCGGTGAGAAGTCGACCACCGGCATCCGTTTTCTGGTTGACCCGCGCGTCGTGGAGGGCACCGAGTGGATCACGGGCGCGAACGAGCCCGACCGCCACGTCTTCGGTCTCGTCGCCGGCCGGGATTTCGCGCTGGGCGGCACCATCGAGGCCGCCGAGGTTCGCGTCGGCGATCCCGCGCCCGACGGCTCCGGCCCGGTGGAGCTGGCCCGCGGCATGGAGATCGGCCACGTTTTCCAACTCGGCCGAAAGTACGCTGAGGCGCTGGGCCTCAAGGTTCTCGACGAGAACGGCAAGCTCGTCACGGTCACGATGGGTTCCTACGGCATCGGCGTCACCCGCATCCTCGCCACCATCGCCGAACTCAACAACGACCCGAAGGGGCTGATCTGGCCCGAGACGGTCGCGCCGTTCGACGTGCACGTGATCGCCACCGGCCGGGACGATGTCGTCTTCGAGACTGCCGAAACCGTTGTCGCCATGCTGGAGGGCACCCAGCGCGACGTGCTCTACGACGACCGCCGCAAGGTGTCGCCGGGCGTCAAGTTCGGCGACGCGGAACTGATCGGCATCCCCGTCATCGTCATCGTGGGCCGTGGCGCCGCCGACGGCATCGTGGAACTCTGGGACCGTCGCACCGGTGGGCGCACCCAGGTGGCCATTGCCGAACTGGCCGCCAGCTTCGCCTGAGCGCCCGGCCCGGCTGAAGGTTCAGAGGCGGGCGAGCCGCGCCTGGGCGAAGCAGTACACGCCATAAGCGATCACTCCGGCGCCGACCAGCACCAGGATCGCCACCCCGAACGGCAGCGCCACGAGTGATTTCAGCGCACCGTCCATGCCGGTGGCCTTCTCCGGGTCGAGCGTGAAAGCCGCCACGGTGAAGAGGATGCCCACGGCGGCCAGCGCGATGCCCTCCGCTATGTAGCCCACGGTTCCGAGGATGACGACCACCGTGCCGGCCGGGCCGCCGGGCACCGTGATGCTGTCGGTGAAGCCATGGCTGGCGCCGCGGTGAACGAAGACGCCGCCGATCACGACCACGGCCAGGCCGGCGACGAAGAGCAGCACGACGCCCCCGGGAATCGACAGCAGTCTCGCGGTCGAGTCGCTGGCTGTTTCCGACGAGCTTGCCGAGGCTCCGCGGGCGAACGTGAACGCCGTCCCCGCGATGAACAGGAAGACGACACCCTTGCCGATCAGGACGGCGCGGTGGGCCCACTTGCGTTTCGGATCTTGGGCGGGTTCGAGGAACACCTGTACCAGATACCAGAGGCCGAGCGAGGCCAGGCCGAGAACCACCGTCCAGAGCACGAACACGCCGCCGGGGGTTTGGGCCAGCTGCCCGAGCGCGCCAGACTGGTCTGCCGACTCGCCACCGGCGCCCGTTGCCACGCTGATTGCGATGGCGCCGATCATGATGTGAAGCAGGCCGTTCACCGCATAACCGGCGCGGGCCAGAAGTTGGAAAGTGCGGCTGCCCTCGACGGTGCGTGCAGCGTGGTGAGCGTTGTCGGATACGGAATCGGCGGCCATCCGCCCAGCGTAGCGCCGCGCTCGGGCCGAGGGGAAGGCAGTTTCGGCGCGGGACGGGCCTGGGTCGGGTGACGGGCGTCCGGGGATTCGGCTAATCTAGGACGAGCCCGCTGCGCAGTTTCGCGGCGGCAAGATCTGAATAGAGGAGGCCGGCCATGGACATCGACCTCAGCGTGTTGCGGCAGTTGGAGCGCGAGAAAGAGATTCCCTTCGAGGAACTCGTGCGGATCATTGAGCAAGCAATTCTGACGGCCTACGTGAAGCACACCCAGCAGGGTGAAGTCTCCACGAAGCAGGTCGTCGAGGAAGAGCCGGAAGCGCGCGTCGTCCTCGACCGCAAGACCGGCCACGTCGACATTTTTGTGCCCGAACACGACGAAGAGGGCAACGTCGTCGGCGAAGCCGTCGACAACCCCACCGACTTCGGTCGCATCGCGGCCTTCGCGGCCAAGCAGGTCATCAACCAGCGTCTGCGCGACCTGGCCGATGACGCTGTGCTCGGTGAATTCAAGGGCCGCGAGGGTGAGATCGTCGCCGGGATCATCCAGCAGGGTCCGAACCCGCGCATGATCCACGTCGACTTGGGCACGATCGAGGCGATCCTGCCGCCCGAAGAGCAGGTGCCGAGCGAGAGCTACGTGCACGGACAGCGCATTCGCGTCTATGTCACTGCCGTCGGCAAGGGCCTCAAAGGCCCGCAGATCACGGTGTCCCGCACGCACCCTTCGCTGGTGCGTCGCCTCTTCGCCCTCGAGGTCCCGGAGATCGCCAGCGGCGTCGTCGAAATCGTCTCGCTTGCCCGTGAGGCCGGTCACCGCACCAAAATGGCCGTTCGCGCCACGGAGCCCGGCGTCAATGCCAAGGGCGCCTGCATCGGCGAACTCGGCCAGCGCGTGCGCGCCGTCACCGTGGAGCTCAACAACGAGAAGATCGACATCGTCGACTACTCGCCAGACCTGGCCACCTTCGTCGCCAGCGCACTGTCGCCGGCCAAGGTCACCAGTTCCTACGTGATCGACGAATCGATCAAGGCCGTCCGAGCCCTCGTTCCCGACTACCAGCTGTCGCTGGCGATCGGCAAGGAAGGTCAGAATGCGCGCCTCGCGGCCAAGCTCACGGGTGCGAAAATCGACATTCAGCCGGACAGCATTCTGGAGGACACGGAATAGGGGGTACGATGGATCCCGTTAGAACGTGCATTGGATGCCGTTTGCGCGCTCCGCGATCCTCACTTCTGAGGGTTGTAGCCCGAGAATCGGAACTCGTGGTGGATGAAACCGCCACTCTGCCTGGGCGAGGCGCGTGGCTGCATCCCACTACCGCGTGCTTCCAGGACGCACAGCGGCGACACGCTTTCGGGCGTGCCCTTCGCGTGACCAGTTCAATGGACGCGAATCAACTAGAGAACAGGCTGAACAGGCTTATGGATAACTAATGAGCGGCTCGAAATGAGACCCGTCCGTTACTAACGGTCTGCCCCTTTCCGGGTGCAGACCCGGAACAGGAGAATTGTGGCTGCGAAACCACGCGTACACGAGATCGCTAGCGAGCTCGGCGTCGACAGCAAGGTTGCCCTTGCTAAATTGAAAGAGATGGGCGAGTTCGTCAAGGGCCCGTCCAGTAGCGTTGAACCCCCGGTAGCGCGCCGTCTGCGCGCCGCCCTGGCGGCCGATGGCTCCAGCACCGCGGCTCCCGCCGCCACTGCCACAGCTCCAGCCGGCGCCACCCCCATCGCCGCGACAACCCCCGCAAAGCCGGGCGGCGCACGTCCGTCCCCGGCCAAGCTGGCCGTCAAGCCGGGTGTACGTCCCGTCGTCGAGGTCCCCGCAGCGGTTGCTCCCACCGCGGACGCCCCGCCGATGCCGACTGCCCCGCTCACAGTCGCCGAGCGTCAGGCTCAGGCTGCCGAGAAGGCTGCGGCTGCCGCGAAGGCTGCGGCTGCCGCGATCGTCACCGAGACCGTGTCCGCGACGGATGCCCCGGTCGCCAAGACCGCGGGTGGCGCTTCGGGCGCAGCCAAGCCCGGTGCGTCCGTGCCGAAGCCGCCGGCGGCTCGTCCGGGCAACAATCCGTTCGCCAGCAACCAGGGCATGGGCAAGACCCCGAGTCCGCGTCCCGGCAACAACCCGTTTGCGAGCGCGCAGGGCATGGGCCAGCGCCCGCCGTCCACGTCTTCGCCCAGTAACATTCCGCGCCCCGCGGCCCCGCGCCCCGGTGCACCTCGTCCGGGTGGACCCGGGCAGGCCCCGCGCCCGACTGGTTTCGGTCAGCGTCCGGGTGCGTTCCAGCGTCCCGGTGGCGCTCCGGGTGGTGCCGGCGGCGCACGCCCCGGCTTCCAGCGTCCTGGTGGCGCCCCGGCCGGAGCCCCCGGCTTCGGCCCGCCCCGTCCTGCCGGCGGTGGCGGCGCCGGAGGTCGCGGTCGCGGCCCCGGCGGCGGAACCGCTGGCGCGTTCGGTCGCGGTGGAGGCAAGAACAAGGCCCGCAAGTCCAAGCGGACGAAGAGAGCAGAGTTTGAGCTGCGCGAGGCTCCGTCGCTGGGTGGCGTGAGCGTACCCCGCGGCGACGGCGGAACCGTGGTGCGTCTGCGCCGCGGTGCGTCCATCACGGACTTCGCCGACAAGATCGACGCGAGCCCCGGAAACCTGGTCACGGTCCTGTTCCACCTCGGTGAGATGGCCACGGCAACCGAGTCGCTCGACGAGGCCACGTTCGACGTTCTCGGCTCCGAGCTCGGTTACAAGATTCAGATGGTCTCTCCGGACGACGAAGACCGCGAGCTGCTGCTCGCCTTCGACATCGACATCGACCAGGAGCTGGAAGACGAGACGGATGACGAGCTTGTCGCCCGTCCCCCCGTCGTCACCGTCATGGGTCACGTCGACCACGGCAAGACCGCGCTCCTGGACGCCATTCGTAACGCGAAGGTGGCCGCGGGCGAAGCCGGCGGAATCACGCAGCACATCGGTGCCTACCAGGTCATCACCGAACACGAGGGCATTGAACGCGCCATCACCTTCATCGACACACCGGGCCATGAGGCGTTCACCGCCATGCGTGCCCGTGGTGCCCAGGTGACGGACATTGCGATCCTCGTGGTCGCGGCGGACGACGGCATCATGCCGCAGACGATTGAGGCGCTCAACCACGCCCAGGCCGCCAACGTGCCGATCGTGGTTGCAGTCAACAAGATCGACAAGCCCGGCGCCAACCCGCAGAAAGTGCGCCAGCAGCTCACCGAGTTCGGTCTCGTCGCCGAAGAATACGGTGGAGACGTCATGTTCGTCGACGTGTCGGCGAAGCAGGGCACCGGCATCCAGGAAGTCCTGAACGCCGTGCTCCTCACCGCTGACGCCGGTCTCGACATGCGGGCCAACCCGGACAAGGACGCTCGCGGCGTGGCCATCGAGGCTCGCCTCGACAAGGGGCGTGGCGCCGTGGCGACCGTGCTCATCCAGTCGGGAACACTGAACGTCGGGGACTCCATCGTGGCGGGAACGGCCTACGGCCGCGTTCGTGCGATGGCAGACGAGAACGGCGTGCCCGTGCTCGCCGCAACCCCGTCCCGTGCCGTCCAGGTTCAGGGCCTCTCCAGCGTGCCGCGTGCAGGCGACACCTTCCTGGTGATTCAGGAAGACCGCACGGCTCGTCAGATCGCCGAGAAGCGCGAAGCCGCCGAGCGCAACGCCCTGCTGGCCAAGGCCCGCAAGCGGATCAGCCTCGAAGACTTCACCCGTGCACTCGAAGAGGGCAAGGTTGAATCACTCAACCTCATCATCAAGGGTGACGTTTCCGGTGCTGTTGAAGCCCTGGAAGAGTCGCTGCTCAAGATCGAGGTCGACGATTCGGTTCAGCTGCGCATCATCCACCGCGGAGTCGGTGCGGTCACGGAAAGCGACGTCAACCTCGCCACCGTCGACAACGCCATCATCATCGGCTTCAACGTGCGCCCCGACACGAAGGCACGCGAACGCGCAGCCCGTGAAGGCGTGGATGTGCGCTTTTACTCGGTCATCTACAACGCACTCGAGGACATCGAGAACTCCCTCAAGGGAATGCTCAAGCCCGAGTTCGAAGAGGTGCAGAGTGGTGTCGCCGAGATCCGCGAGGTGTTCAGCTCCTCCAAGTTCGGAAACGTCGCCGGCGTCATCGTACGGTCGGGCGTCATCACGAGAAACGCCAAGGCGCGGGTAATCCGCAATGGTGTCGTCGTGGGAGACAACCTGGGCATCGAGTCACTGCGCCGGTTCAAGGACGATGTCACCGAGGTCCGTACGGACTTCGAGTGTGGTATCGGCCTGGGCAAGTTCAACGACATCCAGATCGGTGACGAAATCGAGACGATCGAAATGAAGGAAAAGCCGCGGGTCTAAGGACGTACGGATGATGGGTGTGGGTTTCGCTGGGTTCCTGAACTCGGACGCGGCGGGGCCCGCACCTTCGGTAATATTTCGACAATAGGAGTTAGACCATGGCAGATCCGGCACGCGCCAGGAAAATGGCCGACCGCATCAAGGTCATCGTGGCCAAGCGCATCGAACGCGGACTCCGCGATCCGAGGCTCGGTTTCGTGACCATCACCGACGTGAAGATGACCGGTGACCTGCAGCACGCCTCGGTGTTCTACACGGTTTACGGTTCGGCGGAGGAACGAGCCGACAGCGCGACAGCGCTCAAGGCGGCTACCGGCATGCTGAGGAGCGAGGTCGGTAAGAACATCACCGCCCGGCTGACGCCGTCGCTCGAATTCATCGCGGACGCCATCCCGGAGAACGCGGCCCTGATCGACGACCTGCTGCGTGAGGCGCGCGAGCGCGACACGCAGGTCGAGGAGCAGGCTCGCACGGCGAAGTATGCCGGCGACGAGGACCCCTATGTCAAGCCGCGCGAATACGACGACGACGACGACGACGAAGACGAGGAAGACGACGAGGAAGACGACGAGGTGCAGCCCGGGGGCGGCCAACACGCCGAAGTTCCCGCCGGGTCGGATTTGCAGAAGTAAGGAAGCAACACCTGCCGGTCAGTGACCGGCCGGCCGTGCCGGCCCGCATCATCCGTCAGCGGTGTGCGGGCCGGTTCGGCTTTTCTCGCGCCCGAAGGGGCTTATTCCTGCGGCAGGGTGTACTCGCCGGGTGCGGTGGCAATGGCGAGGCCGTCGGACAGCAAGCCCGCCAAAGCCCGGTCACGCTGGGGTGAGTCGGCCCACAGGTCGGTGATCTCGGCATCCGTCACCGGGTGCCGGGTGGCGCGAAGCTCGGCCATGATCAAGCCGCGCACCTTTCGGTCGCTGCCCTCGAACTTCTTCTGCACGGCTTTGCGCGGGCCGGAATAGGGCGGGTAGTCCGCCAGGCGCCAGGCGCAGGCGGCGCGGATGGGGCAGTCATCGCACCGGGGGATCCTGGCGGTGCAGACCACGGCGCCCAGCTCCATCATGCCGGCGTTGAATACGGCGGCGTCGCTCACGGGAAGTGGGAGCAGCGCGCTCATGGCGTCAAGGTCGCGGGTGCGGCTGGGTGGGGCCGGTTCGGCCTGGCCGGCCACGGCGCGCGCGATGACGCGCCGGGTGTTGGTGTCGACGACCGGATGCCGCAGGCCGTAAGCGAACGCGGCGACCGCTCTGGCCGTGTAGTCGCCGATCCCGCTGAGGGCCAGCAAGGCGTCGACGTCGGCGGGGACCACCCCATCGTGCCGCTCGGTGATCTCCACCGCGGCCGCGTGGAGCCACAGAGCGCGGCGAGGGTAGCCCAGGTTTGCCCAGGCCCGCACCGCCTCGCCGGGCGGGACCGCCGCGAGGTCCCCCGGGGTCGGCCAGCGCTCGAGCCACTCCGCGAGGCGGGGAATCACCCGGTTCACCGGGGTCTGCTGCAGCATGAACTCGCTCACCAGCACGCCCCAGGCGCCGAAGCCGTGCCGGCGCCAGGGCAGGTCGCGAGCATTGCCCCGGAACCAGGCGTTGATGGCGAGGCTGAGGGCAGGGGAGCCGGCTGCAGGAGCAAGCGTGAGCGTGGCATTCACCGTTCTAACCTAGGCTCGAAAGATGAAGCTTGCCTCCACTCCCCGGATCGAGTTCCTGCGGGAACTCGCGACCGAAATCCTTGGCGTCTACGGTCTCGGTCGCACGGTCGTCGCCATCGACGGCACGGATGTCGCGGAGCGCGCCGCTTTCGCCGACGACCTGGCCGCCGTGTTCGATGAGCGGGAGCATCCGGTGTTCTCAGCCTCCCTGCGCGATTTCCGGCGGTCGCGCGCGGAGCAGGAGCGCTTCGGCCCGGAATCTCCCGAGCGGCTGCTGCGCCACCTGTACGACTTCTCGCTGCTGCGGCGCGTGCTGCTCGACCCGTTCCGGCTGGGTGGCAGCACCGGTTTCGTCACCCGAGCGTTCGACGCCGACCGGGATGCCTGGATCCAGCCCACCTGGCTGACCGGGCCGTCCGACGCCACGCTGATTCTCGACGGCGAGTACCTGAACCGCAAGGAGTTGCGCGACCTGTGGTCGTACAGCGTTCTGGTGGAGACCGAGGCGGACGCGGTGCGCTTCGGACCAGGCGGTGCCGAGGATACCGGCATGGTCACCGAGCACGAGGTCGCCGACCGGCTGTACCGCGGCGAGGTGCGTCCGCGCAGCCGGGCCACGGCCATCGTCGACGTGAGCAACCCGGCCGACCCGCGCCGTGTGTTCCTCGACAGCTGCTGATCGGGGTCTTGGGTCACGGGTCGTGACGGTCATCGGCGGAGCGCCGCGAACCGCTCGAGCACGTCGTACGGGGCCAGCGACACCCCGCGTGCCTCAACCTCGTGCACGAGAGTTGTCAGCAGCTCGTTCACGGGCGCCCGCACGCCGGCCAGGGCGGCTTCCCGCACCACCGCGCCGTTGAGAAAGTCGACCTCGGTGAGCTGCCCGCGCTTCAGGCTCTGCTGCGTCGAACCCAGGTTCGGCACGTCGCCCATGCGGGCCTTCAGCCTCAGCGGCAGCACCTGGCCGAGGGCCGGCGGCAGCCGCGAGAAGGCTCTCAACGGCCGGTCGCCGAGCCCCTGCAGGCTGCCGTAACGCACCCCGCGCTTCATCCCCACCTCCACGGTCTCGCGCATGCTCTCGGTCATCACGCGGCGCAGCCCGGCGTGGTCGATGACATTCTGAACGCTCATCCCGGTGATCGCGGGTAGTGCGTTGAGCATGTTGACGACGAGTTTGGTCCACTGGGCACCGACGAAGTTGTCGAGGGCGACGGTGGGCACGGCGCCGGCGAGCACGTCCCGCCAGGCGAGCGTGGCGGCATCCGCGGCGCCGGTTCCCCGGCCCAGATAGGTGGGCGCGGCGGTTGTGATCGTCACCTGGCCGGGTGCCGCGTAATTCGCCGCGATGATCGACAGGGCGCCGAAGCAGTCCGAGCGGGGCAGCAGAGAGCCCGCCGTGAGCACCCCGTCGAGGCCGTTCTGCACGACGATCACGGGGGAGCCGTCGAGCACCCGGGCGTTCTCGCCGATGGCCGCAGCCGCATCCTGGGCCTTGGTGCAGACGAGCGTCAGCTGCGGGGTCCGGGCCAGACGTTCGAGCGCGAGCGGATGCTGGCGTACGGTTCCGAAGGCCCCGGTAAGTGAAATCCCCTCGGCCCGGATGGCCGCCAGCGCCGGTCCGCGCGCCGTCACGGTCACCGTATGACCGGCCCGGGCGAGCAGGGTCGCGAACGTGCCGCCGAGGGCGCCGGCTCCGATCACCGCAATATTCATCCCCCCAGCCTAGGTCGCGCCCGATGGGTCAGCGCCGGACCGGGGCCGGATACCATGTCAAGAATGAACGAAGCATCCGGCGGGCCAGCCAGCGAACCGACAGTCGAACGGACGCCCGTGCGGCGGTCGATGAAGGTCGGCACCACCGTCAGCGGACTCCTCCTGGTCGACAAGCCCCAGGGCTGGACCAGCCACGACGCCGTCGCCCGCACCCGCCGCCTGGCCGGCACCCGCAAGGTCGGCCATGCCGGCACGCTGGACCCGATGGCCACCGGCCTGCTGATCCTCGGCATCAACAGTTCCACCCGCCTGCTGACGTACGTCGTCGGCCTCGACAAGGAATACCTGGCAACAATTCGACTGGGTACGTCGACGACGACCGACGACGCCGAGGGTGAAGAGCTGGCGCGGGCATCCGTCGACGCCGTGGCCGCCGTCACGCCGAAAGCCGTCGCGGCCGGAATCGGCGCCCTCACCGGCGCCATCGCGCAGCAGCCCAGCTCCGTCAGCGCCATCAAGATCGACGGCAAGCGCGCCTACGCCCGGGTGCGCGCCGGCGAGGAAGTGGACCTGCCGGCCCGCCCCGTCACCGTGAGCGCGTTCGAGCTGCTCTCCCTGACCCCGGGCGACGGCTTCCTCGACCTCGAGGTGCGGGTGGAGTGCTCCTCCGGCACGTACATCCGGGCGCTGGCCCGCGACCTCGGCGCCGCCCTCGATGTCGGCGGCCACCTCACCAGCTTGCGCCGAACCCGGATCGGCCCGTTCGGCATCGACATGGCCCAGCCGCTCGCCGAACTCGACGTCGCTGCCGGACTGATCGGCCCGACGGATGCCGCCACGCGCATCCTGGGACGCCTCGACCTGACAGAGCAGCAGGCCATCGACCTCGGACACGGCAAGCGCATCGCGGTGGACGGCGCAGTCGGCACCGACGCCGAAGCCGGCACGGCGGTGCCGGTCGGCCCGGTGGCCGCGGTCGCGCCGGACGGCCGGTTGGTCGGCCTGGTCGAGTACCGCGGCGACCACGCCAAGTCCCTGCTCAACTTCCCGCTTGATCAGGTCGCCGATGCCCCGCAAACCGTGGCAGCCCCGAAGGCCACCGCATGATCGAGTGGTTCATGTGGCTCCAGTTGGCCGTGGCCACCCTCGCCGGCCTACTCTGCATCGCCCTCGGCCTGGCCGGGCGCAAACCCAGCGACCTCACCATGGGTGCCACCGCGCTCGTGGAGCTACTGCTGATCGTGCAACTCGTCGTCGCGATCGTCGCCCCGCTCACGGGCAACACCGCGACCGGCAGCCTGCTCGAGTTCTACACCTACCTGATCAGCGCAATTCTCGTGCCCGTGGCCGCCGCAGCCTGGGCGCTGATCGAACGTAGCCGCTGGAGCACGGTCATCTTGGGCGTCGCCGGGCTGGGCGTCGCCGTGATGGTCTACCGCATGTGGCAGATCTGGACCGTCCAGGGCCTGTGAGATTCAGGGCCGAGAAGTCCGGCGCCCGTGAAATCAGATCCACGGATGCTGCGATAATTAGGAAGCCATGACCGCAGAGCAGAGCAACGCCGCAGGGACGCCCGCCGAGAGCGCTCGGTCGACCCCGGTGACCGGCATCGGGCGCGTGCTGATCGCCGTCTACGGCCTCCTCGCGCTCGCCGCCACGGGCCGCTCCTTCGTGCAGATCGCCTCCAAATTCGCCGAGGCACCGTTGTCCTACTCATTGTCCGCGCTGGCCGCGGTCGTCTACATCGTCGCCACGGTGGCCCTGATCAGGAGCGGCGGACGCTGGCGCCGCGTGGCCTGGATCACGATCGGCTTCGAGTTCGCCGGCGTGCTGGTGGTCGGCACCCTCAGCCTCGTCGACCCGGCCCTGTTTCCGCACGACTCGGTCTGGTCGTTGTACGGCCGCGGCTACCTCTTCATCCCGCTCGTGCTGCCGGTCCTGGGCATGTGGTGGCTGTCCCGGAGCGGTAAGGTGCGCGAGTGAAGGTGCTGCGCGGCGTCGCCGATATCCCGGCCGACTGGCCGGCCTCCGCGGTCAGCATCGGCAAGTTCGATGGCGTGCACGCGGGGCATCGCGCGGTCATCGCCGAGTTGCAGGCACTCGCCGACAGCGACGGATTGGCCTCCGTGGTGGTGACCTTCGACCGGCATCCGCTCGCCGTGCTTGCCCCCCAGGAGTGCCCACAGACCCTGATCAGCACCGAACAGAAGCTTGCCTTGCTCGCCGAGACCGGCGTGCGCGCCACCCTTCTGCTCGAGTTCACCGCGGCGTTGGCCGCTCTTTCGCCCGAGGATTTCATTGAGAGCATCGTGGTGCAGGGGCTTCACGCGCGCACCGTGCTGGTCGGCCGCGACTTCCGGTTCGGCGCTCGCGGCGCCGGCGATGTGCACCTATTGCAGGAGCTGGGGGACCGGTTCGGGTTCACCGTGCGCCTGATCGACGACGTGAAACCAGACCGGATGCGCCGGGTCTCGTCGACCTGGATCCGCGAGCTGCTCTCCCGCGGCGAGGTCGGCGCGGCCACTACCCTGCTCGGGCACAACCCGACCGTGCGCGGGGAGGTCGTGCACGGCGCGAAGCGAGGACGCGAACTCGGCTTTCCCACGGCCAACCTGTCACCGGCGTCCGAGGGGCTGATCCCCGCGGACGGGGTCTACGCGGGCTGGCTGACGGATGCCGGTATCCGCTACCCGGCGGCCATCTCGGTGGGCAACAACCCCACCTTCGACGGTGTGGCGCAGAAGCAGGTCGAGGCCTTTGTGCTCGACCAGGACATCGACCTGTACGACCATGTGGTGGAGGTGTCCTTCGTCGAACGTATCCGCGGCATGGTCGCGTTCACCGGAATCGAACCGTTGATCGTGCAGATGCACGATGACGTGGCAAAGATCCGCGGCATCCTGGCCTGACGCGGGCATCCTGGCCGGACCGGGCATCTCGCTGTTGAGAGTCGGCTACTTGGTCGGGCCGCTGCTTGTCGGGCTGCTGCTTTTCGGGCTGCTGCACCAGCTGACCGGCGGCTGGACCTGGCCGCTCGCCTTCCTGATCGGCGCCGCCCTGGCCGCTACGCTGGCCGGCGCCGTGCTGCCCAGTGTCCTGCTGCCTGCCTAATGCCCTGCTGCCTGCCTAGCGCCCTGCTGCCCGCCCAGTGCCCCGTGCGGCCTCACGAATTCGACGGAGATTCTGGCAAAAAACCGGGTGAGACCGGTCTCAATGCCGGCTGAGAGCAAAATCTCCGTCGAATTGGTTCAGGGGCGGGCGGGCAGGCGGGCCAAGGGCGCGCGAAGGGCGCGCGGGCGGGGGAGTGGGTGACTCAGGCGACCAGATCGGCGCGGTGGATGAGCGCCGCGGCGCCGATCAGTGGGCCGTCGCCGGAGAGAGCGGATGCGACGACGCGCACCCGGGTCGCGAAGGAGAACACCGTGCGCTCGGCGACGGCCGCTCGCACGTAGTCGAACAGGTCCGGCGTGACGTGTGAGAAGCCGCCGCCGATCGCCACCACGTCGAGGTCCACGAGGTTCGTCGCGGAGGCGATCGCCTGGCCGATGGCCTGGCCGCAGCGCTTGACCGCACTGATCGCGATCGGGTCTCCCGCGGCGTATGCGGCCGAGAGGTCTTCGCCGGTGAGGCCCGACCAGCCCTCGGCGCGCGCCCAGGCCACGGTGCGCGGTCCGGATGCGACGGCCTCGAGGCATCCGGTGCCGCCGCAGGCGCAGGCGTCGTCGAACCCGCCGACTTCGATGTGACCGATGTGCCCGGCGTTGCCGGTCGGCCCGGAAACGGTGGACCCACCCAGGATCAGGCCGCCGCCGATGCCGGTGGACACGACCATGCCCATCAGGCTGTCGGCGCCCCTCCCGGCGCCGAGCCAGTGCTCGGCGAGCGTGATGCAGAGGCCGTCCAGGCGCAGGCGCACGGGCGCCTCGGGCACGAGGGCCGCGACACAATCCCGTAAGGGGTAATCCCGCCAGGCCGGCAGATTCAACGGAGAGACTGTCCCCGTGTCCACGGTGATCGGTCCGGCGGTGCCGATTCCGACGCCGAGGAGGGCGTCTCCGGCCGGCAGGCTCGCTCGGGCGCGGGTGACGACGGTCCGTACACTGTCCGCGAGTTCCTCGGCGGTTTTGACCGGGCCGGTGGGGGCGCGGTGCCGGCTGGCGGCGAGCACGACCCCCTGCTCGTCGACGAGTGCGGCTTCAACCTTGGTGCCGCCGAGGTCGACGGCGAGAGCGTAGCTGGTGGGCATGACATCAGCCTAGGGCGTGCAGAGTTGCAGGGTCGATGCTCGAATGCGCAGATGAGCAACATGATCAACAGGCGTTGATCGGGAGAGACCGGCGACTTAGGCTGGACCCGAACGGAACGGAGCACCATGACGGACACCGACGAACTCTTATCCATTCGCGCGGCCGAGCTCTACTATGAGGAAAACAAGACGCAGGACGAAATCGGCACCGTTCTCCGCCTCACCCGCTGGAAGGTGGGCCGGCTCCTCGCCCAGGCCAAGGCCAGTGGCTTCATCCGCATCGAAATCGTTCACCCGCGCGCCCGTCGTCTCTCCATCGAACGCCGGCTGCGCGAGACCACGCAGCTGACGGATGCCATCGTCGTCTCCTCTGCCGGCGTCTCCACTGACGAGGAACTCCAGTCCCGCACCGCCCAAGCTGCCGCCGACTACCTCACGGGCCTCCGCCCGGTGCCGCGAACGCTCGGCATCAGCTGGGGCCGCACCCTGCACGAGGTGTCGCTGCACCTGGCCCAGGGCTGGGCCAGCGGCGTAAACGTCGTGCAGATCAACGGCGGAGTCAGCCTCAACCGGCGCGCCGGCACCGCAGCCGCGACGGCCGTCACCATTGCTCACAAGGCCTCGGGGGCGGCGACGCTGCTGCCGAGCCCCGCCATCCTCGAGCGCCTCGACACCAAGACCGCGATCGAAGCCGACCGCTCCGTCGCCGCCGTGCTGAACCTCGGCGCCGCGGCATCCGCCTACCTGTTCAGCGCCGGCCAGGCCGACCAAAACTCGGCTCTCGTCGACAGCGGTTACCTCACCGCAGAACAGGTCGCCGAGCTCGTACGCAAGGGCGCGGTCGGCGACATCGTCGGCCGGTACATCGACAGCAACGGCAACATCGTCGACCCGGAACTCAACGGCCGGACCGTCGGCATCCAGCTCGAAGCGCTGCGTCACGCGAAGACCGCCATCGCCGTGATCACCGGCGGCTCCAAACACTCCATCGCCCGCGCCGTCGTCGGCAGCGGCCTGTGCACAGTGCTCGTCACCGACGAAGACACCGCACTCGCCATCCTCGGCGAAAACGCCTGACCGCACCCCGACCGCAAGGACAATTCATGACTACCAGCCAAACGGCCATGGCCCAGCTGAACACCGGGGAACGCGCCCTGGCGCTCATCGGCGGCGAAGCCACGGATGCGAATCTGCGGCGTTACCTGCACGGCATCCCCGGCATCGACGCCGTCGGCTTGGAGCAGCGTGCCTCCGACCTCGGCACCCGCTCGATCAAGACCAGCTCGAAGAAGTGGGCGATCGACAAGATCATCAGCCTGATCGACCTCACCACCCTCGAGGGGGCCGATACCCCCGGCAAGGTGACGTCCCTGGTCGGCAAGGCCCTCACGCCCGACGCCGGTGACCTCAGCTGCCCTCGCGTGGCCGCGGTCTGCGTCTACGGCGACATGGTGCCGCACGCCGTCGCCGCTCTCGGCTCCGCGCACTCCGCGGGCACGGATGCCGGCGTGAACGTCGCCGCCGTCGCGACCGCGTTCCCGAGTGGGCGCGCGTCCCTCGCGATCAAGCTGGCCGACGTGCACGACGCCGTCGCGGCCGGCGCCGACGAGATCGACATGGTCATCGACCGTGGTGCGTTCCTGTCCGGCAGGTTCGGCCAGGTCTACGACGAGATCGTGGCGGTCAAGCAGAGCTGCCGCCGCCCCGACGGCAGTTTCGCCCACCTCAAGGTGATCCTCGAGACCGGGGAGCTCAGTACCTACGACAACGTGCGCCGCGCGTCGTGGCTGGCCATCCTGGCCGGCGGCGACTTCATCAAGACCTCCACCGGCAAAGTGCCCGTCGCGGCCACCCTGCCCGTGACCCTCTCCATGCTCGAGGTCGTGCGCGACTGGCATCGCCTCACCGGGGCGAAGGTCGGTGTGAAGCCGGCCGGCGGCATTCGCACGTCTAAAGACGCCACCAAGTACATCGTGACCGTCGCCGAAACCGTGGGCGAGGAATGGCTCACGCCGAGCCTGTTCCGATTCGGGGCGTCGAGCCTGCTGAACGACGTGCTGATGCAGCGCCAGAAGATGACCTCCGGACACTACTCCGGCCTTGACTACGTGACGATCGATTGAATCTCGACAAGCTCGATCACCGACAACTCGATCAACCTTGATTGGAATAACCATGAGCTTTCTTGACTACGCTCCCGCCCCGGAGTCCCAGGCCGTGCTGAACCTTCGGGGGGACTACGGACTCTTCATCGACGGGGAGTTCGTCGCCGGTCGGGGTGAGCCGTTCCAGAGCATCAACCCGGCCACCGAGAAGCAGATCGCAATGATCGCCCACGCCGACGCGGCGGATGTCGACGCGGCGGTGGCCGCCGCCCGTCGCGCCTACGACAAGACCTGGTCGAAGCTCTCCGGCAGCGATCGCGGCAAGTACCTGTTCCGCATCGCCCGCCTTGTGCAGGAGCGGGCCCGTGAGCTTGCCGTCGCCGAGACCCTCGACAACGGCAAGCCGATCAAGGAGAGCCGCGACGTCGACGTGCCTCTGGTTGCCGCCTGGTTTTTCTACTACGCCGGCTGGGCCGACAAGCTCGACCACGCCGGGGTCGGCCCCACGCCGTCCGCGCGGGGCGTCGCCGCCCAGGTGATCCCGTGGAACTTCCCCCTGCTGATGCTGGCTTGGAAGATCGCCCCGGCCCTCGCCGCCGGCAACACGGTCGTGCTCAAGCCGGCTGAGACCACCTCCCTGACCGCGCTGTTGTTCGCCGAGATCCTGCAGCAGGCCGACCTGCCCGCCGGCGTTGTCAACATCGTCACGGGCGGCCGCGACACCGGCAAGGCCCTCGTCGGGCACCCCGGCGTCAACCTCGTCGCGTTCACCGGCTCCACCGGCGCCGGCCGGGCCATCGCCCGCTCGGTCGCCGGAACCGACAAGAAGGTCATCCTCGAGCTCGGCGGCAAGGCCGCGAACATCGTCTTCGACGACGCGCCCATAGACCAGGCGATCGAGGGCATTGTCAACGGCATCTTCTTCAACCAGGGCCACGTCTGCTGCGCGGGCAGCCGCCTGCTCGTGCAGGAGTCGATCCACGACGATGTCATCGACCGCCTCAAGGCGCGCCTGTCCACGCTGCGCCTCGGCGACCCGATGGACAAGAACACCGACATCGGCGCCATCAACAGCGCCGAGCAGCTGGCGCGCATCCGGGAGCTCACCGACATCGGCGAGCAGGAAGGCGCCGAGCGCTGGAGCCCGGACTGCGTGCTGCCCGAGGCCGGCTTCTGGTTCAGGCCGACCATCTTCACCAACGTCTCCACCAGCCACCGCATCGCCCGTGACGAGGTATTCGGCCCGGTGCTCTCCGTGCTGACCTTCCGCACCCCGGCCGAGGCCATCGCCAAGGCGAACAACACGCCGTACGGACTGTCCGCCGGAATCTGGACCGAGAAGGGCAGCCGGATGCTGGCCGTCGCCGACAAGTTGCGTGCCGGCGTGATCTGGGCGAACACGTTCAACCGCTTCGACCCGGCCAGTCCATTCGGCGGCTACAAAGAGTCCGGCTACGGGCGCGAGGGCGGCCGCCACGGGCTTGCCGCATACCTCAAGCCCGCCGCCGGTCGCGCGGCCGCGCGCACCGTGACGGCCGCGCCCGCGGCATCCATCGCACCGGCCGTTGCTTCGCCGGCCGCGGAGAAGACCCCCGTTTCCCGAAAGAAGGCAGCCAAGTGACCCGCCTCGCCGTTCCCAAGACCTACAAGCTCTACCTCGGCGGCAAGTTCCCGCGCAGTGAGTCGGGCCGGGTCTACGAGATCCGTTCCCACGACGGGGAATTCCTCGCCAACGCCGCGAAGGCCAGCCGCAAGGATGCCCGGGACGCCGTCGTCGCCGCCCGCTCGGCCCTCGGCGGCTGGGCCGGCGCCACGGCCTACAACCGCGGCCAGGTGCTTTACCGCATTGCGGAGTTGCTCGAGGGGCGCCGGGCCCAGTTCGTCACCGAAATCGTGCAGTCGGAAGGCGTGAGCACCGCGGCAGCATTCGCCCAGGTCGACGAGGCCATCGACCGCTGGGTCTGGTACGCCGGCTGGGCCGACAAGTACCTGCAGGTGGCCGGCAACGCCAACCCGGTTTCGGGTCCCTACTTCAACCTCTCGGTGCCGGAGCCCACGGGCGTCGTCGCCATCATCGCGCCGCAGACCGGGGGTTCCCTCCTCGGTCTCGTCAGCGCGGTCGCCCCGGCGTTGGTCTCAGGCAACACCGTGGTCGTCGTCGCGAACGAGGCCATGCCGCTCTCGGCGATCAGCCTGGGCGAGGTGCTCGCCACTAGTGACGTGCCCGGCGGCGTAGTCAACATCCTCACCGGGTCTCCCGCCGAGATGGCGCCGTGGCTGGCCAGCCACGCCGACGTCAACGCCCTCGACCTGGTTGGCGCCGGCGATCTCGACTGGATCCACCTCGAGATCGACGCGGCCGAGACCCTCACCCGGGTGCTGCAGCCCGAGAACGGTCCGGATGCCGCGAGTCCCTCCCTGGCGCGCGTCCTGGCGTTTACCGAAACGAAGACGATCTGGCACACGAAGGGCCTGATCTAGCCCGCGCCCGCCTGACGAATTCGACGGAGATTTTGCCCAAAACGGCGCAAAACCGCCTTCCGGGCCTCAAAACCCCAAAATCTCGGCTCTCCTGCTTCATCTGTGGGTGTTTCGGAGCGCCTTAACGGCCGCACGCCGCTTCCTGTCTAGGTTTCTGACTGTCTAGGAACAGAA
>NZ_SOFV01000005.1:0-42111 GCF_004402465.1 Cryobacterium sp. TMT2-14 | reverse complement strand
TCACCCGACGCCCTCATCGCCCTCGCCATGCTCAGCCTCGGCGGCCACAAACCCGCACTCCCCGGCCGGGTTTAACCCACAGAAGCAGCAGGAGAGCCGGAAATCTCCTGAGTTAGCCACCGGCGGCAACTGACGACTGACGACTAACCACTGACCACTGACCACTGACCGGAGGCTGAAGGATGCCGTTACCCGGCGCCCATCCGGCCTCAGTGCTCCAGCGCGGGCACCGACCGGGGGCGCACGATGAGCCACAGGGCGAAGATCGACACGATGGCGGTGACGCCCATCACGGCGCCCATCGGAACCGCTGTCCCGACGCCGAGCACGCCGACGATCGGGGAGATCAGTCCGGCGACGCCGAAGTTCGCGGCGCCGAGCAGCGACGCGGCGGTTCCGGCCTCATGCGCGTGCGCGTTCAGGGCGATGACCTGCACGCTGGGGAGGGTGAAGCCGCAAGCCGCGATGAAGAACCACAGCGGCACCAGGGTGCCCCAGAGTCCCGCGCCGGCGAGGTCGAGCAGCACGATGGCCGCGGCCGTGATCAGGAGCACCACGGTGGACACCGAGATGATCCACTGCGGGCCGATGTTGAAGCGGTGCATGAGTCGGGAGCTGAGCTGCACACCCATCACGATGCCGAGCGAGTTGACGGCGAAGAGCACGCCGTACTGCTGCGGGCTAAAATCGTAGACCTGCTGGAACAGGAACGACGACGCCGAGAGGTAGGAGAAAAGACCCGTAAAGGTCATCGCCCCGATGATCGCGACGCCGACGAAGATCCGGTCGCTGAGCACCGCACGGTAGCGCTGACCGAGGGAACTGTGCCCCTTGGTGTGGCGCTCAGCATCCGGCAGAGTCTCGACGATCCAGAACGCGACGGCCAGGATCACGACCGCACCGTAGGCGGCGAGCACCCAGAAGATGCCGCGCCAGCTCATCACCAGCAGCAGCTGCGAGCCGATGACCGGGGCCAGCACGGGGGCCAGGCCGCTGATCAGCGCGAGGCGGGAAAGCATCTTCACGAGCGGCTTGCCGCCGAACAGGTCGCGCACCATCGCCAGGGCGACGACCGCGCCGGCCGCGGCGCCGAAGCCCTGCAGCAGACGGAAGACCCCGAGCCAGACGATGTCCTGGGAGAGGGCGGCGCCGACACTCGCCAGAATGTGGAAGCCGGTCGCGAGCATCAGCGGCAGTCGGCGCCCGACCTTGTCACTCCACGGGCCGACCACAAGCTGGCCGAACCCGAACCCGATCATGGTGCCGGTGAGGGTCAGCTGGATGGCGGCCGCCGAGACACCGAACTCACCCTCCAGGGTGGGGAACGCGGGCAGGTACAGGTCGATCGTGAACGGGCCGAGAGCGGTGAGCGCACCGAGCACGAGGATGTAGACCAGGCGCTGGCCGCGGGAGAGAGCGTCGCCGGGATGCTTCGCGGCCGACCTCAGGTCGGCGGCGGTGATGACGGTGATGGCGGCGGTAGTCACGTGGTGTTGATCCTCGTATCGATGGGGCCGGCCCGATGGGGCGCAGGCGTGCTGGTCTGAAAAGGTGTTCGAGGCACCGCATCACGGGCGTCAGTACCAGCAGCGGAATACGGAACCGCTCTTGGAGACAAGGCAACCACGCCGGCGCCTATTCCCCCATTCGGGGAACGCCGCGGAAGTTGCAGATATCGGCCCGATCGTGCACCGGGTGCCCGCCGCTTCGGCGCCCTCGGCGTTCAGCCCACGGCGGGCAATCCGCTCGGGTCGTCGAGCAGCTGCTCGAAGGCAAGCTCGGCAGCGCCGATCATCAGCAGGTTCGAGCCGAGTTCGGCCGCGCTGACCCGCACGAGGTCGAAGGAGGAGCTCAGGGTCATCGAGGCCACGGCTAGCCTCAGGCGCTCCGGGTCGACCGAGAACAGGGCCGCCAGGAATCCGCCGAGCACGACCAGCTGCGGGTTCAGGATGTTGATCGCCCCGGCCAGGGCCACCGCCAGAAAGTCGACCTGACGGTTGACCTCGGCCCGCACGGCGGGCGCGTCGGAGGCGAGCAGTGCCTGCTCGAGTTCGTCGGCATCCGCGCCGGCCAGGCCGAGGGGTTCGAGGAGTTCCTCGCGGGTGACCTCGGCTTCGAGGGTTCCGGCGATCCCGGCCGTGTCCGTGCGGGCGCTGTCGCTGACCCGGATGTGGCCGAACTCCCCCGCGTAGCCGGCGATGCCGTCCACCACGGTGCCGCCGATGATCATGCCGCCGCCGATGCCGCTGGCGCCGCCGTTGAGGTAGATCAGGTCGGTGAAGCCCTTCCCCGCACCGAAATGGTGCTCGGCCATCGCGCCGAGGATCGCATCGTTGGCGGCGGCCACGGGATAGCCCGTGGCCTGCTCGAGCATGTCCTTGAACGGCTCGTCAACCCAGCCGAGGTGGGGGGCCTGGCGCACCAGGCCGTCGGGGGCGCGCACGAGTCCCGGAACAGCGACGCCGATTCCGACCACGCGGAAGCGGGTCTCGAGTTCGCCTCGCATCCCCTCGATCACGGCGGCGGAGATGTTCACGGCCTCGCTGGCGGTCGGCGGCCGTTCGGTCGGGTAACGGATGCGGCGGTGCACGGTGCCGTCGAGCCCGACGATCCCGATCGTGACGGCGTCGATCTCGGGGTTCACCGCGAGGGCGACCACCCGTTCGGAGCAGAAGACGACCGGACTGGGCCGGCCCACCTGGTTGGTGGATTCCGGGTCGCGTTCCCCGACGAGCCCGAGCGACTCGAGTTCGGCGACGAGAGCGGCGATGGTCGACCGGTTCAGGCCGGTCCGACGCGTCAGCGCCGCGCGCGGCGTCGGTCCGTCCCGGTGCACCAGGCGGAGGACGACCGACAGGTTGTGCCGTCGCACGTCGTCGTTGTTGGTTCCCTGCATCAGTGCCTTCCCATCAGGTAATCAATCCAAGGCTACCGCCGCCCGGCTGTGCCCGTTCCGGACGTGCTACAGCGACGGGCCGGTCGGTGACGACTGGCCCTCGGCCGCGGTCTCACCCTCGTCGAGCGTGCGGACGACGCGAGCCGGGTTGCCGACGGCGATCACTCCCGGCGGCACATCGCGGGTGACGACGGAGCCGGCGCCGATCACGCTGCCAGCACCGATCGTGACGCCGGGGCAGACCACGACGTTGCCGCCGAGCCACACATCGTCGCCGATGTTGATCGGCGACACCCTCTCGTAGCCGGCCCGTCGCTCGTCGATGTCGAGGGCGTGGACCGGTGTGTACAGTCGAACGCTCGGGCCGATCAGGACGTTCCGCCCGATCGTGATCTTCCCGCCGCCGAGGGCCAGGAGGTCGGCATTGATGAAGGTGTGGGCACCCACGTGCAGCCTTGAACCGTAGTCCAGGTACAGGGGCGGCCGGAAGTCCAGGCCCTCTCCGGCCGTGCCGAGCATGCCGACGAACAGCTCCTGGGCTGCGTCCCGGTCCTCATCGAAGAGAGCGGTGATGCGCCGGCAGGTGCGTTGGGTGGCGATCGTCATCTCGGCGAGCTCTGGGCCGGAGCGGTATCGGTACCAGTCCCCGGCGACCATCTTGTCGTACTCCGTGGGCTCGGGATCCGGTAACGGGCTATTTGTTTGAAGCATAAACATAATCCTATTCCCTAGTCGGCCTGTGACCCTGCAGCACTGCGACCGGCCCTGCGGGACCTTCCTGCTACCAGCGGCTCGGCAGGGCGCCCTCGGGCACGATGGCCGGCCGTTCCACGGTGCTGGTCAGTTCCATGACAGAGCGATCATGGGCGGCGCGCAGGATGGCGTCCATGATCTCCAACACGTGGAAGGCCAATTCTGCGGAGGCCCGGTGCGGGCGATCGGTTTCAATGGCCCTCGCCATGTCGGCCAGGCCGTAGCCGCGCCCGGCATCCGCATACCCGGCCTCGGGCTCCACCTCGCGCCAACGACGGTCGTCACTCGTGTAGAGCTCAGTCGCATCGCTGAAACGGTTCGGGTCAGGCACCGCGATCGTTCCGAGAGTGCCGTAGATCTCGATGCGCGGCAACCGGGCCGCCCACACATCGAAGCTCATCATGACCGTCGAGGTGACGCCCGATGCATGCTCCAGCAAAGCGGAAACGTGTGTGTCGATCTCGACCCTGAGGCTCGTTCCCTCGAGCGGCCCGGTCGCCACCGTGCGCTCCCGCCCCGAGCGTCCGACGCTGCCCGATACGCGCACGACCGGTCCGAGCAGCGTGACGAGGGCGCTCAGGTAGTACGGGCCCATGTCGAACAGCGGCCCGCCACCCTCCGAATAGTAGAACTGCGGGTCAGGGTGCCAGAGTTCGTGCCCCGGCGCCGTCCAGAAAGCGGATGCCGCCACCGGCGTTCCGATGCGGCCGTCATCGAGCAACGCACGGGCAGTCTGCACCCCCGTACCCAGCACAGTGTCCGGAGCGGACCCCACCCGCAGACCGCAATCGACGGCCAACCTGAGAACAGGTGTCGCCTCGTCCGGATTCAATGCGAGGGGCTTCTCCCCGTAAACGTGTTTGCCGGCTGCCAGCGCGCGCAGCGCCACCTCGGCGTGGGCTGCCGGAATGGTGAGATTCAGCACCGCGTCCACGTCGGGCGAGGCGATCAGCCCGTCGACGGTCAGTGCCGGCACACCCTGCTCCGCCGCCACGGCGGCCGCGCGAGAAGCATCCAGATCGGCGACCGCCACGAGCTTGAGTCCGGGGAGCTTGGGCAACTCGGCGAAATACTGCTCGCTGATCTTTCCGACGCCGACTACTCCTATTCTCAACGGGCTGCCCATAGAAGTCCCCTTTCGATCATGGTGCGCACGCTGGCGTTCTGCAGAATGTCGACCCGGTGCCCGGGGGTGGACACGAAGATGCGCCCCTGTCCCCACTGCCGGGTCCAGATGGCCGGCGAGGTGACCGGGCGGTGCCACGGGTCCCAGGGGCGAACAGCCTGCGTGGTCGTGGCCAGCACATCGTTGTAGTCGTCGTGGAGCACCCAGTACTGCTCGCTGACCAGATCGAAATCGTCGATGCCCCGGGTGATCGGGTGATCCGCAGCGGCGGGAAGCATGTCGATGCGGTGGGGAACGTAGTTGTCAGATTGTTCCCCGGTGTGGTCGGCGGGTTCCTTGCCGGGGTGAGCCGCGAATTGACCACCGATGAGTTGCAGGTAGTCAACGTTGGTGCGGTACGAATCGGCGATGCCGCCGTGCCAGCCGCCGAGCCCCGTGCCGCTTTCGATGGCCGCCTTCAGCCCCGTGAATTCGTCCTTTTCGATCGAGGCCATGGTGTTGGTCTGCAGGACGAGATCGACCAGGGCCATGTACTCGGAATCGGCATACGGCGCCGCTGAGCCTTCGATGCGCACCGTGAAACCGTTCTCCTCCAGAAATGGAATGAACAGATCCGTCGTCTCGACGGGCTGGTGGCCGTCCCATCCGCCACGCACGACGAGTGCGTGACGGGGGGCGGATGCCTGGGGTGGTGCGGTGGTCATGAATAACCCTTCAAAACTCAAATAAAGACCTGAATGTCAGGCGCGAGTCGTTCGAAGATCGTCCGCGCTTCGTGATACCCCAGCGCCATGCGGTCGATCACGGCTTCGGCAGTCGGATCCCCTGCCGCTTCAGCCGGATGCCCGCTTCGCCAGCGCGCCATCTCCACGACCGTTTCGACGAACGTCCGGCTGGGCGCATATCCCGGAACATACCGGCGAATCTTGGAAGTATCGAAGATCGCACTGTGGCCCAGGTCTCCGACGAACAATTCGGACCAGCCCCAATCGGGTGCAGCAACGGGGAAGAACTCCGACGGAACATGGACCAGTTTCGCCGGCACGCCCAGCGAGGCACCGACGAGCGAGTAGATCTGATCCCAGGTGTAGACGTCATCTGACGTGATGTGGAACGCCTCGCCGATCGCCCGCTGATTCCCGAGCAGCCCCACCAGGCCCTGCGCCAGGTCGGCCGCGTGGGTCAGAGTCCACAACGACGTGCCGTCACCGTGGACGACGATTTCGGCTCCACGCTCGATTCGATCGAAGACCGTCCATCCGCCGGCGAGAGGTGGGTTCGCCTCGTCGTAGGTGTGAGACGGTCGCACGATGGTGACCGGGAACCCGTCATTCACATGCGCACGCATCAGGGTGTCCTCGGCGGCGATCTTCTCCCGCGCGTACCGCAGAAGGCCATTCTGACGCAGGTTCGATTCCACGATCGGAACCTGAAGGATCGGCTTGCGATACATCGACGCGGTGCTGATGTGGACGTAGTGGCGGGTGCGATCGCGGAATATCTCGATCGCCTGTGCCGCGTCGGCGGCGTTGAAACAGAGAAAATTGACGACAACGTCGAACCGCAAGCCGCCGAGCGCCGCAGTGACGGAATCACGATCCGTGATGTCACCAATCAACCAGGTGACCGAGCCGGGCAGCTGTCGCCCCCTGGCGTTGTGTCCACGGTTGAGCACGAACACCTGCATACCCTGGGCGACAGACAAATGTACGGACGACGTGCTGATCGTGCCGGTACCACCGATGTACAGAATTTTTCGCGGCGTGGCAGTCATCGTCATCGCAGGGCAATCGCTGACCAGGAGACCGGAGGCAGCGTCACGGTGAGCACGCCGTCGGTGAGCACGGCGTGGGTGAGCGACTTCAATGCCACCCGCGTCTGATCTGCCAGCGTGTTCTGCGCGTAGACATCGGAATCGTGCACGCTGACAGCCTCGTCGATGACGGATGCGCCCAGATCGACCACATCGATGGTCACGTCCAACGACTCGGTTTGGCTGCGGTTCACCAGGAACACCGCAGACACTCGGCTCTCCGGGTCGTGGGTCGCCACCGAATCCACCAGAGGCGCGGCGCCGTAGACGGCCGTCTCATAGGTGCCGACGTCGATTCGCGGTCGCAACACCTCGCCGCGAGCTAGCCGCGATGTCACCGAGAACGGGAAGAATGTCGTCTGACGCCAGGACGCCCCACCCGGCTCCGTCATGATGGGCGCGATCACATTCACCAGCTGGGCCAGTGACGCCGACCCCACCCGGTCGTGATTCTTCAACAGGGTGATCCGCAGATTGCCTAGCACCACGGCATCCGCCACCGAATAGGTGTCCTCCAGCTGACGCGGTGCCACGCACCACTGCTCATTGACCTCCTCTGACGCCCGGTGCTCGTCGAGGTACCAGATGTTCCACTCGTCGAACGAGATCTTGATCGTCTTCTTGCTGTGCAATTTGTTCTTCACGTGATCGGCCGTCGAGACGACGGTGTCGATGAAGTACTGCATGTTCAGCGACGACGCGAGATACGATCCCAAATCCCCTTTGCGCTCCTGGTAATACGCGTGGGCGGATATGTAGTCGACGTGCTCATAGCTGTGCTCGAGGACGGTGCGCTCCCAATCGCCGAACGTCGGCATCGACGAACCCGAGGACCCGCAGACGACCAGCTCCAGATTCTTGTCGGCGGCCTTCAACGCGTGCGCCGTTCGAGCGGCCAGCTTGCCGTAATCATCGGCCGACATGTAGCCGGTCTGCCACGGACCATCCATCTCATTGCCCAGGCACCACATCCGAATGTCGTGAGGTGCGGCCGTGCCGTTGGCAATGCGTTGGTCGCTGAGCGCCGTGCCAGACGGGTGATTGGCATACTCCAGCAGATCGAGAGCGTTTTCGATGCCCCGCGTGCCGAGATTCACCGCCATCATCAATTCGGAGCCCGTCAGATCACACCACCGCGCGAACTCGTCCAGGCCGACCTGATTGGTCTCGAGTGAATGCCACGCCAGGTCGCGGCGCACCGGGCGTTGCTCCTTGGGACCGACCCCGTCTTCCCAGCGATAACCGGAGACAAAATTGCCGCCGGGATAGCGGATGGTCGACGAGCCCAATTCCCTGACCAGGTCGACGACATCCAGCCGAAAACCGTCCTCGTCGGCCGTCGCGTGTCCCGGCTCGTAGATGCCGTCGTAGACACACCGACCCAGATGTTCCACGAAGGAGCCGAAGATACGACGGTTGACGGGGGCAACGACCGCCGTGCGGTCGATGGCAATGCACGCGTTTGTCACTGGTGCGTATTCCTTTGGTTCTAGATGTGCAGGGAAGCGGGAGGGAGGCTGTTCGGCTTAGGTGTGGCGCGTTCAGGCGGACACCTGTGCCCGGACCAGCGCGTCCTGTCGAACGGCCACCGTGCGAAGATCCGCCGCGGTGATTTCATGGACGTCGCCGGTGATCGAAACGATTGCGCGGGCGGTCGACACACCGGATATCCGTCTCACCGGTATGAGCTTCTCGCTGACGATGGCACTGATGGCGGCCTCCTCGGCAGGCACGCCGTCTGAGACGGCCACGTGGGAGGCGAACCACACCTCGACGTTGCCGGGCTCGACGATCTTGACCATGCGTCGGTCGCTGAAGGCGAATCGGCTCGCCGGCACCGAGAAGGTCAGCCGGCGGGACTCGCCCGCATCGAGTTCGACCCGGGAATAGCCGAGCAGTTGCGCCACCGGCCGGGCTACCGTGCCGTGCACGTCGTGGCCGTAGAGCTGCACGATGTCGGTTCCGCGAACGGCGCCCGTGTTGGTCACCGTCACCGTGGCGGTGAAGCCGCCAGTGGCAGGCGCGGCGGGATCGACTACGTAGTCGGAGTAGTCGAAGGAGGTGTAGGACAGACCGAACCCGAAGGGGAACACCGGTGTCGAATCGGTGGCGGTGACGTCGGACGGCCCGCCGAGAACCGGGTGCAGGTACGAATACGGCTGCGCACCGGCCGACCGCGGCATGGAGACGGGAAGGCGTCCGGATGGATTGACCCGGCCCGTGAGGATGTCGGCAATCGCGAGGCCGCCGCCCTCTCCGGGAAAGAATGCCAAGAGTACGGCAGCCGGGGCTGCGCTCCCGCCCTCGACGGCCCACCCGATCGAGTACGGCCGCCCGGTCAACAGCACCATGATGACGGGCGTTCCGGTCGCGATCACGGCCTTGACGAGTCGGCGTTGCAGACCTGGCAGCTCAAGAGATTCGGAGTCATTGCCCTCGCCGACGGTGCCGCGACCGAAGAGGCCCGCTTGGTCGCCCACGACGACAATAGCCAGTTCGCTCGCCGACGCAGCGTCCACGGCGGCGGCGAAGCCGGACTCGTCGTCGCCTTCGACGGCGCACCCCTCGGCGTACACGAACGCCGGCATGGCGAGACCGGCCGTGTGGAAGGCACCGGGGAGCGACTCGAGTACCGTCGGGATCTCGAAGCCGAGCGTGAGATCGGGATAGCCGGCGAGAACATGGTTCGCGAAGGAGTAGCACCCCTGAAGCGCCGTGGCACGGTGAGCGTTGGGGCCGATGACCGCCACCGTCGAGAGCGGCCGCACCCTTCGCTCCAGCGGCAGCACCCCGTCATTCGACAACAGCACGATGGATTCCTCGGCCAGTCGGCGGGCCAGCTCCCGGTGGCGCGGCGAGTCGAGGTCGATGTCCGTCGGCGGCTCATCCTCGTAGGCGTCCTCGTCGAGAAGCCCCAGCTCCTCCTTCTGCGCGAGAGCGCGCAAGACCGCACGGTCGACATAGGCCTCGTCGAACAGACCGGCGCGGATGCGGTCGGCCAGGGGCTGCAGGTAGGCGTCGCCGGTGGGCAGTTCGATGTCGATGCCCGCTTCCAGCGCGAGCGCCGCCGCCTCGCCCCGGTCGGCCGCGACGGCGTGCATGACTTCGAGGAACGCCACAGCGAAGTAGTCGGCGACGACGACACCGTCGAAGCCGAGTTTCTGCCGCAGGACACCGGTCAGGTAGTCGGCGTTGGCGGCCATCGGGATTCCGTCGATGTCGGTGTACGAGTTCATCACTGACTTCGCACCGCCGTCGAGGATCGCCATCTCGAACGGTGGCAGGAAGACATCGGCCATCTCCCTCGGACCCGCGTGCACCGGTGCGTGGTTGCGTCCGGCGCGCGACGCGGAGTATCCGAGGAAGTGTTTCAGCGTCGCGTGCACCCCCGCGCCCTGGAGCCCGCGCACGTAGGCCGTGCCGACGGTGGCGACCAGATAGGGGTCCTCGCCGATGCACTCATCCACCCGGCCCCAGCGCGGGTCCCGGATGACGTCGAGCACCGGGGCGAGCCCCTGGTGGATGCCCAGCTGCTTCATCGAGTCGCCGATGACGCCGGCCATCTCCTCGACCAGCACCGGGTCGAAGGAGGCGCCCCACGCGAGCGGAGTCGGGAACGCGGCCGCCTTCCAGGCGGCGAGTCCGGTCAGGCACTCTTCGTGCACGAGCGCGGGGATTCCGAGGCGCGTCTCCCGCTTGAGGCGGCGCTGCTCGCCCCACAGCCACGCGGCGCGTTCCGCCGGATCCACCGGCCGCGTGCCGTAGACACGGGTGTAGTGCCCGAGGCCGTGGCGGGTCACCTCGGACAGGTCGCCAGGAGCCTTCTGACCTGCCGCCATCTCGCCCTGCATGGGCGCGACGACGCCGCTCTGATCGAGCCAGTAGCCGACAATCTGGGCGAGCTTCTCCTCGAGGGTCATTCGGGCATGGAGCGCCAGTACGCGCTCCGAGACCTCCGGCATGGCTGAGATGGCATGGGTCACGGGTTCAACACTTTCCTTCAGAGGATCAGATATGCAGTTGGGACAGCGCGCGGTGCGACGGCTCACGGCCGCGCACCGCGTGAACGCCTATCCCTTGACGGCGCCGGTCAATCCGCCGACGATGCGGCGCTCGAACAGCGTGAAGAAGATGAGCGCCGGAATCATCGACAGGGAGGTGAAGGCCAGAACCTGTGCCGTGTCCACCGAATACTGCGACGCGAATGCCTGCACGCCCAGTGGCAGCGTGTACATCGCCTGATCGCTCAGGATGAACAGCGGCAGCAGGTAGCTGTTCCAGCTGGCGACGAAGGCCAGGATGCCGGTGGTCACCACGCCAGGAACCGACAACGGCACCACCATGCGGAAGAAGAACCCGAGTCGGCTCGCCCCGTCGATCGACGCGGCTTCCTCGATCTCCTTGGGAATCGCCTTGAGGAACGGCACCAGGATGATGACGGTCACCGGCAGGCCGAAGGCGATCTGCGGCAGGATCACGCCCGCCAGGCTGTTCATCAGGCCCAGTTGCTTGACCAGGATGTAGAGCGGCGTGATCGCAACGGTCATCGGGAACATGAGTCCGGCTGCGAACAGGGCATACATCAGCCCCCGCCCGTGGAAGTCATAGCGGGCCAGGACGAAGCTCACCATCACCCCGAGCACGACGACACCGATCGTGGTGAAGCCGCTGACGATTGCCGAGTTGCCGATCTGCTGCCAGAAAGTCGGAGCGGTCAGGACGTCGAGATAGTTGTCGAAGCGCCACGGACCCGGGAGCCCGGCAGGCGACGAGGTGATCTGGGAATTGTCGCGGAAGCCCCCGACGATGATGTAGAGGACCGGACCGAGGCACAGGGCGATGAACAGGAATGCGATGAAGTACGTGACGGGGCTGCCCCACTTGTCACGACCTTTCGAGCCACGCTGAACCCGTGGGGCCTCCGTGCGTGAGGCCCTCTCACTGGTCAGAACCGACATCATTTCTTCCCCTCTGTGAGCGCGCCGGCCGTGTCGCGTCGCAAGACGAAGCGCTGGTAGGTCAGCGCGATGACAAGCGAGATCAGGAACATGACAACCGCGACGGCGCTGCCGTAGCCGAAGTTGCCCGAGGTGCGCCCGTTCGCGACCATGTAGGTCGCCATGGTCGAGGTACCCGCCGTCGAAGCGACGTACTGGCCCCAGATGATGAAGACAAGGTCGAACAATTGAAGTGACCCGATGATGGACAGGAACGCCCAGGTGCGCAGGGTCGGGCCGAGCAGCGGCAGCGTGATGCTGCGCTGCACCTGCCAGTAACTCGCGCCGTCGATCGACGCCGCCTCGAAGAGCTCCTCCGGGATTCCCTGAAGCCCGGCGAGGAAGAGGATGACGGCGAAGCCGATGTACTTCCAGGAGATGATCAGCATCAGCGACCAGATGGCGATCTTGGGATCTGAGAGCCAGTCGGCCTGGAACGCGCCCAGACCGACACTCTCCAGCAGGTCGTTCACCGCGCCATTGGTCTGGAGCATCAGACCCCAGCCGATGCCGACGATGACCTCGGAAATGATGTACGGAACGAAAATCAGAACGCGGATGAGGGAGCGTCCCCGGATCTTCTGGTTGATGAGCAGAGCAAGAATGAGTGCGATCGGCAGCTGGATGACCAGCGACAGCACGAGGATGATGCCGTTGTGCATCAGCACCTCGTGGAACGCGCTGTCCGCGAAGATGATCACGTAGTTGCCCCAGCCGACGAAATCGGTTGCCGGCCCGTAACCCTTCCAACGGAAGAAGCCGTAGTAGGCGGCCAGAATGACCGGGAGGATCACGAAGCCGACGAAGACAAGGATCGCCGGTCCGGAGAGGACCGCTATCTCCAGGCGCTTCCGCCAGTCTGCAGTTCTCCGGGTGGGGCGCGCCCCGGCCGGGGACGATGCACGAGGTGCACCGTCCCCAGCTTTCTGCGTGCCCGGCAGCGGCCGCGCGTCGGTCAACGACGTAGCGCCTGCGGACTCTTTTCTCATGGTTGCGAGCTAACCCTTAGCCGCTGCCGCGTTGACGCCCGCGACGAGGTCCGCTGCGCCGCTCTTGCCGGCCAGCATGTCGACGACGCCGGTGTTCAGCGCGTTGCCGACGTTCTGGCCGAATAGGGTGTCCAGCCAGACGGTCACGTACGGTGCCTCGTTGTAGGCCTCCAGGATGGACTTCAGTGCATCATCGGTCACGACGTCCTGAGCCTCCGTATTGGCCGGAAGCGTGTGGAACGCGTTCGCGTACCCTTCCTGCTGCTCCTTCTGCATGAAGAAGTTGAGGAAGTCGGTGCACTCCTCCTGCGGCGCCTGAGCCGAGCAGGTGAAGCCGTCCACGCCGCCCATCATTGCGCCGGCCGCACCTTCGCCGCCGTCGATCTCCGGGAAGGGGAACCAGCCGAGGTCAGCCAGCGGCTTCTCGTCGGGGGTCAGCGATGCGATCACGCCGGGGTTCCACGCACCCATGAGTTCCATGGCCGCCTGGTGGTTCGCCAGAAGGCCGGCCGAACTGCCTGCTCCCTGCTGTGCGGACGTGGTGAGGAAGCCATCGTTGAACGGCTCGGTCTCAATGAACTCTTCCATCTGCTCGCTCGCGTTCAGCCAGCAGGCGTCGTCGAACGTCTTGGACTCGGCTGCCTTGTCCATGGCGTCCTGCGAGCAGGCCCGCTGAGCGAAGAAGTAGTACCAGTGCGCAGCGGGCCAGGCATCCTTGGCACCCACGGCGATCGGCGCGATACCGGCGGCCTTGAGCTTGTCCACCGCGGTGCCCAGCTCGGCCATCGTCGCCGGCACGGTGTCGATGCCGGCCTCCGCGAAGAGGTCCTTGCTGTAGTAGATGCCGCCAGGAAGCACTGCGGTCGGCATTCCGTAGATCTTGCCCTCGACCGCGAAGGCACTGAGCACGCCCTTGGGCACCGCCGCACTCGTAGCCTCGTCGATGAAGTCTGTGATGTCCATGGCCTGTCCGGCCGCCACGACATCCACCAGCTTGCCGCCGCCCCGTGCCATGAAGATGTCTGGTGCATCGCCGGAGTTCAGCGCGGTCTGAAGCTTTCCGTCCATCTCCTCGTTCTGGATGGACTGCATTTCGATTGTGACCTTCGGGTTGGCCGCCTCGAACTCGGCGACCGTCTTCTCCCAGTAGGCCTTGCCTTCTCCTGTCGTTGAGTTCTGCCAGAAGGTCAGGGCGACCGTGTCGCTCGAACCGCTGTCGCCGCCACTGGCGCACCCGGAGGCGAGCATGGCGGTGCTAACGGCCAGCGCGAGAATTCCCGCGGTTCGGTTTTTCCTCTTCATTGTGGAAGCTCCTTGGTAGTCATCGGTGACACACGACATTCGTCCGCCACAGCCAGAGCTTCCCAGCACGGCATCCATCTTGTCAATCGATATCGATAACGATTTCTAACGGGGTGATTCGGCTCTTGATCTGTTGCCCGGCGCTGTACTGTGAGCAGTGTGACCCCTGATGTCAACCCATCCCCCCCGCTTGGGCGAGTGACGATCGCCGACGTCGCGCGCGAAGCCGGCGTTTCAGTGCCGACGGTGTCGAAGGTCGTCAATCTGCGTTACGGCGTCGCTCCGGCGACCTTCAAGCGAGTGACGGAAGTCGTCGCCGCACTCGGCTATGAGCCCTCGCTTGTGGCTTCGAGTCTGCGTCGACAGCGCAGCAATGTGATCGGCATCCTCGTCTCTGAATTCGAGTCGTTCTCGGTCGAGCTGCTCAAGGGCATATCCACCGCTGCCACCGGAACCGGTTATGAGTTGCTCGCGTATTCGGCCCTCGCGCCGGGCGGCATCAGCGCGGGCTGGGAACGCCGATCCCTCTCGCGCCTGGCCGGCACGCTCATCGACGGCGCCATCATCGTCACGCCCACGTTGCTCATGCCGACGACTTCGATCCCCGTCGTCGCGATCGACCCGCACACGGGGCCGGGCGGACCCGCGACAATCGACTCGGACAACATCGGCGGCGCCCGGGTGGCGACCCGGCACCTCATCGAACTGGGACACCGCCGCATCGCACATATCCGTGGGCGCAGCGACCTGGCTTCGGCCCAGTTGCGTGAGGCCGGTTACCGTGAATCGCTCGAGAACGCCGGCATCCCATTCGACCCGACCCTCGTTCGCGACGGTGGATACCAGGCCGCCCTGACGGCCGACGCGGCTCGTGAACTGCTGACGCGGCCGGATCGACCGACCGCGGTGTTCGCCGCAAACGACATGTCCGCGCTCGGCGTCCTGAAAGTCGCCCGCGAACTCGGACTGCGGGTGCCGGAAGACGTTTCCGTCATCGGATTCGACGACATCCCCGAGGCCGCGAGCTCGACACCGCCGTTGACGACCATGGCCCAGCCACTGCACGACCTGGGGGCACAGGCCCTGCAGATGCTGGTGAAGCTGCTCGACGGGGAAGACGTCCCTCACCATGTCCAACTCCCTGCCAAGCTCGTGGTCCGGGCGAGCACCGGCCCCGTGCCGGTCGAATCCTGACTTCCCATTCGCCCAGCACCCCGATTCGTCGGCTGGATCAACACTCCAGTCTGGAAAGTGACTCTGCAATGATGCACTCCGCGGCCCTCTCCTCCGCCTCGGCACCCGCCCATCGGCTCTGTACCACCGTCGTGACCGTGACGGATGCGTCCGGTGAGGTCCTGCCAAACACGGAGATCGTCGTCGCCCAGCTGGACCACGCCTTCGGCTTCGGCAACATCGGCTTCGATTTCCTCGGCCTCGCGAACGGCGAGCCTGTCGAGATCGGCACCGAGAGCCTCGCCACGCTCTACGCTGACGTCTTCAACACGGCAACGCTGCCGTTCTATTGGGGCCGCTTCGAGCCCACCCGCGGCGCACCGGACACGGCCCGGCTGCAACAGGCCGCAAGGTGGTTCCGCGGCCGCGGCGTGAAGCTTAAGGGTCATCCGCTCGTCTGGCACACCGTGCAGCCCGATTGGCTGCTCGGCCTGCCCGTCGACGAGGTCGAACGGCTGCAGCGCGAACGGATCCGCCGCGACGTTGCCGACTTTGAGGGGCTCGTCGACACCTGGGACGCCATCAACGAAGCCGTCATCATGCCGGTATTCGAAAACGGGGACAACGGCATCACGCCGCTGGCTCGCGCCAGGGGGCGCATCCCGATGATCCGCCTGGCGTTCGAAGAGGCCCGCGCGGTGAATCCTCGCGCCACGTTGCTGCTCAATGACTTCGATCTCTCGAGCGCCTTCGAGTGCCTCATCGAAGGGGTCCTCGAGTCCGGCGTCGAGATCGATGCCCTCGGGCTGCAAACCCACATGCACCAGGGGTACTGGGGTGAGGACGCCATGCTCGGGATGGTCGACCGGTTCGCCCGATACGGCCTGCCGTTGCACCTGACCGAGTCATCTCTCGTTTCCGGCGACCTCATGCCGGCCGACATCGTGGACCTGAACGACTTCCGCGTCTCCGAGTGGCCGTCGACTCCGGAAGGAGAGGCCCGCCAGGCGGACGACCTCGAGCGACACTACCGCTCACTCATGGCGCATCCCTCGGTCGAGGCCGTCACCTACTGGGGCATCACCGACGCACGCGCCTGGCTCGGCGCACCGATCGGGCTGGTGCGCGCCGACGGCACTCCGAAGCCGTCCTACGACGCGTTGCGCGGGCTCGTGAAGGGCGAATGGTGGCTTGCACCGACGACCGTGCTCACCGACGCGCGGGGCAGGGTCTCGGTCGAAGGATTCGCCGGCGAATACCAGCTCGGCACCAGCGCCAGGTTCGCCGCGAGTGAACAGTCAACCCGATTCACGCTGAGTCCTGAGGATCGGCACGCTCGCGTCACCCTCCCATCGATCACCTGACCCGGCAGACGCGAAGTCCGGTCACGCGTCAGACACCGATGCGTCCGCGCACAAACCCGGCAGGGTCGTCGAGCAGCCCGGCGAAGGCCAGCTCGGCCGCCCCGACAATCATCAGCCGGGAGCGCAGCTGCGCCCGTTCGATTAGCACGGCGTGCCCGAGGCTTCCGATTGAACTCACGCTCACCGCCTCGGCCAGGCGCTCTCGGCCCACCGACAGCAGCGAACCGAGAAATCCGCCGAGCACCACCATCTTCGGGTCGAACATGTTCACGAAGTCTGAGATCGCCACCGAGAGAAAGTCGATCTGCCTCATTACCTCCCGGAGCACCTGAGGGTCGCGCGAGACGCCGAGGGCGATGTCGAGGTCGTCCAGATCCGCGCGCGGCAGGCCCAGCACCCGGAGCAGGCGCGACATGCTCACCTCGGTCTCCAGGCATCCGATGCGGCCGCAGTGGCATCGCACCCCGTTCGAGTTGACCAGTGTGTGTCCGAGCTCACCCGCGTAGCCACTCGTACCGCGCAACGGGCTGCCGCCGATGATGAGGCCGCCCCCGATGCCGCTCGCACTGCCGTTGAGGTAGACGAGGTCCTTCGCGCCACAGGCCGCTCCGAACAGACTCTCGGCGATGGCGGCCAGGCTTGCGTCGTTGCCGGCGTACACCGGGAAGTGCAGCACCCTGGCGAGGGTGCTGGTGAGGGCGCAGTCCCGCCAGCCGAGGTGCGGGGCGATCAGCACGCGGCCGTCGACCGTGTCGACCAGGCCGGGAACGGCCACGCCGACCCCGGCGATGCGATAGTTCTGCTCGATCTCGCCGCGCATACCGTCGACGATGGCCTTGACCGCGTTCACGGTTTCGGACACGGTGGGAATACGGGTCGTGTCGAAGCGGATGCGGCGAATCACCTCGCCGCCGAGCCCCACCAGCCCCACGGTGATCGCATCGACATCGGGGCTCACGGCGATCGCGGCGATCTTCGGGCTCGGAAACACCTGCAGGCTCGGGCGCCCCACCCGGCCGGGCACATCTTCGGGCTCGCCCTCGAACGCCATTCCGAGCTCGACCAGTTCGGCCACGAGCGCCGAAATGGTGGACCGGTTCAGGCCGGTGCGTCTGGTCAGTTCAGCCCGAGAGCATCCGCTCGAATGATGAATCATGGTGAGAATCATCGACAGGTTGAACCGGCGCAACTGGTCGTTGCTCGAACCACCGCGTGCGGAGAGGGTGGTCGTGGTCAGCCGGGTCACGACACACCACCTCTACGGTTGGAAGACACCTGACAGGGCCCTGCAGGCGCGGGGCGAAGCTAGCGGCCGCCGCGGCTCTTGTTGAAGATGTCGAACGCGACCGCGAGCAGGAGCACGACGCCCTTGATGGTCATCTGCCAGGCCGCGTCGACCGTGAGGATGGACAGGCCCATGTTGAGCACGCCCATCACCAATGCGCCGATGACGGCGCCGATGACCGTGCCGACGCCACCCGTCACGGCCGCGCCACCGATGAAGACGGCCGCGATGGCATCGAGCTCGTAGTTCTGGCCGGCCGAGGCGACGGCGCCCCCGGCCCGAGCCGTGGAGACCACGCCGGCCAGGCCGGCGAGCACTCCCATGTTGACGAAGATGAAGAAGTCGACCCAGCGGGTCTTGACGCCGCTCATCTTGGCGGCGAACAGGTTGCCACCCATCGCGTACACGTGGCGGCCGAACACGGTCTGGTTGAGCAGGAAGGTGTAGCCGAGAATGAGGGCGGCGAGCACGATCAGGATGAGCGGTGTGCCGCTGTAGCCGGAGAGCAACCAGGCGAAGGCGATGATGGCCACGCCGGCGATGCCGCTCTTGATCCACAGGGTGGCGATCGGCTCGCGGGGCAGGTCGAGCTTGCGCAGGGTGGCGCGGGTACGCAGCTGCTGCACGATCAGGGCGAGCGCGGTGAGCACACCGAGGGCGATGGTGAGCACGTCCCGGCCGCCGACCTCGCCGAGCCAGGCGGGCAGCCAGCCCGCACCGATGGCGGTGAACTCGGACGGCAGGCCGCCAATGGTGCCGCCGGTGAGCAGCACCAGGGTGAGCCCGCGGAAGATCAGCATGCCGGCCAGGGTGACGATGAACGCCGGGATGCCGACGAAGGCCACCCAGTAGCCCTGCCACGCGCCGACGACGGCGCCGACCACCAGGGCGAGAATGACGGCGGCCCACCAGGAGAAGCCCCAGGAATTCATACTGATCGCGGCGACGGCACCGACCATGGCCACCACGGACCCGGCCGAGAGGTCGATGTGGCCTGCGATGATGACGATCACCATGCCGATGGCGAGGATCAGAACATAGGCGTTCTGCTGGATCAGGTTGTTGACGTTGCCGGGCAGAAGCAGGCGACCGTCGGTGAGAATCTGGAACAGCATGATGATGATCACCAGTGCGGCGAGGATTCCATACTGTCTGAGGCTGACAGCGAACTTGGGTTTCGTGCGCCTCATAGGGGTGGTGGTGCTCATCGGGGTCAGTCCTTTCCCGCGGTCATGTAGTGCATGAGTGTTTCCTGGGAGGCTTCCGCCGCGGTGACTTCACCGGTGAGCTTGCCCTCGGAGATGACGTAGATCCGGTCGGAGAGCCCGATGAGTTCGGGCAGCTCCGAGGAGATCACCACAACGGCTTTGCCCTGGGCGGCGAGCTCGTTGATGATTCCGTAGATCTCATACTTGGCGCCCACGTCGATGCCGCGGGTCGGTTCGTCGAGAATGAGAATGTCGGGGCCGGCGAAGATCCACTTCGAGAGCACGACCTTCTGCTGGTTGCCGCCGGAGAGCTTGCCGGTGATCGATGTGACGCTCGGCGCCTTGATGTTCATCTTCTCGCGATAGGAGTTGGCGACCTTGTATTCGCGGTGCCGGTCGATGACGCCCCACTTGGCGAGTTTGCCGAGGGCCGCCGCCGAAACGTTCACCGTGATGTCACCGATGAGGTTGAGGCCGTAGAGCTTCCGGTCTTCGGTGGCGTAGGCGAAGCCGTGGCGGATTGCCTCGTCGACGGTGCGCATCTGAATCTCGTCGCCGTTCTTGAAGACGCTGCCGGTGATCTTGGTACCGTACGAGCGGCCGAAGATGCTCATGGCCAGTTCGGTTCGGCCGGCGCCCATCAGCCCGGCGAACCCGACGATCTCGCCGGCGCGCACGCTGAAGGACGCCCCGTCGACGACCTTGCGCGCGGTATCGACCGGGTGGTACACGGTCCAGTCTTCGACGCGCAGCAGTTCGGCGCCGATCTTGGGTTCACGCGGCGGAAACAGGTTGTTGAGTTCCCGGCCGACCATCGAACGGATGATGCGCGCCTCGGTGGCGTCCGGTCCGTCCATCGAGATGGTTTCGATGGTCTTGCCGTCCCGGATGACGGTGACCTTGTCGGCGATCCGCTTGATCTCTTTGAGCTTGTGGCTGATGATGATGCAGGTGATGCCCTGCCCGCGCAGGTGTTCGATCAGGCCGAGCAGGTGCGCCGAGTCCTCATCGTTGAGGGCGGCGGTCGGCTCATCGAGGATGAGCAGTTTCACCTGTTTGGAGAGCGCCTTGGCGATCTCCACGAGCTGCTGCTTGCCGACGCCGAGTTCGAGCACCCGGGTGGCCGGGCTTTCAGCGAGGCCGACCCGGCTGAGCAGCAGGGACGCTTCGCGGTTGGTCTTGTTCCAGTCGATGATGCCCCGGTTGGAATTCTCGTTTCCGAGGAAGATGTTCTCGGCGATCGACAGGTAGGGGCTGAGGGCCAGTTCCTGGTGGATGATGACGATGCCGTCGGCTTCGCTGTCATTGATCGTCTTGTAGGAGACCGGCTTGTTCTCGAACTCGATGGTGCCCTCGAAACTGCCGGCGGGATACACACCGCTGAGCACCTTCATGAGCGTTGACTTGCCGGCGCCGTTCTCGCCGCAGATCGCGTGCACCTCCCCGCGAACGACGTCGATGGACACCCCGTCGAGTGCCTTCACTCCGCTGAAATCCTTCACGATGTTGTGCATCCTGAGGATGGTCGTGTGCTCCAAGGGCAGCCTCCTGATCGATAGCGCGTGTGTAGATCTGCCGGCCCCGGTGAGGGCCGAGGTGGTCGGCCCCGCTCGCGCGGGGCCGACCGGGGTGTGGGACCGGTTACAGTCCTACGTCGGATGCCTTGATGAAGCCGGAGTCGATCAGCTTGACCTGGATGTCCTCCTTGACGACGACCTCGGGGTCGAGCAGGAACGACGGCACGATCTTCTTGCCGTTGTCGTAGGTCTCGGTGTCGTTGACGGTCACTTCTTCGTTCGCGGCGATCTGCAGAACCATGTTGTAGACCTGCTCGCCGAGCGTGCGGGTGTCCTTCCACACGCTCATGGACTGCTCGTCTTTGAGAATCGCCTTGATGTTGGCCTTGTCGGCGTCCTGCCCGCTGATGATCGGGTAGTCCTCACCGGGTGCGTAGCCCGCCGACTTCAGGGACGCCAGGATGCCGATGGCGAGGCTGTCATTGGGCGAGAGCACAACGTCGACCTTCTCGGATCCGGAGTAGAAGGACGACAGGCGGTTGTCCATCTCGGCCTGGGAGAGGGTGGAAGCCCAGCCCTGGATGCCGATCGAGGCCCAGTCCGCGTTGGACTCGGGCGAGCGACCGCTGGGAACGATGAGCTGACCGTTCTCGACGTAGGGCAGCAGAACGTCCCAGGCGCCGGAGAAGAAGAATTTCGCGTTGTTGTCGTCGGGGCTGCCGGCGAAGGGCTCGAGGTTGAACGGGCCGGCGCCGTCGGCCAGGCCGAGCTGGTCGACGATGTACTCCCCCTGCAGGGTACCGACCTCGTAGTTGTCGAAGGTCGCGTAGTAATCGACGTTTTCGGTGCCGACGATCAGGCGGTCGTAGGCGATGACCGTGGCGTCCTGCGTCTTGGCCTCTTCCAGCGCCGGGCCCAGCAGGAGGCCGTCGATGGCAGCGACGACGAGGATGTTGGCCCCGCCGGCAATCTGGTTCTGGATCTGGCTGATCTGCTGGTCGGTCTTGTTGTCGGCGTATTGCAGGTCGGCGGTGCAGCCGGCCTTTTCGAGCAGCGTCTTGAGCTGCTCACCATCGTTGATCCAGCGCTCAAGGGCGCGGGTCGGCATGGAAATGCCGACGTTGCAGTCGGCAATGGCCTCCACGCCGTCGCCGGCCGGTGCGCCCGTGCCGGAACATGCCGCGAGCGACAAGGCCACGGCTACGGTCGCCGCTACGGCGATGATCCTCTTGGTCAGGGACATTGGTGCTTTCCTCTCTGAATGCTGCCAGGCGCAGGGGCGGAGATTCCGACTTCTGCTGCAACGAGGTGCACTTCGACCGACCATTTTGCGTAACGCGAAACGGGGACGAACGGTTACCTCGTTGTAAAGCGTGATGCGATGTGGACTCACACGGTCAGGTGTGAAATCCGGTGCAGGGCCAAGCTGTGCGGACCACTCTGCGGGTGAGCCTGCACTCAGTCGCGGACGACTTTGTTTGTGAACAGAACATATCTAATTTGAGAGCCAATTGCCAACTGTTGTCCCGAGATTCCGCTGTTTGTCCGCAATCGAGGTGGATTCACTATCCAGGCCACACCCTTCTGCCCGGATCGAGCGCCGCGATACAGGCTAATAGTTCCCGCCGGAGGCAAATTCGGATCATTTCCGGCAAACCGTCCCGTTCTGGTCACGATTGATATATGTTTGGGTAATCAACAAATCATCGACGCAGCTGAATCGGAAGTAGTGAAATGACATTGAGTGATGTGAGCCTGACCCCCACCCGCGACGACAAGTTCTCCTTCGGGCTCTGGACCGTCGGCTACAACGGCAGCGACCCGTTCGGCGGCCCCACCCGGCCGCCACTCGACGTCGTCGACGCGGTCGAGAACCTCGCCCGTCTCGGCGCATACGGCCTGACCTTCCACGATGACGACCTGTTCGCCTTCGGCTCCACGGATGCCGAGCGCCAGTCCCAGATCGACCGGGTCAAGCAGGTCTGCGCCGACACCGGCCTGATCATCCCGATGATCACCACCAATCTTTTCAGCGCCCCGGTCTTCAAGGACGGCGGCTTCACCTCGAACGACCGCAGCGTGCGCCGCTTCGCGCTGCGCAAGGTGTTGCGCAACATCGACCTCGCCGCCGAGCTCGGCGCGAAGACGTTCGTGATGTGGGGCGGCCGCGAGGGCGCCGAGTACGACTCGGCCAAGGACATCCGTGCGGCCCTGGATCGCTACCGCGAGGCCGTCAACCTGCTCGGCGACTACGTCACCGACAAGGGCTACGACATCCGTTTCGCGATCGAGCCGAAGCCGAACGAACCGCGTGGCGACATCCTGCTGCCCACGGTCGGTCACGCGATGGCATTCATCACCACTCTCGACCGGCCCGAGCTGGTCGGCGTGAACCCCGAGGTCGGCCACGAGCAGATGGCCGGGCTCAACTTCGCCGCCGGCATCGCCCAGGCGCTGTACCAGGGCAAGCTGTTCCACATCGACCTGAACGGCCAGCGCGGCATCAAGTACGACCAGGACCTGGTCTTCGGCCACGGCGACCTGCACAACGCGTTCGCGCTCGTCGACCTGCTCGAGAACGGCGGCCTGAACGGCGGCCCGTCCTACGAAGGCCCCCGCCACTTCGACTACAAGCCCAGCCGCACCGAGGACATCACCGGCGTGTGGGACTCGGCCGCCGCGAACATGCGCACCTACCTCCTGCTCAAGGAGCGCACCCAGGCCTTCCGCGCCGACCCCGAGGTGCAGCAGATGCTCGAAGCGGCACGCGTGCCGGAGCTCTCCGCGCCCACCCTGGCAGCCGGCGAAAGCTACGACGACCTGCTCGCCGACCGCGCCTCCTACGAGGACTTCGACACGGATGCCTACTTCGGCGGCAAGGGCTTCGGCTTCGTACGGCTGCAGCAGCTGGCGCTGGAGCACCTGCTCGGCGCCCGCTAACCGGGATCCCGATGCGCGGGGCCGGCCACGGTGGCCGGCCCTGTGCCGGGCTCCGGCTGGTCCCATGGCTCACTCAGGAGTCCGATCCTGTAGCTGACGCGGGAGATCCTCCGGATGCGGCGGCCGGGCCCGCGGATCCCGCACCGTGCCCGCGGTACCCAGGCCCGCGGCATCCGTTTCTCCTGAGTTGCCCACTCGTCGCACCTCCTCGTCGCACCCCCTCGTCGCACCCCCTCCTCACGCCCAATCTCCACGCCCAATCTCCACGACCCATGCCCCACGACGCACGACCCCCGAGCGGAGAATGAAGCCATGACACTGGTTGCCGGAATAGATTCCTCGACCCAGAGCTGCAAGATCGTGATCAGGGATGCCGACACCGGCGCCCTGGTGCGCAGCGGTCGTGCGTCGCATCCGAACAGCACCGAGGTCGACCCCGAGCGCTGGTGGGAGGCGCTGCTCGCCGCCCTCGCCGACGCCGGCGGGCTCGCGAATGTCGCCGCGATCTCCGTCGCCGCCCAGCAGCACGGCATGGTCGCGCTCGACGCCGAAGGCCGCGTGATCCGCCCGGCACTGCTCTGGAACGACACCCGCAGCGCCGGTGCCGCGTCCGACCTGATCGCCGAGATCGGCGCCGACGAGTACGCCCGGCGCACGGGCCTCGTGCCGGTGGCCTCGTTCACCGCCACGAAGCTGCGCTGGCTCCGCGACGCCGAACCGCTCAACGCCGCCCGCGTCGCCGCGGTCGCCCTCCCCCACGACTGGCTCACCTGGCGGCTGCGCGGCTACGGCCCGGCCGACGCGAGCCCCCTCGGGCCGCAACTGGACGAGCTGACCACCGACCGTTCCGACGCGAGCGGGACCGGCTACTGGTCACCCACCACGGGCACCTACGACCTCGACCTCTTCGAACGCGCCCTCGGGCACCGCGCCATCCTCCCCCGCGTACTCGGTCCCGGCGACACCGCCGGCACCACGGCCCCTCTGTCGGATTCGTTCCCAGCGGGAGTCGTGATCGGCGTCGGCGCGGGCGACAACGCCGGCGCCGCACTGGGACTCGGCGCGGGCGACGGGGACGTCATCGTCTCCATCGGCACCAGCGGCACGGTCTTCGCCGTCACCAATCAGCCGACGACGGATGCCACGGGCACCGTCGCCGGCTTCGCCGACGCCAGCGGACTGTCCCTGCCTCTCGTGGCCACGCTCAACGCCGCCCGGGTGCTCGACGCGGTGCGGCTGCTCCTCGGGGTTGAGCACGACGAGCTCGGGAGCCTCGCGCTCAGCGCGGAACCCGGCGCCCAAGGGCTCGTCCTCCAGCCCTACTTCGAAGGCGAACGCACGCCCAACCTGCCGGACGCGACGGCCAGCCTCTTCGGACTCACCCTCACCTCGAGCACCCGGCCCAACCTCGCACGCGCAGCCATCGAGGGGATGCTCTGCGGCCTCGCCGATGGCCTCGACGCCGTACGGGCGCAGGGGGTGGTGGCCGACCGGGTGCTGCTGATCGGCGGCGCCGCGCAGAGCCCGGTCGTCGCGGCCATCGCGGCGCAGGTCTTCGACTGCCCGGTCGTGGTTCCGACCCCGGGCGAGTACGTTGCCGACGGCGCCGCCGTCCAGGCCGCGTGGGCGCTGACCGGCAGCCGCCCGGTTTGGCCGATATCCCTCGCCGCCGCGCCGGAACCGGACTGCCGCCCGCTCATCCGGGCCCAGTACGAAGTCCACCGCGCCCAGGCCTGAGCCGGCTCCGCCCACGGCGCCCGAAGCTGGGGCTCAGCGCTCACAGCCCCCTCACAGCCCCGCTGCACCTCCCCCGGAGACGGACCCTCTAACCTTGGAGCTACCTGCCAGTCGCAACGAAACGGTGCATTAGTTCATGAGTAATGTCTACGGCAAACCTGTCCCCCCCAAGAAGGATCGCCGCGAGATGGCGCGTGAAAGCGCCCGCCAGCTCCGCGAGGAGCAGCAGAAAAAGGAGAAGCGCAACCGCTGGCTTCTGCGCGGCGGCATCGGCGCCGGCCTGATCGCGGCTGCCGTGGTCGTGGCCCTCGTCGTGGTCGGCAGCCAGGGACCTGCGGCGCCGGGCCCGCTCAACATGGCCAGCGACGGCGTGCTGCTCGGCGGCGACGGCACCAACATCGTCCCGGTCGAGACCGTCTCCGTGGCCGCCGACGAGAACCCCATCGCAACCGACCCGACAACCCTCGGCGACACCGCCAACATCGTGGTCTACGCGGACTATCTCTGCCCCTTCTGCGGCCAGTTCGAAACCACGAACGGCGAGCAGATCGCCGGCTGGGTCGCCGCGGGCACCGCCACGCTCGAGCTGCACCCGATCTCAATCCTCGATCCGGTTTCGGCCGGTAGCAAGTACCCGACCCGCGCCGCGGCCGCCGTCGCGTGCGTCGCCAACTATGAGCCCGAGAACGTGCTCGCCCTGAACGCGGCCCTGTTCGCGAACCAGCCCGCGGAGAACACCGAGGGCCTGACCGACGAAGACCTGGTCAGCCTGGCCACGAGTGCGGGCGTCACCGACGAGAAGGTCGCCACCTGCATCACGGAGAACACCTTCGCCGCCTGGGTCGGCACCGCCACTAAACGCGCCCTCGACGGCCCTCTCCCCAACGCCGACATCGAGCAGGTCAAGGGCACGCCCACCGTGCTCGTCAACGGCGTCTCCTACCCCGGCGCCCTCGACGACCCGGCCGCCTTCGAGGCCTTCGTCACAGCGCAGGCCACCGCCGAGTAGCGCCTGGGGTTCGGGGCACCGCGAGGTGCCCCAGCCTCACTCCCGACGCCCCGGCCTCACCCCCGGCGCCGCCCCGCCCCCACGTGCAGTCGCGATCGTCTCTCGCACGAAGGACCACCATGCAGATCCACGGACAGACCGTCGACGCCCAGACCCGCTGCGTGCACTACCGTTCCGCGCTCGACGTCGTGGCGATCAGATTCTTCTGCTGCGGGCGCTTCTACCCGTGCTACCAGTGCCACTCCGCCGGTGAAACCCATGTCGCCCGGCTCTGGCCGGCCGACCTCTGGGCCGAGCACGCCATCCTCTGCGGAGTCTGCCGCGGCACACTCTCGATCGCCGACTACCGGGCAACTACCGCGTGCCCTGCGTGCGGCGCCGCCTTCAACGACGGATGCCGCGCTCACGCCCATCTCTACTTCGACCTCCCGGCAACGCCGGCCTGAGCCGCTGCCGCACGAGCCCACAACCCACGGCAACCCCCACCATCGCAACCGCCACCGCCACCGCTACCGCCACCCACTTCGGCACCCAGGATCCCGGGTGGGAACCAATTCGACGGAGATTTTGCTCCCCGAAGGCCGGTTTCGACGATTTCGGGGGTGAATCGGCAAAATCTCCGTCGAATTCGTTCAGGGCGGATACTGCGGGCCAAGCAGGACAATGCCGCAGAACTGAACCGGCGAGGCGGCCTGAGCCGGGCACTAGCCGGCCTGAGCCGGGCACTGGCCGGCCTGAGCCAGGCCTTCCACCCCCGCACGGGCTCCAGCCGGCACGCAGCGACCCCCGCGCAGACCGCGCGAACCGCGCAACCGGCGCAACCCGAGCATTCCGAGGAACTTGCGCGCCCCTCGCGACTACATCGGGCCGGCGCGCTCCGACAGCCAGGCGTACGGATCCGTCGGGGTGATCCCGTCGATCAGGATCTCGAAATGCAGGTGCGGGCCGGTGCTCTCGCCGGTGCTGCCCACGTTGCCCAGGTGCGTGCCCACGCCCACGGACTGTCCCGCGGAGACCTGCAGCGAGCCGGCCTGGAAGTGCGCATAGACGCTGCTGACGAGCTGTCCATCGACGGTGTGGTCGACGATCGCGTAGACGCCGAAGCCGCCGTTGTCCGTGGCGGAGACTTCACGCACGACGCCGTCCGCAACCGCCTGGGCAGGTGCACCCTCGCCGGGAAGCATATCGAGCCCCTTATGGAACGTCGAGCAGCCCCCGCAGGGTGCATCGCGCGCACCATAGGGATCGGAGAGGCGAACCGAGCCCGGGAAGGGCCACTGCACGGCTGCACCAGCGGCGGCCGGAGCGGCCGCATCGTCGGCACTCGGAACCGCAGCAGTGGCGGCAGGTATGGGTTCGGGCTTCGGCGCATCAGTGACCGTGAAACCGTCGCGCTGCACGGTGGCGGTGGCCGCCGCACTCGGCATCAGGCTCTGTAGCGACGCTTCGGCGGCGGAGGCATCAGGGGCGGCGGCAGCACGCGCGGCGGGATCGGACTCGGCGGCATGCGCTGAGCCATCCGCGAAGGCCCGCACCGAATCTTCCACGGCGGCCGGCGGCAGCCAGCCGTAGACATCGAGTTCCGAGGCCTGTGCGGGAATGCCGAGGACCACCGTGAGCAGTCCGGCGAAAAGCATCGCGAATCCGCCGGCGGCGGCCTGACGCGGGATCAGGGTGAATCTGGTGAGCCTGGGCAACCTGTTGAGCCTAGGCGTCTGCATAGGCACCTTCCGCCGAAACGCGGCGGGCAGGGAACAGGAGAAAAATGGGCATGGTGAGAGCTCTCGTCGGCGCGGTTACGCGGTTCGGGTGAGGGGGGCCGGAACCTCACTCAGACGGAGAATGCGCTCACAGCGCAGAGCAGTCCCACGGGGAACGACGCTCCCTCGGAGGAAGTGTCCAAGTGCGCCGCACGACGTGGGGCTTCGCGCACAAGTATTGAGGATATCTCGGTATCCTGATAAAGCAATGGGCTTGCGCAGTTCGGTCACGGATGTTCCGGCCGGCGGCCCAGGATCGACGCCACGCGCGATCGCCCGAAAGCTCAACCACTCAGCCTAGCCCGCACGCGCAGCACCGCAAACTCAGCACAGCAACCTCGGAGCCGCAAACTCTGCTCCGCAACCGCAGAGCAGCACCCGCAGAGCCACAAACGCAGAGCCACAAACGCAGAGCCACAAACGCAGAGCCACAAATTCAGAGCCCGAGCACCCGATCCGCCAGCGTGCCGAGCGCGCCCGGCACGAGCCGGTAGTACGCCCAGGTGCCACGCTTGTCGCGGGTCAGGATACCGGCATCCACCAGCACTTTGAGGTGGTGTGACACGGTGGGCTGACTGAGCCCGAGGGGTTCGGTGAGGTCGCAGACGCAGGCCTCCATATCGTCGTGCGCGGCCACCAGCGAGACCAGACGCAATCGGGCCGGGTCGGCCACGGCCTTCAGCAACCGGGCGAGCCGCTCCGCCTCATCGGCGCCGATCGCTTCGCGCGCGGCAGGGGCGCAGCAGGCAGCGGCCGCGCCAGCGGCATCCGTCGTGCCATCTGCGACATCCGAAGCAACCGCGCCATCCGTCACGAGATCCACGGCGACCGCAGCGGTCGACGCCTCAGGCACGGCACGGGTCTCGGTGAACGACATCTGAACAGTATCTCCCATAAATTGACATCCATCGATGCATTGGGGAAGACTCCCTATCGACACCTCTGATTTTATGTCCCACCCGCCGATTTTTGTCTTACCTGCTCACGGAGCCACATGCCCTTCCCCGAATCGACCACCTCCCGCCCCACCGCCGCGCCCAACGTGCAGCCGGCTGCCGCGCAAAACGCCATCGCCCCGGCGCGGCTCGGGGCCGTCGACCGTCTCCTGCCGGTCTGGATCCTCGCGGCAATGGCCCTGGGCCTGCTACTGGCGGTCGTCGCACCCGGCGTCGGCGACCTGCTCGCTGCGTTCACGATCGGCTCGGTCAGCGTGCCCATCGCGATCGGGCTGCTCGTGATGATGTACCCGGTGCTGGCCAAGGTTCGCTACGCGGATGCCCGCGCAGTCGCCCGCGACCGCCGCCTCCTGGTCTCCTCGCTGGTGCTGAACTGGCTGCTGGGGCCCGCCCTGATGTTCGCCCTTGCCTGGATCTTCCTGCCGGACCTGCCCGAATACCGCACCGGCCTCATTATCGTGGGCCTTGCCCGCTGCATCGCCATGGTGCTGATCTGGAACGATCTGGCCTGCGGCGACCGCGAGGCCGCCGCCTTCCTGGTGGCCCTCAACTCCGTCTTCCAGGTCATCGCGTTCGCCGCGCTGGGCTGGTTCTACCTCCAGGTGCTCCCCGCCTGGCTCGGCCTGTCTACCACGAGCGCGGAGTTCTCGATCTGGGCGATCACCGTCAGCGTGCTCGTCTTCCTCGGCATTCCCCTGCTGGCCGGCTACCTGTCCCGCCGGGTCGGCGAGGCCACCCGCGGCCGCGACTGGTACGAGAGCCGGTTCCTGCCGAAAATCAGCCCGTTCGCCCTCTACGGGCTGCTGTTCACGATCGCGCTGCTCTTCGCCCTGCAGGGCCGCCAGGTGATCGACCGCCCGTTCGACGTGGCCCTGATCGCCCTGCCGCTGCTGGTCTACTTCGCTGTCATGTTCGCCGCCGGATTCGCCACCGGCAAGCTCACCGGGCTCTCCTACGAGCGCACCACGACCTTGGCGTTCACCGCCGCGGGCAACAACTTCGAGCTGGCGATCGCGGTGGCCATCGGCACCTTCGGCGCCACCAGCGGCCAGGCCCTGGCGGGCATCGTGGGCCCCTTGATCGAGGTGCCGGCGCTCGTCGCCCTCGTCTATGTGGCGCTGTGGCTGCGGCCGCGGCTGTTCTCAGGGGCCGCGGCGCAGGCATCCGCCGCAGCCGACACCGCCGTAACCGACACCGACGTCACCGCCGTCACCGACGTCACCGCCGACCCGCTTCCCGACCGGGTCTGATCTCTGTACACCGCCCCGCCGTCCACCCCCCGAAAATCAAGAAGGAACCACCGATCATGACCGCTAAGCCCACCGTTCTCTTCGTCTGTGTGCACAACGCGGGCCGCTCTCAGATGGCCGCCGGCTACATGACCGCCCTGTCCGAGGGCCGTGTCGAGGTGCTCTCTGCCGGCTCCGCGCCCAAGGACCAGATCAACCCCGTCGCGATCGAGGCCATGGCCGAGGAAGGCATCGACATCGCCAACAATGTGCCGAAGGTCCTCACCACCGAGGCCGTGAAGGAGTCGGACGTCGTCATCACCATGGGCTGCGGCGACACCTGCCCGATCTTCCCCGGCAAGCGCTACGAGGACTGGGAACTCGCCGACCCGGCCGGCCAGGGCATCGAGTCCGTGCGTCCGATCCGCGACGAGATCAAGGCCCGCATCCAGGGCCTGCTCGCCGAAATCCTCCCCGCCCAGGTCTAGGTCCGACCCGCCATGAGCGATCTGAGCGCGCGTCGGTCACTGCCCGGACTAGCCTTCTCCGAGGAGTCGTTGCGACGGCTGGCCGCGCACCTCACCGACCGGTTCTCGGGCGTGTTCGGCGCCGAAACGATCGAACGGTACGTGCTCGAGTCGTACACGTCGCTCCTGCGCACGTCGACGGTCACGGCGTTCCTCGTGACCAACACGGGGCGCTACGCCACCGACCGCCTGACCGCTCTGGCCCAGGCAAAGGGCGCGATCGCGAAGGACGTCCCCGAGGTCCTGTTCGTCTGCGAGCAGAACGCGGGGCGGTCCCAGATGGCGGCGGTGATGACCCAGGCCCTGTCTGGCGGTCGGGTGCACGTGCGTTCGGCCGGTTCAGCGCCGGCAAAGGGACTGAACCCCACGGTGATGGCGGTGATGACCGAACTCGGCCTCAACCTGGACGAGGAGTTCCCGAAACCGCTGACGGATGACGTCGTGCAGGCCGCCGACGTCGTCGTCACCATGGGCTGCGGCGACGCCTGCCCGGTCTATCCGGGCAAGCTCTACCAGGACTGGAAGCTGGCCGACCCGGCCGATCAGCCGACCCCAGAGGTGCGTCGCATCCGGGACCAGATCCGGCATCAGGTCGAGGCCATGCTCACGACCCTCGGTGTCGACCCCGAGCCACTGCCGCTCCCCTAGCCCCTGCCCCTGCCACCTGCCCCTGCCACCCCACCACCACCACCGCCACCGCCACCGCCACCGCCACCGCCGAGAGTCGCCGTTTTTGCCGACAGTCGCCCCTGCAACGGGGACTCTCGGCATCAACGGCGACTCTCGTCGCGCGGGCACGGGCGCGCGCAGGCACGCCCGAGGGCGCCGGCCCCTACTTGCGCACCAGCTTCGCCACCGTGAACCCGCCGGCGGCGACCGTCACGGTTCCCTTCTTCGGCGCCTTCTTGTCGACGGATGCGACGAGCTGGCCGGTCGCATCGAACGCCTCCTGCGCCAGCCGGTAGCCACGTGGCACGCCGACCGTGCGCACGCTGGTCTCGGTCGCCGCGCTGACGTACATCGTGGACTCCCCCGCCGACCCGGTCACCGTGATCGTCGAGATCAGCGGCTGGATCAGCAGCGCGTCAACGGATGCCGCCCCGTCGGCCATGCCGACGACCGCGGTGTCCGCCCCCGGCAGAGCCAGCTCGAGCGTGAGCGGGAACAGGCGTCCGGGGGCATCCGTGATGCCCTGAGCACCCGCGCCGCCGTTGCTCGTGCTGCCCAGCGTCGACGTCGCCGACGCCCAGGTTGTGGCCCCGGAGTCCGCCTCGGCCTGATTCACGATCGGGAAGACATTGCGAGCCTGGTCGGCAGCGGGAACCGGGATGCTCAGCGAGTCGCCCGCGCCCAGCGCCACGTAGGCGCCGCCGGAGAGGTTGGCCTCGCCGGTCCAGGACGACGGCGGCGTGACCACTGACCCGCCGCCCGTGATGGTGCCGGACTCGGCCTCGACGACACTGAGCCCGACGGTGGAGACGGTTTCGTCGATGCCGAGGGCCTTGACCTTCAGCGACGGATTCGCGTCCAGGGTGAGCATGGTCATCAGGGCATGGATGGTGGATTCGGCACCCGAATTGGGGTTGATCCGGCCGTCGGTTTCGATGCCGTCGATGGCCGTACCGGTTGCCGGGTTGTAGGCCGGAGCGCCGTTCGGGTTGGCGCCGAAGAACCAGGCGGCGGTCACTGCGGCGAGGTCGAGCAGCCCCGGGGCGTTCGCGGCCGCGGCGGTGGTGACGAGCCCCTGCACGCGAGAGTCGACGCCGTAGGCGATCTGCGCCTCACCCGGGGTGGGGCTCCAGGCGTTGTCCGGTCCGCCGGCGGCCAACAGCTGAGGGGTGAAGCGGGCAGCATCCTGCACGGCGGCGCCGAGCAAGTCCGTGCGTCCGAGCGCCGTGGACGCGGTGGCGATGGCAGCCGGGGCCAGTCCGCCCCAGGCGTGCCACAGGGTCTGCGACTTGTTCCACGGCATGATCGCGCCGAACGGCCACTCGGTGGCGGAGCCGGAGGACATCCCGGCGACCCCCTCGGTGAGCCGGGTCAGCGCGGTGCGGGCGGTGTCGTCGTCCGGGACGGCCGTGACGTAGGCGGCGAGGCCGAGCGCGGCCTCGGCGGAGGCATCCGCCCCGCCCGCGATGAGCCAGGCCGGCACGTTGACGCCGTCGGCCACATCGAAGGTGCCGTACTTGCCGAGCGACTGGCGCTCGAGGGAGTCGAGCGACAGGCGCAGGCGGTCCTGCAGGAACGCGGCAAACTCGGGGTCGGCATCCTGGAAGGCGGCGAAGCCCTCGCCGAGGGCCCAGACGGCGCGGGCCACCCAGTAGGACTCGGCCGAGTCGCTCGGGTCGGGCAGTTCCACCGGGCTGGCGCTGGGGGTGAGGGTGCCGTCGGGCTGCTGCCAGAGCACGACGTTTCCGGCGTTCGGACCGGTCGTGGTCTGCAGGTAGGTGAGGGAGCGCAGCGTCTGCACGGCGTGCTCGCGGCTGGTCTCGTCACCGGTCTGCTGCCAGTGGCGTAAGTAGACGACCGCGGTGCGGGCGATGTCGTCGGCGTTGTATGCGCCCTGGCTCCAGTGCCCGGTCGAGGGGTCGAGCGACCCGCCGCCGACCCTGCCGTAACTGCCGTCGGCCTGCTTATCGGCGTAGGTCCACGGCGCCTGGGCGGTGGGCTGCGCGTCGATTTCGTAGGTGGTGTGCCCCTCCACCGTGGCCAGCGGCACGGTGTCGAGCAGGAACGTGAGGTGGGACAGGTTGGTCAGCGGCGCGGACGCCGCGGCGGCGGGCCGGGTGGCGACGACTCCGGCCGGTGCACCGGATGCGCCGGCTGCACCGGATGGCGGTGCCGCGGCGGCCGCGGCGGTGCCGGCTCCGAGCAGGAGCAGCGAGACCGCGGCGGTGAGGGCCACGGCTTTCAGAGATCGCGGGCGGGGGGACTGTGAGCGAACAGCGTTGTACGTCATTTCTTCTCTCCTGGTTCAGCCTGAACCGGTTTGGTACAGCTAACTAAACCGGTTAAGGCGACGCGAGTCAAGAGAAGTGGCGCATTGCGTCCCCCATTCGGGGCTGGAGGGTCCCCGCATCGTCGAGAGTCGCCTCGTGTGCCGAGAATCGCCCGTGCAACGGGGACTCTCGGCACAATCGGCGACTCCCGCCGAGCGCGCGGGCGCCCGACCGGCTCAGCTTCGCGCGATCGGCACCTTCTTCGGCTCCTCGGCACCCTCGGGCACCGGCACGCGCACCTCGAGCACGCCGTCCCGGTAGGACGCCGTCACATCCTCTTCCTTGGCTCCGCGGGGCAGCGCAATGTCGCGCGTGAACGAGCCGTACCGGAACTCGGTCCGGTAACCGTCCTTGTCCTTGTGCTCGGTCTTTTCCTGCCGCTCGGCCTGGATGTGCAGCACGCCGTCGCTGACCGACACATCGACATCTCTTTCCGGGTCGATTCCAGGCAATTCCGCCCTCACAACCAGGCTGCCGCCGTCGCGGAATTCCTCCACCCGCAGGGCCGGAGTGTCCCAGTCGCCCTCGAAAAAGCGCCGCACCGGCTCCGGCATTTCGAAACGCTCGCGTTTTGCAAGTGCAGCCATGATTCGTCTCCTCCGTGTTGCCCGAATGTAGTCACTTGGATGTGGTCACCCGGATGTTGCTCCAGATGCCACACACAGTACCCCCGAGGCCCGTGCCACGCCGCGGCGATGGGGGCGACAGCGGCGACGGATGCCCGCGCAGCAGGTTCCCAGCGACCCCGCTTAACCTGAGCGAATGACCGTCATCCTGCAGCGCGATATCGCCAGCGAACGCACTTCCGCGCACCCGATCCGGCGCTTCCTGCGCCGGAGCCGCGCCTGGGTGGACCAGCATCCGCGGCTGCGCTGGCTCTACCGCACTGTGGTCGGCGTGCTCGGCTCCACGGTGGCCGTCATCGGGCTCCTCCTGGTGCCCCTGCCGGGGCCCGGCTGGCTGGTCGTCTTCCTCGGAATCGCGATCCTGGGCACGGAATTCCCCACCGCGCACCGCATCGCGGTGGCCCTCAAGCGCATCCTGACTACGGTCTGGGCGTGGTGGCGCTCCCGCCGGGCGCGCGCGTCCGCCGGAGGGTCGAGCGCTTCGGCTGGGTCCTAGGCCCGATCCGCCACCCCGCCCGCAGCGCCCGGGCCCGCGGCGCAGCTCGCCCGTACCTGGGCCGGCAGGGCGGTCAGATTCGCCCGCCGCTCGTCCGGAAGCCCGGCCGGGAGCAGGCCCGGCAGCAGCAGCGCCCACATCTCCTCCACCCGCTGGAAGAGGTCCGCCCGCCCGGTGAGCACCTGGGAGACGGTCTGCACGCCCGTGAAGGCGGGGCTGATGAAGTGCGCGGCGGCCTCTACATTCAGATCGGCCGAAACGTCGCCTTCATCGATCGCGCGTCGCAGCACCTTCCCGCAGACATCGATCCAGTCATGGAACGGACCGACCACCGGCACCGAGAAATTGGAGGCCTCCATGGTGAGACGGATGCCGGCACTCACCACCGGCTCGTCCCGCACCTGCGCCGCCAGCTCAAAAGTCATCAGGATGAGGGCTTGCAACCCGGGCACCGTGCCGTCCAGCAGCCTCTGGCCCAAGCCGATCGAGGCCTCGTGCTGCGCCTCGATCACGGCGAGCGCGAGCGCCTCCTTGGACGCGAAATGAAAATAGAGTGCGCCCTTGCTCACTCCGGCGGCGACTTCCAGTCCGGCCAGAGTCGTGCTGCCGTACCCGTGCTCCCGGAAGGCGACCGCCGCACCTCGGATGATCGCGGCCCGCGTTCCGATCGCCCGTTGTTGCTGCGCCATTCCACTCCTCGGTTATTCCGGTTTCCAGCGTAGCGACTGCCCGAACCGGGGTCGCACACGGCCCCGCGCATCCGTTGTATCGTCTCTGCCTCAATCGGCACCAATCTGCCTCAATCGACCCCACAGAAGATACCGTTTGGTATGGTTTAGGCACGGGACGCTGTGACTGGGGAAAACGGGCGTCTCAGGGGGTTCAACAGGGGAGGTCGTAATGATCGATAGTGCAGGCATGGTGCAGATGGCAGCACTCGGACTCGGCGGCCTCGCCGTTCTGGGCAGCGCGGCGCTGATCGCCGCCGCCCTGACACAGATCAGCCGGGCCATCCACCTGCGGCAGGCGGCGCGGGCGAGCTGGGTGCTGGCCGTCGTCTGCGCGCCGGTCTTCGGGGCGGTCGCCTGGTTCGCGGTCGGCAACCGGATCGACGCCGACCAGAGCTGACTGGAGCCGACCGCCGCCGGCGGTCGGCTCAGGTGTTCGGGCGCACGACCAGCACCGGGCACTTGGCGTGCCGCACGCACTGTTCGCTCACGGAACCCAGCAGCATGCCGCTGAGGCCGCCGCGGCCGCGGGAGCCGACCACGAGCATCCGTGCGCCTCGGGACACGTCGATCAGGGACTTCAACGGACTGGCGTAGACAGCCCGGTAGGTGACCTTCACGTCGGGGTGCTTGGCCACCTCGGCCATCACGGCCTCGCCGAGCTCAATGCGCACCGCGTCGGCATAGTCCTCGATCGACGCGACATAGCCGAATTCCCAGTTGGCCGGGCGCGGCGCCGTGTCGATGGACCACGCGCGCACCAGCACGACCGGTGCGTGCAGCTGCTCGGCGAGGTCGAGCGCCACGGTCACGGCGTGATCGGCGTGACCCGATCCGTCGTGTCCGACGACGATGCTGTCGCTGGAAACGGGAGTCTGTTCTGGCTGTGTGTCAGGCATGACCCCAAGCTACTCCGGGGGCCCGGGTCGCGACGCGCGCGCTGCTGCGTGTCGGCCGCCTGCTCCCAGCCCCTTCCCGCAGTGCCCCGGTAAGGTCTCCCCTATGACGTACCTGGGCACGCCGCGTCGACGACAGACCGCACTGGCGATGGTCGTCACTCTGGCCGTGCTGGGCGCTGGTCTGGCGCTGGCCGCGTCGGTGCACACCACCGACGAAGCAGCCGCGCCTACCGGTTTCGCCCCCGGTGCGATCATCAGCGACTACAACTTCTACAACGCCGACTCCCTGAACGAGGGCGAGATCCAGTCGTTCCTGGGGGAGCGCTCCTGCATCCCCCGTGACGGCTCACCGTGCCTGGCCGACTACGAGGAGAACACGATCTCCCAGCCGGCCCACGGCGAGGGGCACTGCACCGCCTACCCCGGGGGCCGCAACGAGTCGGCCGCCCGCATCATCGCGAAGGTGTCCGCGGCCTGCTCCATCAGCCCGAAGGTGCTGCTCGTGCTGCTGCAGAAGGAGCAGTCCCTGCTTACCCGGCCGAGCGCATCCGGTTATCTGCGCGCCACCGGCTACGGCTGCCCCGACACGGCCGACTGCGACACGGCGTACTTCGGCTTCTTCAACCAGGTCTACCGTGCCGCCTGGCAGTTCCGGCAGTACACCCAGGAGCCCGAGCGCGCCTACAAGATCGGAACCGTGCGCGTGGGCTTCAATCCGGATGCGAGTTGCGGGGTGTCCTCCGTCACCATCGAGAACCAGGCCACCGCGAACCTCTACAACTACACGCCGTACCAGCCCAATTCCGCCGCGCTGGCACGCCCGGGCACCGACGGCGACGGATGCTCGACGCACGGCAACCTGAACTTCTGGCGGTTCTACAACCAGTGGTTCGGGGCGTCGGAGGCCGTGGGCTATCCCACGGCGTTCAACTCGTGCCTGAACCTCGTCGGCGGCCAGCCCTGCCGCAAGCACGGGCTGTTGCCGACGCCCTGAGCGGTCCCGACGGTTCGCGTTTCCGCGCTGGTTTCTCCGCCGGTTTCTCCGCGCAGAGCGTAATCGCCCCGAGGTCCTGGGGCTCCGCCGGGTCCGGTCGCCCGGCCGGGCGAACACCCGTGACCTGGCACTCTCAATCCCTGATCAGGCGGTATTCCTGGCCCGAATGTGCGCGCACCGGACGGTGACGGGGCCCGGTGACACACCCGACCGGAACAGCTGGGCAGCCAACCCGATTCCCAGCCCGCACGGACCGGCCCCCCACTCCCGGTACCTAAACTCCTCCGATGACTACGAACGGTCGATCGGGTTTTTCGCCGACCGGCCGCCGCAATCGAAAGGATCCACTTTGAACAAGCACACGATCTCCCCGGCAGCCGACACCTCCCGCACCAAGCGCGTCGCCCTCGGCGCCGCCTCCGTGCTGACCGCCGGAGCCCTTCTCGGCGTCGGCGCGCAGGGCGCCACCGCCGCCCCTCAGAGCGCCGAGCCCACAACGAGTTTCAGCTCGAGTGCCGGCACGCGCGGGGATGCCGGCGCCACGGCGAACGGCGAATTCCTGGCGTCGCTTTCGGCCGAACTTCGCGCAGACCTTTCCCACGGGCAGAGCGGCAATGTGAAGGCCCAGAAGGTGGCCACCACCCTCTCCGAGCACGCCGAGCTGTTCGACACCCTGCCGGCGAACCTGCAGGATGACCTGACCGCGCTCACGGACGCCTCCGGGGCGACCGACCGGGCCGCCGCCGTCGACACCGTGCGCACCACCGCGCTGGCCGGCGGCTACGGCGAGGAGATCACGAAGATCGCCGAGGCCGTGCGGGACAACCCGGAGCACCCGTTGACCGCCGCCATGGAGGCCGCCCTGGGCAGTGACCTCGGCACCGCGCCGGGCACCGCGGACACCGACCCGACCGCGGACGCCGGATCCTCGGTGACGGAACTGGCCCTCAAGCTGGCGGACAACCCCGCGCTCCTCGACAACCTGCCGGCCGACCTGCAGGCCGACCTGGCCGAGCTGAAGAACGCGCCCGCCGCCGAGCAGGAGGCCGCCGCGCAGAAGCTCGAAGAATCCGCCCTCAGCGGCGACTACGGCAGCGTGGTCCAGAAGATCGCCGAGCGGGTCCAGGCACACGTGGCTGCCGAGGCTGACGCCGGTGCCCGTGCCGACGCGGGGGCCGGTGCCGACGCGGACATTCACGCCGGAAACTAGCACCCGCATTAGAACGGATGCCCGGACGCGCAGTGCGCGTTCGGGCATCCGTCTGCCTTGTCCCCCATTCGGGGACTGACCGCCCGGAGGCGGCGCGGCTAGGATCGCCTCACCCGAGCGGCTGACCCGACAGCTCCGGCAACGCGTTCCCAAGGCGATTCTCATGGGCACCACAGGACCCCGAAGTTTTCGCTCCCCCGCGGTTTTCGCTGCCCCGCCGCTGTCCCCGGCCGGGCATCCGCAGGACGACTCCCGCGGCGCAGAGCCTGACCGGCGAGTGCACGCGCTCGGGGCGTGGGCGGGTCGCTCACGACTCACCATCGCCGCCTGGCTCGTCGGGCTGGCCGTCACCAGCGCCCTGTTGTGGAGCCCCGCCGTGGTCTTCGGGGTCCGCAATCCCTCGGCTCACCTCGTTCTCGACTCGGTCGACGCCTGCGTGGCGTTGCTGGTGGCGTCCCTCGTGTTCGGTCGGTTCCTGCGGCACGGCCGGCTGCAGGATCTGCTGCTCTTCCAGGGTCTCGTGCTGCTTGCCGCGGCGGGCCTGGGCCTGACCTACCTGACCGAGGTGCTCGGCGGAATCCGCGCGGAAACGCTCGACATCTGGCTTCCGCTGGCCATCCGGGTCGTGGGCGCCCTGCTGATCCTGGCCGCTGCCCTGGCGCACACGCGACCCGCGAAACGGATGCTCCGGCGCCGGCTGCTGGCGCTGGTTCCCCTCCCCCTGGTGGCCGCGGTCTACCTCGCCCTCTGGACCGGCCGGGACCGGCTCCCCGTGGCGTTCGACCCGGGTTCCGCCCCGGTTTCCGCGGAGAACGCGCTCCTGACGGGCCATCCCGTGCTGCTCCTCGCCCAGGGCGCGGCGGCCGTGAGTTTCTTCATCGCCTCGGTGGCCTTTGCGTCACAGTCGGCCAAACGGGACGACGAACTGCTCCGCTGGCTCGGCCCGGCCTGTGCGCTCGGGGCGTTCGCCCGCCTGAACTACGTGCTCTTCCCATCCCTGTACACGGACTGGCTCTACACCGGGGATCTTCTCCGCACCGGCTGCTACCTGCTGCTGCTGGTCGGCGCGGCGCGGGAGATCCGGACCTACTGGCGGGCGCAGGTCACCGCGGCGGTGCTCGATGATCGGCGGCGGCTCGCCCGCGAGCTGCACGACGGAGTGATTCAGGAGCTCGCCTATATCCGCGCGGAAAGCCACGCCATTCCCGTGGATGTCGCATCCGGCATCCGTATCGTCAACGCCTGTGATCGCGCCCTCGACGAGGCGCGGGCGGCCGTGCAGGCGCTCGGACGCACGAGCGATGAGCCGCTGAGTTTCACCGTTCACCGGGCGGCCACGGAGCTGGCCGCGAGGTACGGAATCGACCTGCGGGTCGACCTCGATGAGGCCATCACCGTCGATTCGGAGCAGCAACACGCGCTGATGCGCATCACCCGGGAGGCGGTGTCCAACGCGGTGCACCACGGCAAAGCCATGGGGGTGCACATCCGGCTCAGCGAGGCCGGAGGCCGTCGGCGCCTCGCGATTGCGGACGACGGGGTGGGGTTCGATGTGCCGGCCGGCACCGACACAACCGGTTACGGCCTGGTCAGCATGCAGGCTCGGGCGCGGGCGCTTCCGGGCACGTTCAACGTGGAGGCACGACCCGCGGGCGGAAGCGTGGTGACGGTCCAGTGGTAGACGGCACCGGCATCCGCGTCGTCATCGCCGACGACCATGCCCCGATACGATCGCTGATCCGCCAGGCCCTCGAGGCCGGTGGCTGCGAAATCTGCGGCGAGGGAGCAAGCGCAGCGGATGCGATCCGGCTCGCCCTCGATCACCGCCCCGACGTGGTGCTGCTCGATATCAACATGCCGGGGAATGGGATCCACGCCGCCCGGGAGATCGGCCGGAGCCTGCCGGAGACGCCCATCGTGATGCTCACGATGTCGAAGGACGACGACGACCTCTTCGATTCCCTGCGCGCGGGTGCCTCAGGCTACCTGCTCAAGGATACCGATCCCGGCGCTCTGCCGGGTGCGCTGCGGGCTGTTCTGGCGGGCGAGGCGGCCATGGCGCCGGAGCTCATGCTGCGGGTGCTCGGCGAGTTCCGGGCGCCCGCGCGGCGCCGCTTCCTGCGCCGCTCCGTGGCCGCGAGCAAGCTCAGCGCGCGGGAGTGGGAGGTGATGGAGTTGCTTGCGGAGGGAAACTCCACCAAGGCGGTAGCCGCCCGGTTGTTCGTGTCGCCGACGACGGTGCGGGTGCACGTCTCGGCTGTGCTCCGCAAGCTCGCCCTCACGGACCGCGAGAGCGCTTTCGAGCGGCTCCGTGACGAACGCGGCGAGCGGGGCTCACCTCGGTCGTAGAGCCTGGCGGGCCGCGGCGGCCGGCACGATTCCCGCGTCTGGGGGCGCAGGACGGAAGGCCCCGAGTTCCGCTCGGGGCCTTCCGTGTTCCGCTTGCGCTCGGTGCCTACTTCAGCATGAAGTTGGCACTGATCGTGGAACCGTCCTGGGCGGTCATGGTGACCACGGCGCAGGTACCCGGCTTCTTGGGGGTCTGCCAGTTCTGGATGAACTGCCCCGACGTCGAGTCATACCGCAGGCTCGTGCCACCCGTGGTGGTGAGTTCGATCGCATCCGTCACCGCGGACGAACCCGGGCAGGTCACGGCCGTGGCGGTGAAGCTCTTGACGGCCGAGACGCTGGTGAGTTCGGCACCGGAGAAGATCTCGAACTTCAGCGGGACGGAGCTGCCGCCCTTCACCGTGTTCCAGACGTTGGCTCCCATATCGACCGGGGCGTAGAAGCCCTTCAGGGACCAGGCCAGCACCGTGTACGCGACCCTCGACGTGCTCGTATTGCCGGCCGTGTCGGTGGCGGTCGCCAGGTACGAGTGATCCCCGACTCTGGTGCCGCCGCCGGTCACGACGCAGGAGGCAATTCCGGACAGGGCGTCGGTCGCGTAACAGCTGGGCGCGGCCGGGTTGCTTCCGTACTGGTAACTACCGGTGGGGCCGCCCAGGAGAGCAACGGTGGGTGCGGTCGTGTCGATGTCGATCCCCGACACGCTCGCGGTCGCGGTGTTGCCGGCCCGGTCGGTCGCGGCGCCCGTCACTGACTGGCCCGCCCCCTCGACCAGGGTCACGTCGCCCGCACAGGTGGCGATGCCGGATCCCGCATCACGGCAGGTGAAGCCGACGACGACGTCCGCCGCGTACCAGCCGGCGGCGTTGGGGGCGGCCGGGTCGAGGGTGGACGAGATGGTCGGGTCGACGGAGTCGATGTTGATCCCGGTCGTCGTCACGGTCGTCGTGTTGCCGGCCTTGTCGGTCACGGTACCCGTCACCGACCGGTTCGCGCCGTCCGGCAGGGTTGTGTCGCCCGGGCACGTGGCGATTCCGGACCCTCCCACATCCTCACACGTGAAGTGGACGATGACGCCCGCGTCCGTTGTGTACCAGCCGTCGTTGCCCTCGGGGGCGACCGGGTTGAGAGTGTACGAAATGGTCGGGTCGACGGTGTCGATGTTGACCACCGCTGCGGTCGCGTCAGCGGTGTTGCCGGCGTTGTCCGTCGCGGTGCCGGTCACGTTG
>NZ_SOFV01000031.1:0-31539 GCF_004402465.1 Cryobacterium sp. TMT2-14 | reverse complement strand
TGGCGGGTGTTGCACCTCGGTGACGGCACGCTTGAGTGGACGTCGCCGACCGGGCGCACGTTCGTGAGTGAGCCGGCCACGGTCATCCGCTCGGCGTCGACCACACCGTCGCCCGCCGCACCCGGTCGGGATGCCCAGTCAGGGGAGCCCACGCCGTTCTGAGGACGCGCGCGGCAGATACGCGAAACCGACCAGGAGTGCACCCGCGAACCATCCGCCGAGCGGAGCGCCGACCGGTAGTTACAGGAGAAGCACTGTTCCGACCAGGATCAGTATCCGGCGAGCACGGCGAAGAGACGCATCCCGTAAAGGAAAACGAACGGCAGATAATGCGCACCGACGATGATCATGCTTGCCGGGAAGAACAGGTTCGGTTCGGTCAGTCCCAGGGCAACGGCCACGAGCATGCCCAAAGGGACGGTGAATGCGATCTGCGTCGCGAGCGCCGCCATCGGATGGCCCTTGGGCAATGCCGCTGGCCCGCCGGCGGTTCGAAGCGTGAGCGTCGTCAGGGGAAAAATCAGCATCCCACCCAGGAACAGCGTTGCGATCGATGCGCCTGGCGACAATCAAGTCGCCACGGCCGCCGCGATCAGCCACAGTGTGCCTGAAACCAAATGACCGACGAAGCCGCCGCGGTAGACACGTCGAACGTCCGCCTGAGCCTCATCAATCCGCACAACGGCATCGTCCCACGAGTCGGCCGCTGGCCTGTCCACACGCTTGCTGGTCGGGCGTGACAGACCGGGTCATCCCGTCGTCTTGTCAGGTCCGAACGACGAGCAGAGCACGTCGCGCCCCAGCTGTGCAGTGGAGATATCTCTCGTTTCGTGATGCCGGACTCGCGGGCGGACTCGGTGCGAACGACGGCGGCCTCACGGTGAGCGGCAGGCACTATGAGCACGGTGTAGACGACGCCGACGAGTAGCAGGATTCCACCGTCGAGCCGCGTGAGTAGCCCATCCCCGGCGAAGATCAACATCAGAGCGGATGCGCCGACGATCGTCGGCAGAAATGGTGCCGACCGCGACCACCGTGACGCTGATCAGGGCGAGCAAGCCGATGACGAACTCACCCAGCACAATCATGCGTTGAGACTACTCACGGACTTGCCCGGGCACCCAAAAACCGGTGAGGTTGACGCGTGGTCCGCATTAAACCTCATGATGAGAAAATCGCTCACCCGGACCCATCCCTCCGGTGCCTGATCGCCGAACCCTTACGCGTCAGGGTTGGGTGAGGCCAGTACCTCAGAGCAAGTCCGCCGTTCCGGCAGCACCGACTGTCGTGATCAGGTCGACGGAGAGTGCCGAGCCGAGCCGAACAGACAGCATGGCCGTGACACCAAGCGCCGAGGCGGGAATCGGGATGCTGCGTTGGCTCATGTCAGGCATTTCCGGACAGTGCGTTTGTTCCGAGCCGGCGCTGCGCGACCTGAACGTTCGAGCCGAGACGAGTGAGCTCCCGCTCGAGCTCCCGAGCTGCTGCCAATAGTGCGTCGTCGTCGAGCGGTTCGAGTGCGTCGAGGATGAACAGGGCGCTGGTGGTGGTGTCGGTGAGCTGGGTGCGACGTGCTTGACGCCAGTTCCAGCGTCGACACGTCACACCGCCCGCGTCGGTCCACACGACCTCCCCGGCGTCGGGATGCTCGGTCACGGATGCGCCCTCGGACATGATCTCGAAAGGTTCCGATCCGGTTGCGCGGATCAGGCGTGGTGCTCCGACGTAGTGCGCCAGGTCCTCCCCGCCGAGCGGTACCACGTGCAGAATCGAGATTGCGTTGTACAGGTCCGTGAGTCGATTCACGCGGGGCAGCCCGGATGCCGCGCGGCGCATAAGCGCCTCCAGACTGTTGCGGGTGCGCTGCGGCTTCGCACCGAACGCCCGGTACGCCTGGCGCCACGCGGCAATGTGCGGAACCTCCTCGACAGCCTGTTGCTGGAGAGTGGAGCGGGCTGCCTCTTCCGCCGCGAGGAGCAGCGCCGCGCTTGCCTCATCACTCGGGCCGGGCTCGAGTCCATCGACAGCGACCAACACCGCCCGGTAATCGGGCCGTAACGCAAAGACGTCATCGTCGACTCGGGCGGCGTCGAGGAACGTGTTCAAGGCCGTCTGCTCAGGCATCAACGCGTTCCGTTCGGGTAGCCGAGCCGACGCCCGGGTCAAACACTGTCAGTGAGAATCGTGCTGCGTGCGGGCCGGCGTTGACGTAGGAATGGGCTACGTCGCCGGGGAAGGAGAGCGCGTCGCGATCGTTGAGCGTGATCGTCTCTTCTCCCGACGAAATCGAGATCGTTCCCAGGTGTACCTGCACGAGTTTTCTCGTACCGGCCGTATGCGGTTCACTCACTTGTCGATCGCCTGCTTCGAGGGTCCAGTCCCACAGTTCGACGACGTTCGGCGGTATAGTCCCCGCGACGAGCACTCCGCGCCCGCCGTGCGCGCCGGTCCACAGCACCGTGCCCTCGCCCCTTCGGGTAACTTTCATCCGCTTCGATCGGGGCGGTTCGACCAGATCGGGGAGGCCCACGCCGAGGGCGCCACTGATCCGGAGCAGTGTCCCTACGCTCGGGTTCGCGGCACCCTGCTCGATGTTGACCAGCATTCGGCGACTCACCCCGGTGCCTTCCGCCAGCTGGTCAAGAGTCCACCGACGTTGTTGGCGTTCGTGTTTGACGCGTACACCGATGGCGGTCGCAAGTTCCGCAGCACTTTTCTCCATAAGTGCACGATAGTGCACTATTGGTACATCAATCAGAGTTTTCCCTCGGGTACCAACAGTTGGTCTCAGTGGGGGAGGATGACGATCTTGCCGATGTGTCGTCGCTCGGAGAACTCCGTTTGAGCTTTGGCGATCTCGGTCAGGGCAAACGTGCTGCTGACCTGAGGACTGACCTGCCCGCCGCGTGCAAGCTCGACGAGCCGACGAAAATGAACCCGGGTGTGCATCGAGGATCCGATCAGCTGCGCATTGTGAAGATAGAGGCGGCGGAGGTCGAAGTCGATCACCGGCCCCGCCACAGCACCCGCGATCACCCAGCGCCCGTTGTCCCGAAGCATCGGCATCATGGTGGAGACCCCCGGTCCACCGGCGATGTCAGCAACCACGTCCAACCCCGCCGGATGCTCCCGTCACGAGCACGGTTTCGCCGCCTCGCACGTTGGCACGTTCGAGAATTCCGATTGCGGTGCCGAATGCCCACAGGCAGGCACGCCAGCTGCTCATCCGATAGCGGGGAATCCTGTACGTCATGAGCATGGATGGCATCGACGGAGACGTACTGCGCGAACCCGCCATCGGCCTCGCTACCCAGGTACCCCACCGGAGACGCATTTTCGCTTTCGCATCCGTAGATAGCCGGGTCCACGAGCACCCGGCGACTCAACAGTTCTTCGGTCACACCATGACCCACCTCGACGATAATGCCGGTGATATCCCCACCCTGAATGCGCGGAAAATCAAACGAACCCAGTCAGCCGGTCTGCGCCGTGGGATTTTCCGGCAACCCATATGCTCCCTGGCGCGTCCAAATGTCTGTGTTGTTGACGGCAGCCGCTGTTACTTTCACCAGCACCTGGTGGTCCTGCGGCCGCGGCCGGAGCCAATCGTGGTGCAATTCCAATGCTTCGGGGCCACCGAATCTCATCCATATTTCGGGTTGCCAACGAGGGCATCGCCTTCACCGAACGAGTTCCTGCCCACCGTGCACGGGTTCGACGCGTTCTTCGGCAACCTCTACCACTTTAATACCGAGGAGGAGACGGAAACCGACCGCCGCCGTCGTGCAAAGTCAGATCGGACATACCCCAGTGTCTCGCGCAACCGTTCCTGCCGTTTCAGTCCTCCAGAGCCTCGCCCCGTTTCTCGGGGAGTCCAAGAGCGCCGAGTGCAGCGACCACGAAGAACATTGCGAAGACCGTGAAAAGAATTGCGGTCCCGCCCATCTCGCGCAGCATCGGCACGGCCAGCGGAGCCAGGATCGCGGCGATCCGTCCAACGCCGGCTGCCCAGCCGGCCCCGGTGGCACGGATGCGGGTCGGGTACAGCTCCGGGGTCACTGCGTAGAGCGCTCCCCACGCACCCAGGTTAAAAAAGGAAAGCAGCATGCCGGCACCGATCACCTGGGTGGCATCGCCGGCTACCGCGAATAACGCCGCCGCAAGTGCCGAGCCGGCAAGGAATACGGCCAGTGTCCTGCGCCGTCCCCAACGCTCGATGAGGTACGCCGAAGCGGCATAACCCGGCAGTTGGGCCACGGTGATGATCAGCGTGTACGCGAAGGAGCGAACGAGCGAGTATCCCGACGCGACCAGGATGGTCGGAAGCCAGATGAAGGCGCCATAGTAGGAGAAGTTCACGCAGAACCAGACCAGCCACAGCGCACCGGTTCGGCGACGCAGGCCGCGCGACCACAGCGCGGTGACGCGTGTCCGGGAACCGGTTTTGTTCGGCCCCTCACCTGTCTTTGCGGGGCGCGCAGAATCATAGGGTCCGGCGGTGATTCCGGCGGACTTTTCGAAACGTCGGACGGTCGACTCCGCCTCAGAGAGGCGGCCACGCGACTCGAGGAAGCGAACCGATTCCGGCAGCCGAAGGCGCACGACCACCGCGTACACGGCCGGAACCGCTCCGACAGCCAGTGCCCAGCGCCAGCCGTCGGCCGATGACGGTACGACCAGGTACCCGATGACCGCGGAAACGGTCCAGCCAATGGCCCAGAAGGATTCGAGGATGACGATGATGCGGCCGCGAATTCGTGGAGGCGCGAACTCGCTCACGAGCGTCGAAGCGACCGGGAGCTCACCGCCAAGACCGAGCCCCACGATAAATCGCCATGCAATGAGTACGGCCACAGTCTCGGACAGTGCCGACGCTCCCGTCGCGAGACCGTAAACGAGAAGGGTGAGAGCGAAAACCTGGCGTCGGCCGATACGGTCGGCCAGCAAACCACCGAGAACTGCACCAATGGCCATACCGACGAACCCGGCGGATGCGATCCAGGACAGCTCCACGTCGGAGACTTGCCATTGCACCGCCAATTGTGCCAGAACGAAAGAAATGAGTCCAACGTCCATCGCATCAAGAGCCCAGCCCAGGCCGGAACCCACAAGCACACGGCGGTGCTCCCGGGTGAACGGCAGCGCATCCAATCGCTCGGATCGACTGGGGCGTGCGCGAACTTCAGGCATCAGGTTCCCAATTCAGCGTTTGTGACCAGGCGGCGAACTGAGGGTGAAGCGTCTGCCGGATAATTGAACCCTATTGCACGAGACCTGCCCGACGTGAGTGTGTCAAGGAGCGGCGGCGCCGGGGTGCGAGACTGGCCAGACACAGTCGGCCGAGCGGGCGTACCCGCACTAGCCCAAGGAGTTCAACGATGAACACACCCACCACAGCATCCGTCCCAGCGCCTACTGCTGGCCTCTCCGCCCGCGTCGAACGAGCAGATCTCGATGTCGCCTCCTCATTCGCCGCGTTCGTCGAGAACGAGGCGCTGCAGGGAACCGGCATCACCGCTGACGCCTTTTGGCTTGGGCTGAGCACGCTGATCAGCGACCTCACTCCCCGGAACACTGAGTTGCTCGGCATCAGGGATGACCTGCAGGCCCAGATCGATGCCTTCCACCGGGCTAACCCCGGCCAGCCTGACCCCGGTGAGTACCGTGCTTTCCTCACCAGGATCGGGTACCTCGCGCCCGAACCCGGGGACTTCACCATCACCACCTCGAACGTCGATGTGGAGATCGCGTCGCAGGCGGGACCCCAGCTTGTCGTTCCGCTGCTCAACGCGCGGTTCGCTGTCAACGCGGCGAACGCCCGCTGGGGTTCGCTTTACGACGCGCTGTACGGCACTGACGCGATATCCGATGACGGCGGTGCGTCCCGGGCGGATTCCTACAACGCCGTCCGCGGCGGACGGGTGATCGCGCGCGGACGGGCTCTGCTTGACCAGGCCATCCCACTCGAACGGGGCTCGCACGCTGATGCCGTCGCTTACCGAGTCGAGAACGGTGCGCTGATCGTGGCTTTGAAAGACGGATCATCCGCTGTCCTGGCGTCGCCCTCGGCGCTGGTCGGCTACAGGGGAGAGGCTTTGGAACCGTCGTCCGTGCTCTTCCGACATCACGGACTGCACCTCGACGTGACCATTGATCGCAGCGCACCTATCGGGGCCACGGACAGCGCGGGCATCCAGGACATCGTGCTCGAGTCCGCTGTCACCACGATCATGGACCTCGAAGACTCGGTTGCCGCAGTCGACGCCGACGACAAGGTACTCGGCTACCGCAACTGGCGCGAACTCATGCGCGGCAGACTGAATGAGACCGTCAGGAAGGGCGCCGGCGTCTTCACGCGCACCATGAACGGCGACCGCGTCTACACCGTTCCTACCGGCGGCGAGTTGACGCTGCACGGCCGAAGCCTGCTGCTGGTGCGCAACGTCGGGCACCTGATGCAGACCGACACCGTGCGGGATGCGTCCGGCGCCGAGGTGTTCGAAGGAATCCTCGACGCGGTGCTGACCGTTCTCGGTTCGTTCCCCGACCTCGTCGGCGAGGCCCGCGGCGGCAACTCACGCACCGGCTCGGTGTACATCGTCAAGCCGAAAATGCACGGCCCCCACGAGGTCGCGTTCACCGTCGACCTGTTCGCCCGGGTGGAGCAGCTCCTCGGCCTGCCCCCACTCACCGTGAAGATCGGGATCATGGACGAAGAACGGCGAACGACGCTCAACTTGCGGGCCTGTATCGCCGTTGCCGCCGAGCGAATCGTCTTCATCAACACGGGATTCCTCGATCGCACGGGCGACGAGATCCACACCTCCATGCACGCCGGGCCAGTGGCCACCAAGGGCTTGATACGTTCCATGCCCTTCATGGCTGCCTACGAGAACGCGAATGTCGACGCCGGTCTCGCGGCGGGCTTTCCCGGCCGTGCCCAGATCGGCAAGGGCATGTGGGCCATGCCCGATCTCATGCACGACATGCTCGAGCAGAAGATTGCGCACCCCCGTTCCGGTGCAACCACAGCCTGGGTCCCGTCTCCCACAGCGGCGACGCTGCATGCGATCCACTATCACGAGGTCGACGTGGCCGCCCGTCAACACGAACTGGCCGGGCGGACACGCCAGGCCCTGGACCCGATTCTCGTCCTCCCTCTCTCCGAGCGAGACCTCAGCGATGAGGAGCGCCTGACCGAGCTGAACAACAACGTTCAGTCGATCCTCGGCTACGTCGTTCGATGGGTCGATCAAGGGGTCGGGTGTTCCAAGGTTCCGGACATTCACGGCGTGGGGCTCATGGAGGACCGTGCGACGCTGCGCATTTCTAGTCAACTCCTCGCGAACTGGCTCACCCACGGCGTCATCAGCAAGACGGATGTCGACGCCAGCCTCGGGCGACTGGCGGCGGTCGTCGATGCACAGAATTCCGATGACCCGACCTATGAAGCGCTGATCGGCAGAACCGGGCCTGGGCTCGCGTTTCTGGCCGCCCGCCAACTCATCATCGACGGTGCATCCTCACCTAACGGATACACCGAGCCGATCCTCCACCAGGTCCGGAGGGCAAAGAAGCGTCAGGCTCCCGCGCGTCATTTGCTCTAACGGAACCTCATGCGGGCGGGTTGCAGTGCGGCAGCCGCCGGTGGCATACCTTCCCGGCGGGACCTACTTGATGCCGCCGGTTGGGCGTCCATCGAGCAGGTTGCTGATGAACCTCGCGACGTCGTCCCGAAATTCGGCATAGGCGCTTGGGGCGGGCCCCTCCGAACGGACGAACACGTCCACTGCCTCGAGCGCTGAGGTGACGATGGAACGAGGTGAGCGCACTTCCCCTGATGAGTTTTCAGTTCGCCCGTCGCGCGCGCGCGCCCTCGTGCACAGGGAGAATCAACCGGTCGGCGTCTCGCGAATCATCTCCGAGCGCAGGTCACGAATTACACGCCAGTCAGAATGATCTGTTGATCGGATCGAGAACCCCTATGTGCTCACCCGTTCATTCACGCCATTGAGCGATGCGAATTCACCGCCAGCTAGCGCTGCACTTCACTGACTTTTCTTTGGCTTTGGAAAGTGCGTTTCGCAGGGTTTCGGAGCAGTCGAGTGGAATCAGTCAGGATAGAGTGAATCCGTAACTATGGATATGCTAATAAGCATTGGTATACTCAACACATGTCCATGTTTGAGAAGGAGTCGGTCTGGCCGTTGATCGGCTGTGAAGAACGGCCGTGGCGAAGCGTCCAGGATGAGTATGGCTCACGAGCCCAGAAGCGTCTGGCGTCAGGTCCATACTTGGCGTCGGTGCCCGCGTTGATCTCTGATCTCGACATACCGTTCGACAGCGAGTTGCATGCGCTGACTGAAGAGGCCGCCAGCGAGCTTGCCCGCTTCGATGCAGAAGTGGGGCAAATCGCTGCACCATTTGCGTCCATTCTCCTTCGAGCCGAGAGTGCCTCCAGCTCCGAAATTGAGAACCTCACGAGCGGCGCTCGGCAGATCGCCTTGGCGGAGCTCGGTGAGCACGCCTCGAAGAATGCGCAGCTCATCGTCGGCAACGTCCGAGCGATGCAAGCGGCACTTGCCCTGTCTGAGTCGATCGACGGCAACGCCATCCTGGAGATGCATCGCGCCCTCCTAGAGCAAAGCAATCCTGACATCGTCGGTCACTGGCGTGACCAGCAGGTCTGGATCGGTGGCGGGAGTTTTGGGCCGCACACCGCACAGCTTGTCCCGCCCCATCAGGACCGCGTCCCCGCGCTCATGGAGGACCTTGTTGCCTTCGCCAATCGAGCTGATCTTCCCGTGCTTGCCCAGACCGCGATCGCTCATGCGCAATTTGAAACAATCCACCCGTTCCCCGACGGAAATGGAAGGGTCGGTCGCGCACTCATCCAAGCGATGCTGCGTTCTGGAGGGCTCACTCGAAACGTTACTGTTCCGGTCTCCGCGGGGCTGCTTCACGACACCGGTCGATATTTCGATGCCCTGAGCGCATACCGGTCCGGGGATGTCGCCCCGATCATCCGTTCCATCGCGGAGGCGTCGTTCGCGGCGGTGCACAATGGTCGAATCCTCGTGGCTGACCTGGAAAGCGTGCAGGTGGAGTGGCGCGGGCGCATCAGCGCGAGACGAGATTCAGCGGTACACCGGCTCGTGGGTATTCTGCTTCGGCAACCCGTGATCGGCGCAGCCGCAGCCGCAGCTCAGCTCGGTATTTCGAGCGTCAATGCCCAGGTCGCTATCGACCGCCTTGTTGACGCCAACATTTTGACCCAAATCACAGACGGACGACGAAATCGAATTTGGCTAGCCAAGGACGTCGTTCAGGTCCTTGACGAGTTCGCCGCCCGAGCAAAGAGACACCGATAGCAGAACGGTCTCCGCATCAACCTGCCAGCAGCCCGCTGGGAGATTGCGATATTGAATCCCACTTTCAGTGCGACGATGCAGGACGCCGGGTTGTTGACCCTGTGGCCGAGCTCGAGCCGGAGCAAGTCGCGCCTTTCAAATGCCCAGCGGGTAGCCGAGGCGAGAGAGCATGAGGCAGGGCCTTGGCCTTGGGCCTCGGCGGACACCCAGTAGTAGACCCTACCGGTGGCGTGTCGATGCTCCATGTTTTCGATGCCCACATTGCCGACAGCCTTGCCGTCGACGCTGATTGCGAAGTTGCGCACGGACGGGCTGGACGGGGCGAGCTGAAGTGCGATGAATTCCTGGCAGCGCTCGAGCGTTGACAGGTCGGTGTCGCCGACCTGGGTTGCGAGGTCATCGTTGGCACCGAAGGCGCGAAGCAGGTGCCCGGTGTCAGATTCGTCCCATGGGCGAAACTTCTGCACGGGATCGTCAGATCAAAGCGTCGGGCAACGCCGAGGCTTCTTCCCCGAATTGGGCGGTGCGGATAGCGATTCTGAACAGTAGGGTCGGGCCTTGGGGCCGCGGTTGACGCGTCCAGTTGGGCGGGAACCTAACGAGGTGACACTCGACGACCGGCGGCTTTCGAAAAGGCGGATTTCAGGTTCCGCACATGACTGCAATAGAGATGAGTGCAGCGATGACAGCCAGCTGGGTCCGCCTCTCACTCTGGGTTGCCGCCCTGGTCGCATGGTCCGCGCTCATCCTCGTCGGGCTGGTCCTGTTGGGGACAGGTCTCGATAGAACGTTCTTTTTAGAGCCAACCGGTGGGGCTCTCGAACGCGATCGTGTGGGGAAGAATCTCATTCTTGTTGGTTCGGTCGCCCTCTTCGCTGCCGCGGTCTGGGCTCGGTCGATGCACGCTCCCATCTGGTCCTGCGCCCTCGTCGCAGCCCCGGCTGTCCTTGTCGGCGGCCTCACCTTGTTTTTCGGAGGTTCTCTGTTCCCACACCTCAGCGCTTTGGTGGCTTTCCCTGTTGCCCTCGCTGGCCTGGTTTGCGGGCTTGTCCTCGCCAGGCCACTGCTTCGCGCTGGCTCCGCGGGCCCTATCGCGTCGGTTGACCGTTAGGGATCAGACTGAGCTTTCGCCCGCCGTCGTCGAGTGCTAAAAACTATCCATCTGAAGACGGCAGCGTTAATGGCAGCCAAGAGAAAGAATCCCAAGTAGTACAACGCCGCGCTCATGGTCAATGCTCCGACGGCGAAATCTTCTGGCCCTGACACTTGCGATGAACCCAGTGAACCGACGACATAGTACGCAGTAGATAACGGCAACGTCAGTACCACGATGAGCAGAACCATCGCTTCGGGTGCGGCCGTCCCGCCGCCCAGTTCGAAGGCGCGCATCACGGACACTGCCGCAATGAGCCCGGCGACTGACACTAGGTAGGCGCCCATCGACCCCGCGGCCCAGGAGGGTAGGCGGTGGTTCCCTGTCGGCCTTACACGGTCGGTCGTCATTTCCGAAAGCTACAGGCCTTGCCCAACTTCGGGCAACAAGGACCGTTTCGACGTCTCGGGGAAAGGGCCTTTGGAAACGGTCTCCGCATGAATCTCCCAGCAGCCCGTTGAGAGATTTTGCCGTGGAGGCCAGTGCCGTTAACCGCGGAATTCGTTCGCGAACTGGGGACACCGATCGATTTCTACTGTGTTCACAGTACTTCTTTCAGGTCCAGGCGAGTGGATGGCGATTTCCGCTAGCTCCGGCTCCCCAGGAACTTCTCCAGCGCGGCGAGGTCATCGGTATTTATGTGGTCAACGCCGGCCTCGTGCAGCTCAGTCCAGATCGCTTCGCGGGCTTCGCTCGGAACATCGAGGGTCCCCCAGAAACGGACGCGGTAGCCCTGAGAGTGCGCCGACTGCACGTATTCGCGCAGCTTGACCTTTTCGCTTTCCGGCATCGGACCGACGCCCTGCCACACGAATAGCTTGTTCCAATTCTCACTGACCAGCGGCATGAGATCGGCTGGTATTCCAGATGTCAAGTCGCCGGAGCGGCCGTCATAGAAAGCCAATCGTGAGTCAAGATTTTGCATGGATTTTAGAGGGCGGTTGCCGCTGACCACGGCGACAACCGGTCCGGATTTGATTTTGCCGTTCGTGTACTTGGTCATGATCGAGCGATGCTCAGCCAGGTCTTCCTCGATCGCAGCGTAGGTACTCTCGCCGTCACTCTTTATGTCGATCAGAAGTTGGAAGCTGCCATCCCAGCCAGAGTAGACACTGCCAGCACGGCCGTCCACGAGGCGGTCGAGCGGATCCAGGTAGAGGCTTTCGAGAGTAACCCCCGCCTGGACATCCTCGAGATCGTGAGCGACGAGAAGCTCGCCATCTACGAGCCAAACATCGGCTTCCACACTGGTGAATCCGTGCTCGAGGGCATCAAATAACGGACGCTCATGCTCATAGTCATTGTGCGCGTGGGCGGCATCCTGCGGTTCGCCGGGCACGATGTCGGCCTGTGATGGTGCGGCCGCGCCGGTGACGGTAGCGAGGCCGACGAGGGTAACGAGAACCAAAGCGGAATTTTTGACGATCATGGAAGTCCATTTCTACGAAGTGTGTTCCGCCGAGAAAGTCCCGTCGAAATGAGATTGACCGCGTTTTCGGCTCCACGCGTGTTCCAGTGCACAAGCTGGTTCGGTTTCGAATGCGCAACGGCTACAGTTCTATCGCCGTCGGGTTAAGTGCTGGCGCCGGTCGAACCAACGCACCATGAACGGTCTGGGCCTGCGTGACCTTCTGCTCGCGTAAGAATCACGCTCCTAGCTCCACCAGTCCGTCCTCGCGTCGCGCCGGCAGATTCGGTATTCACTGGAGGGCCACCGGGTTGGTTCTAACAGTCGAATAGTCGCAGCGCTGGCATACCTTGTCATGCTTGCCGCGCTGACTTCAGGTGTTGTCAGCGCTGACTGTGCGGGCTCTGCCATCGAGCCGGATCGTATTGCCGTGCGAGACGATCCACTGGGTCTGCTGTGTCCGAATGGCACTCCGATACAGATCACAGCCTCGGAGTTATATCGAGAGACTTGCTCGATTGTCGTGTCGCGCCGAACTGCGCGCAGTCGAGCGCGCTCGCCTGCGAACGGCACGGCCCGCCAGGCTGCCCGCAAGCCGGACCTTAAGCGCACTCGGGCCCGGAATTCGGGGCCCGAAGCAAACGCAGCCGGGCGGAGCGCCCGGATAGCCCGCCCAGATAGTCCGCCCGGATAGCCCGCCCGGTGAGGATTCGCACTTGAGGGCGTCGACCGCAACAAACCCCAGCGGCAGGAAACCCCTGCCACGAGATGTCCTGGCGTGTCGTAGACGACCTGGCGCACGCCTCGACCCCAGGCGGCACCACAGCAGGGTCGAGGCCGTTTGCGGCTCGGTCAGAGGTCGGCGAGCATGCTCACAGGGTTCTCGATGCAGCGTGCGACGTAGGTGAGGAAACCGGCGGCGGTGCCTCCGTCACAGACCCGGTGGTCGAAGACCAGCGACAGCTCGACCACAGTGCGCACCGCGAGGGTGTGATCGACCACCCAGGGGCGCTCGATCATCCGTCCGATGCCCAGAATGGCGGCCTCGGGGTGGTTGATGATCGCGGCTGACCCGTCGACACCCAGAGCACCGAAGTTGTTCAGGGTGAAGGTGCCGCCGCTGAGTCGAGATGGGGGAAACGAGCCATCCGTTGCCTGGGTCACGATACCGGCGATCGCATCCCGGAGTTCGCGGGTGGTCAGTGAGTGGGCGTCGTGAACGACCGGCACCATCAGCCCCCGCGGGGTCTGAGCGGCAAGCCCGAGGTTGATGGCACCGCGTTGGAGGATCTCCTGGCTGGCCGTGTCGACTGAGGAGTTCAACAGCGGAAACCGGCGCAGTCCGGCGACCGTGAACCGGGCGATCAGCGCGGTCACGCTGAAGCGTTCGCCTGTGGCGTCGAAGAGACGGTCCCGCGCGGCGAAGAGCTCGGTGGCGTCCACATCGAGCCAGACGGTTGCCTCGGGGATTTCCCGGCGCGAGGTGGTCATCCGCTCCGACACCACCCTGCGTAGGCCGGTGATCGGGATCCGGATGTCGTCGGTGGGCGCGGCCCGGGTTCCGACCGGCTCCGCCACGGGTGCAGGTTGGGCCAGTGCCGCGGGCTCGACCACCGGTGTGGACTCAACCGCTGCGGCCCGTTCCCGGATTGCCGATTCCACGTCCCGGCGCAGCACCAGCGCGTTGCTCCCACTGCCGATTAGCAGGGTCGCGTCGAGGCCGTTTTCGCGGGCCAGACGCCGCACCAGCGGTGAGACCACCGGGGAGCGGCCGGCCGGGTAAGACGGAGAGGTCGGAGCCGTTACCGGGGTGGCCGTAGTCACCTCGGAGACCGGTTCGACGATTGCCGCGACGACCGGAGCCGCTGAGCCGGGTCGCACGCCGAAGCGCGCAGTGGCAGGGCGCCGCACGGGACCCGTGTTCTCCCTCGTGCCGTAGCCGATGAGCACAGCACCGGATGCCGACCCGTCGACCTCCGCGACCGGAACCCCGGCTGCCATCGCTGCGGGCTTAACAGCAGTCCGAGCGGTCGGCCGTGCGGCGTCGGCCTCGGCGGCATCCGTCACTGTCAGCAGCACCTGCCCGGCGTGAATGATCTGGCCCGCGACCCCGTTCAGGGCCTCGACCACACCGCCGAACGGCGACGGCAACTCCACGATGGACTTGGCCGATTCGACCTCCACCACGGGCTGGTCGATGGTGATGGTGTCGCCCACGGCGACCAGCCAGGAGACGATTTCGGCTTCGGTGAGTCCTTCGCCGAGGTCGGGCAGGATGAAATTCTGACCCATCAGTTCCACTCCCAGGTTCCGAGGGCGGTCAGGATGCGGTCGGGAGTGGGCAGAAAGTATTGCTCGAGCTTGGGGGAGGGATAGGGGATATCGAAACCCGTGATCCGCAGGATCGGCGCTGCCAGGTGGTAGAAGTTGCGCTCGGTCAGCCGGGCGGCGACCTCGGCCCCGTAGCCGCCGAACTGCGCCGCCTCGTGCAGCACAGCGGCGCGGGAGGTTTTCCGCAGGGAGGCGCCCACCGTCTCGTCGTCGAACGGGGAGAGGCTGCGCAGGTCGATCACCTCGATCGAGAGCCCCTCGGCGACGGCCAGCTCGGCCGTCGCGAGGGCCGTTTTCACGGTCGGACCGTAGGCGATCAGCGTGACATCGGTGCCCTCCCGCAGCACGACCGCAGTGGTCATCGGCGCGGTGCGCACAGGCAGGCTGAGCTCGGCTTTGGCCCAGTACCGGCTCTTGGGTTCGAGGAAAATGACCGGGTCGTCACAAGCAATGGCCTCGCGGAGCATTGAATAGGCATCCGCCGGATTCGATGGCGAGACCACCGTGAGGCCGGGCGTGGCCGTCCAGTAGGCCTCGGAGGAATCGGAGTGGTGTTCCACACCCCCGATGTCGCCGGCGTAGGGGATCCGGATCACAAGGGGCAGCTGGATGCGCCCACGGGTGCGGTTGCGCATCTTGGCCACGTGCGAAACGATCTGCTCGAACGCCGGGTAGCTGAACGCGTCGAACTGCATCTCGACCACCGGGCGCAGGCCGTGCATGGCCATGCCGATCGCGGTGCCCACAATCCCCGATTCGGCCAGCGGCGAGTCGCTCACGCGGCTCTCCCCGAATTCGGCGTACAGCCCGTCGGTCACACGGAAGACGCCGCCGAGCGGGCCGACATCCTCACCGAACAGGACGACCGTCGGATCGTCGCGCATCGCGTCCTGGATCGCGGCGTTCAACGCCGCTGCCATGGTGAGAGTGACCGGTGCGCGCAGGGGCGTCGGTGCGGTGTCGGGGAGCGTCATGAGTTGACTCCTGAGTGGGCGGCGACGGATGCTGCGACGGCGTGCTCGGCGTGCTCTGCGTGCTCGTCAAGCTCAGCTGCGAGGAAGGCTCGTTGTTCCGCCAGGGCGGCGCGCGGGGTCGAGTAGACGTGGTCGAATAGCTCCAACGGATCGACTGGCGCGGACCGGGTCATGCATTCGCGGGTGTCCGCCGCCAGATCCTCGGCCTCGGCACGGATGTCCGCACGCTCCGCGTCGCTCAGCGCACCGATCTCGCACAGGTAGGTGTCCAGGCGGGTGATCGGGTCGCGGCGTCGCCAGATCTCCAGATCCCCGGGATCGCGGTAGCGGCTCGGGTCGTCGGAGTTCGTGTGTGCCTCCATCCGATAGGTCAGACCCTCGATCAGGGTCGGGCCGTGGCCGGCGCGGGCGTTCTCCACTGCCGACGAGGTGACCGCGTACATTGCGGCGACGTCGTTGCCGTCAACGAAGTAGCCGGGCATCCCGTAGCCGATGGCCTTGTCGGCGATGGTGCGGCAGCGCATCTGCTTGTCCAGCGGCACGCTGATCGCGTACTGGTTGTTCTGCACCACGAAGACGACCGGGGCCTGCCAGACGGCAGCAAAGTTGAACGCCTCGTGGGCGTCGCCCTCGCTGGTGGCGCCGTCGCCGAGCAGAGTCAGTGCGACGGTGCGCTCCCGTTTGAGCTTGGACGCGGTCGCGAGCCCCACGGCGTGCAGCGCCTGGGTAGCCAGAGGGGTAGCCTGCGGGGCGATCCGGTGGGCGTTCTGGTCGTAGCCGCTGTGCCAGTCCCCGCGGAACGAGGCCAGGATGTGCTCGGGCGGCACGCCGCGGGTCAGTAGGGCGATGCTGTCCCGGTAGGTGGGGAAGAGCCAGTCCTCGGCGCCGAGGGCGGCGACCGCGGCGATCTCGCAGGCCTCCTGGCCGAGAGCTGACGGGTACGTCGCCAGGCGTCCCTGCCGGGTCAGCGCGGTGACCTGCACGTCGAACCGGCGGGCGACGACCATGCGCCGGTAGAGATTGAGCAGTGTGGCCGGGTCCGGCAGGTCAAACCCGCCGGCCTCATCGAGTGGCGCGGCGCGACCGGTGTCATCGATCAGGCGGAGGGGACGCGGCGCGGCGAGGGGGCTCTCAACCAGGCTCTCGACATTGAGGCTCATGTCGCAATGGTGGGGCATCTCCGCGCCGTCGACGATGCCCCGGCAACGGATACGAACGATTGGTCCGAAGCGGCGTCGCGCCGGACCATTCGTCCGCGGAAAACGACCGTTCAGCGCCAGCTGTCCGCAGCGCGGGCCGGGGGCAGGCCGGTGATTTCCTCGAGGATGAGGTGGGACCGGGTGGAGATCACGCCGGGCATGCTGTGGATATCGCGCAGGATGGCTTGGCTCAGCTGCTCGTGGTCCGGAGCGCTGACGGTGAGGATGATGTCGATGTCGCCGCTCACGGCCTGAGCTTTTTCGACGAAGGGCAGTTCACTCAGGCGCCGGGCCATCTCGGCCCAGGAGACATCGCCGATCTTGACGATCACGAGGGCGGAGATCCTGAGCCCGAGCGCCCGGCGGTCGATCTGTGCTCCGAATCCAGTGACCACACCGTGACGCACGAGATTCTGCATCCGGGTGTGCGCGGTGGTGCGGGAAATGTGCACGAGCACGGCCAGCTGGCGCATCGACAGGCGGCCGTCGCGACTGAGTTCGGCAACGATCTGCCGGTCGATCGCGTCGAGACCGTCGGGCGTGCCCGGGGCGGCGGGGGCCGAGTGCTGCGTCATTGGAATCCTCAGGCTGGGGAAACCCTCAGACTACCGCGAGCTCAGGCGACTACCGCATCGCGCGCAGGTAGTGGTTCTTGGGCCAATGGCGCAGCCGGCGCGGAAGCCGGGGATAGACACGTATGGTCAGCCGGATCAGCCGGTCGAAGCGGCGCTGTGCCCCCGCGGTCCAGGGCAGGTCGAACAGTTCCCGCACCGAGCAGGGGAGCAGTCCGACGGTCACGAACCGGCCCAGTGGCATCATCAGCCGCAGCCAGAGCGGCCCGGTGCGGGGATGCAGTAGCTGGCGTGCCACGGCGCGCGTGGCGGCATCCGTCTGCAACTCGCCGACGCGTCGGTCCCAGTAGGCGGCGAAGGCGGCCCGGTTGGGCGGCCACAGCTCCGCGGGCATCTGCAACGCCGTGCCCAGCACGGCGTACTCCCGGTAGAGCGCGTCCGCCGTGGCTCCGTCGAGCGGGCCGTAGACCAGCTCCCGCATGGTCATGGCGGAGTCATACAGGGTCGCCGCCACCCAGAGCTGCAGTTCTGGGGTGAAGGCGGTGTAAGCCGGACGAGCCTCGGTGGCCAAGCCCGACACCGGGGCGTGGGCGTGATCGACCCGGCGTCGTGCCCGGGCAGCCTCCTCCGGCGTTCCGAACACGACCGCGTACACGTAGGTCAGGGTGCCGCGCAGCCGATCGAGCGGTCGGGAGGCGAAGTCGCTGTGGTGCGCAATTCCGTGGCCGATCGCCGGGTCGGCGATCTGCAGGAGGATGGACCGCCCGCCGGCGGCGATCAGCACGGCCTCGCCGGCCATGTCCCTCATCTGCATGCGCGCCTCCCCGCTCGAAGACCGATTGTAACGCCGCCAGCGGTGAAGCGGATGGGCGCTTCGCCGCGGTAGCTGCCGGCAGGTTAGCCTGGATTGGTGATCTCCGGCCGACGACACCCGGCCCCAGCCCGCCGCCTGGCGGCGCTCGCCGCCATGGCCCTGCTGGCCCTCACCCTCTCCGGCTGCACCGCGGCGCGCGGAACAGACGCGAAAAGCGGCACTGCCGCCCCGCTCGGGCCCGGCTGGTCGGCCGGCCCCGTTGCCGAAGACGCCACTCGCCGCCTGGCCGCCATGTCCCTGACCGAGAAGGTCGCCAGCCTACTGATGCTGCACCAGCCGGGAACAGATGCGGCCGGGCTGCGCACCTTCGCCGGGGCGAACGGCCTCGGTGGACTCATCCTGATGGGTGACAACGTGCCGGTCTCCCCGGAAGAAATGCGGGCAATGACGGATGCCCTCAGTCCCGACCCGGAACTCCCGCTGCTCATCGGCATCGATCAGGAGGGCGGCGAGGTTTCCCGGCTGCCCGCCGACCTGGCGCCCGGGGCTGCCCAGCTGCAGATGCTCCCCGCACCGGCCACAGAGGACGCCTTCCGCAGTCGGTCGACCCTGCTCCAGTCCGTCGGCGTGAGTGTCAACTTCGGCATCGTCGCCGACGTCACGGCCGACCCGAGCTCGTTCCTGGCCGGCCGGGTGCTCGGCACCGACCCGGCGTCGGCATCCGCCCGGGTGGCTGCGGCGGTCACCGGTGAGCGTGGGCGGGTTCTGAGCACGCTCAAGCACTTCCCCGGTCACGGGGCGGCGCCGGGGGACTCGCACCGAAGCATCCCGTCGACTCCGTTTGGCTATCAGGACTGGCTGACATGTGAGGCGCCTTCGTTTCAGTCCGGAATCGAGGCTGGCGCGGCGCTGATCATGTTCGGCCACCTGGCCTACCCGAGCGTCGATCCGCGTCCGGCGAGCCTGTCGCCGGCCTGGCACGAGATCCTCCGCACCGAACTCGGTTTCGACGGCGTCACGATTACCGACGATCTGCTGATGCTCCAGGACTTCGGCCTGCCGGAGTACGCCGACCCGGCCGAGAACGGGATCGCCGCCCTGGCAGCGGGCAACACCATGCTGCTCTCCGTTCTGCCGGCGAATCCCGCGCGGTACGGCACCGATGTCACAGTTCTGATCGGCAGAATCGTCGAAGCGGTCGATACCGGGCGGCTCACGCTGGAGCAGATCGATGATGCTGCCTACAAGCTCCTGGTGCTGCGCGGCCGGGCCGCCCTCAGCGCATCCCAGGAGTGAACCCCAAATCCAGATTGTGCAGCGAACCGCACCGAGTAGGACCTCATGGATGCCGGCACACTCTAATCACGCATTCTCGTCTTCGTCGGAGGCACCGGAGTGTCCTCAGCTGGGTGTCACCAAAGTCATGACCCAGTCCGTCGGGCGCCCGGTCAGCTCTCAGTCCGCTAGCCCTCTGCCGTGCCGACGAAGTACGCCGTGACGACTTCGCGGGTGGTGAGCGGATCTCCCCCCGAAATGGGCGCGACGCGCACCGTCCATCGAGGGCCTGACCGATCGATGCCGTCTGCGCTCTCCGCCCAGACCGCCCCATCTTCCGTGCACGAGTAGGTGCCGTACCAGGCGGGGTGCTCGGTCAGGTCGTTCCAAACGCCACCGCTGCGAATCAGGCAGCGGTCCCCGTCGCTGAGCAACAGCCCGAGCGGTCGCGCCTGCTCGGGCGCGGTGGCCGCCGGCAGGCTCCCGGTGCTCGGCAGGCGCACCACCGCCGTGGTCCACGGGTCGCGGTAGCAGGCCACAAAGCCGGGCGCCGCATCCTGCCAGCACGCTACGGCGAACGCGCTCGACGGTGTGCAGGCGTGGATGTTGTCGTCGACGGCGACTGCGGACGGCCGATCATCGAACGACGCGCTGCCACAGTCGAGCGTGACGGTCGTCTCCTCGGTGACGGTGAAGCCCGCGGCAGGCAGACCGCCCTCGGTGATGGGGCGCATTACCACGCTCTCGGTTGCCGTTGCCGAAGCAGAGGAGGGCGACGAAGGGGCCGGGGACGCGCATCCGGCGAGCAGGGCGATCAGCAGACCCAGGGGGAGCAAAAACCGTGAGCGCATTTCAGCCCTCCGTTCCACCCATGCACCAGCCCCTGAGCGACCGACGGTACCCTCGGCCCCGGAGGCAGTCAAGGGATTCCGGCAGGAGTGGCCGGACCACTGTCGAAAAGAACTCTCCCCGATTCGGAATATTTCACTTTCCTATGCGCTTGCATAAATGTGAGGACGAGAATCCACCGTTCCGCGAATTGAGGAGAACCCATGACTCAGACCACCGCAGCGAGCATACCCGGCTACAAGGCCGGAACCTGGACCATCGACCCGACCCACAGTGAGGTCGGTTTCAGCATCCGCCACCTCATGATCAGCAAGGTCAAGGGCACGTTCGAGAAGTTCGACGCGACCTTCGTTACCGGCGAGAACCCGCTCGACTCCTCCGTCACGGCCACGGCCCAGGTCGCGACGATCGACACCAACCAGGCGGACCGCGACGGCCACCTGCGCACCGGCGATTTCTTCGACGCCGAGACCTATCCGACCATCAACTTCGTCTCTACCGGCGTGCGTCAGGTCGAGGACGACTTCCTCGTCGACGGCAACCTCACCATCAAGGGCGTCACCAAGCCCGTAACCTTCGACTTCGAGTTCGGCGGCTTCGGCACCGACCCGTACGGCAACTACAAGGCCGGCGCCACGGCGAAGACCGAGGTCACCCGCGCCGACTTCGGCCTCACCTATAACGCGGCCCTTGAGACCGGCGGAATGCTGCTCGGCGAAAAGGTCATCATCACCATCGAACTTCAGGCCGCGCTCAACCAGGCGTAGTCGTCCCCGCGCAGAGGTCTGCGCAGGGTGGACAATAAACACGAGAGGGACCCCACGAGAGTGAGGTCCCTCTCATGTCGACCTTTGGTCAGGGTACCGACGCGGCCGCTCCGATCCTCTACACCCCGGGGTATTGGTCGTGAATGAGAGACCACGCTGCTCGGGCCGAGCGCAGGCGTTCGGGGCCAGAAACGCGGGCGCTCCCTTTCGATCCGACGGGCATATTGTGCGCCTCGGACATCATCGGCTATTCGCCCTTGATCTCCTCACGCACCCGTCGTAGGTCCTCCATCAGGGATCCGATCAGGATCCAGTGCTGCGGATGAGGCGTCGCAATGATCAGGGGGGCGGTCAGGGTGGGTGGTTCCTGCGGCAGGCTGACCTGCTGGACGCCGGGGTGGTCCACCTGTTCGGCGAGGAGCCTCAGGTCATGGGCGGCACGGCTCAGCTCGACAGTGATCGCGAGCACCGAGGGCTCGAGGTGCAGGGAATGGTCGTAGTGGTCGCGCAGGGACCGGGTCATGCCGATCGCGCGTGCGACGAGCGAGGTCAGCCGGGCGAAGAGCTCCTCGTCGATGTCGAGGAGACGCCGGTTCACCGCGTGCCGCGGGTTGAGAGTGAGGCTCTCCTCGGCCTGCTTGAGCGCCTGATCCGCCTTGGCGAGCATGGGGCGCAGCAGACGCACCTTAATCATCATCTCTTCGATCTGGCTGGCCTTCTGCGGAAACCGCAGGGCGTCGACGATCCGGTCGAGGGTGTCCGCGATCTCGTAGGCAAGTCGGATCACAGCCGCGTGCGCCGGACGAAGAAGCACTGGCGGCACGATCAGGGCGTTGACGAGGAGTGCGGCCGCCGCCCCGATGATGGTTTCGACGATGCGGTCCCGCGCGTACTCAGCCGTAGCCGTGCCGATTGTGAGTAGGAGCATGGCGCTGATCGGAATTTGGCTCGCCGAGCTGGGGGCCAGCCGAAGCGCCCACGCCAGCATGATGCAGAACACGATGGCCAGGAGAACGACCCAGCTGGACTGGCCGAATGCGACACCGACGCCATAGGCGATGATGACCCCGCCGATAACACCCAGGCTGCGTTCGACCGCGCGACCGAGGGTCTGGTTGATGTTCGGCTGCACCACCAGCAGGGCGGCGATCGCGGCGAAGACGGGCAGCTGCTCCGTGTCCAGTAGCAGTTGCGACAGGATCCAGCCGAGGGCGACGGCCACGGATGTCTTCACTGCCTGGAGCAGAGGAATCCGGCTTGTGGATCGCAGCCGGGTGTTGATTCTCACTTGCCTAGGGTAGTCGAATGCGTGGGCGAGTCGTATGCACAGGCTCGTCGGACCGGTGCCGGTGCCGGCGCCGTTGAAACCCTGCGTGCTAGGGCAGGTCGTCGTCGGTGCGGGCACCGAACACGATTTCGTCCCAGCTGGGCATCGAGGCCCGCCCGCGCTTGCCATGACCCGACGCTCGCGGAGTCGCGGCCGGTGATTGACCCCCGGCGGCCTGGGCAGACCAGGCGTTGCGGGGGGCTTCGGTCGGCGGGGCGGCGAGAGCCGAGGGAGCGGCGTGGGGTTCCGCGGCGGCCTCGACCGGCTGGTTCACCAGACGGATGCCCGGGGCCGGGCTGGTGCTGGCGGGGTTGCTGTGGCTGGAGTGGCTCTCGACCTGGTTGCTTTCGAAAGCGGCGGCTTCGCGCTCCCCGCGGCGGCGGCGCAGTGACGCCAGCAGGTCGGCCGTCTCGCTCAGGCTCTGCGGCGGTTCGTCGGCGCGCTTGATGGCTGCACGGGACACGGCATCCGTCGTGCCGGCCGACCGGGAATACGGCACCGGGTCCAGAATCGGCGCCGTATCGTGCAACGTCTCCTCGGACAGTGATTCCTTGAAGGTGAAGGCGCCGCTGTCGAAGCGGGACACATCGGCGAGGCTGGTCTCGGCGCCGACGGCCCGCAGCCGCGGGATCAGGGCACCCTTCAGTTCACCCTGCTGCGACAAGGCGATGGCTTCACTGCCGACCGGAGAGAGCGAGTTCTTCTTGGGTTCGAAGCCCCACCGGGCGTCGTGGTCGATGTCATCGGCGGTGAAGGCCAGTTTGACGATCCAGCCGGCGCCGGGTTCCTTCCAGCTGGCCCAGCGCTCGTTCGTGGCGCCGAGCGAGGCCAGACGCTCACGGATGACGGTGCCGAAGGTGGCGCCGCCCTCGATCGGGTCGAGGTCGATGGCGGTGTGCACCGGCACGCTCAGCGCGCAGGAGACCATGTAGTCGCGTTCGGCGACGACCGGGCCCTCGAAGCGGCGCACAAAATCGAGGGACGCACCCGTGACCGCGGCGACGTCCTCGGCGGACATGCCGGCACGGATGTGCGCCTGCACTTCCCGGGGACTCAGCTTCGGCCCCGACGCTGGTTCCACCTGGGCCTGGCGAAGCCGGGACTGGAGAACTTCGTCGATGGGGATCCTGAATCGGTCTCCTTCTTCAGACGCTGCGAGCAACGCACCGCTCTCGACTCCAATAACTTTCAATTCCTGCATGTTGAAAGCCCTTTCGCCATCACTAGTGCGCCTAAGACTGCCATGTAAAGAGTGAATCTTCGGGGAATACGCCGGGCGTGCCGCAAGTTGATGACTGTGCCGAGCAAATGACGCGGCGTGTAGTTTGCTATTCCGCCCGGATTGTTGGAAACTATGGCCGCCGAAATCCTTTCTCGGCGTAACTGAATGGATGGGTATGGCAACCGATTACGACGCACCACGGAAGACCGAAGACGACTCAGAGTCGATTGAGGCCCTCAAGGAGCGCGTACCCGACAAGATGTCCGGTGTCGTAGATGTCGACGACTCGGACAACCCCGGTGGTTTCGACCTTCCCGGCGCTGATCTGTCCGACCTCGACCTCGATGTCGTCGTTCTGCCTCCGCAGGCGGACGAGTTCACCTGCGTGGAGTGCTTCCTGGTGAAGCACCGTTCGCAGATGTCGCACGAGACCAAGCTCGGCCTGGTATGCCTGGAGTGCGACTCCTAAACGCGCTCAATCATGTGATGCTGGCCGTCGCGATCCATTGATCGCGGCGGCCAATTTCTGTGGGCGCCGCGTCGACACCAGCCAATACGGCGCCGGATCCGTCGCATCCACGATCGGGATTCGCACGACGGGCCGAATCCACCCGCGGATGAGCAGCCAGGCCCGGGCGTCGAGCCGTTGGCCACGTTCCAGGGCGGCCTCATCTCCGTCGAAGGGCAAAACCTCGCCGACCAGATCGATCGATATGCTCGCGCGCCCGGCGGTGAGCTCACCGCCCCGCACCTGCACCACCGGTGCCGACAAGAGCAGCGCCAGAACGCAAGCGGCGTACAGACCGGCGGCCAGCAGCACCCCGGCCAGCATCGAAATCGGTGCGAACACGAGGATGCTGGCAGGAATGATGAGCGCAGTCGCCACATAAGGTGCGGGTGAGGCCCAGAGTTTTTCGCGATATTCAGGCATGGGTCTATTCGATCAGACTTCTGCACTAGCCTCGACACGTGGCAGAAAGCGTCGAAGTCCTGATTACCGCGTCCATCCTCCCGAGCTACGCGCACCCGGGTGACGCGGGAGCGGACCTTCATTCCTCCCAGGCTCTAGTCTTGGCCCCCGGCGAACGAGCACTGGTCGGCACGGGCGTGGCGATCGCCCTGCCCGACGGTTTCGCGGCATTCGTCGTGCCCCGCAGCGGTCTCGCGTCCAAGCACGGCATCACGATCGTGAACGCGCCGGGCACCGTCGACGCCGGGTATCGTGGCGAGATCAAGGTGACGCTGCTTAACACCGACCAGACCACGCCCCATGCGATCGCGATCGGCGACCGCATCGCCCAGATCATCATCATGCCCGTCAGTCGGGCCACGTTTATTCCCGTGGATCGGCTGCCCGGCAGCCAGCGCGGGGTTGGCGGATTCGGGTCCACCGGCCTGAGCCGGAACATCAGCACGGGCACCTCAACGTCAGGAGACAACCAGTGAGCGACACCGCGAACCCGGAGGAGAACCCGGACGAGACGGCCAAGTCGGCGCCGGGCGATCGTGCGACCGAGGGTCCCCTCGACGAAGCCGAAGCCAACCCGGTGCGGCCCTACGTGGACCTCGGCGGGGTCAAGATCCTCCCGCGTGAGGGGCTTCACCTACGGTTGGAGATCGAAGAGGGCAGCAAGCGGGTCGTGGCGATCGGGCTCGACTACGCCGGCTCCACCCTCCAGGTACAGCCGTTCGCCGCGCCCCGCTCAAGTGGCCTGTGGAACGAAATCCGCGCCCAGATCGCCGATCAGATCGGCAAGCAGGGCGGAACGACGACTCTGCGCGAAGGCCCGTTCGGCCCCGAATTGGTGGCCGAGATCCCCGTGGCCGCGGGTCAGGGATCCGACGGAACGAGCAGGCTGGCCCGCTTCATCGGAGTCGACGGCCCGCGCTGGTTCCTGCGCGGCGTGATTGCCGGCGAGGGTGCCATCAACACCGACGCCGCGACCGAGATCGAAAACCTGTTCCGCAGCATCGTCGTGGTGCGCGGATCCGCCCCGATGCCGCCGCGTGACCTCATTCCGCTGCGGATGCCGGCCACTCCCGCCACTGCGGCCGAGCCGGGCCAGTCCTGAAGAACGCCGGAATGACGGACGCACCACTCCCCGATGAGGCCCGCGAGCCCGACGCATCAGAGAACGCGCCTGACTCGCCCGTGCCGGCCGCGTTCGCCGACGGCATGGCGGCGGCGGCCCGGCGGGCCGGCTTCACGCCGGCGGCCGAGGGTGATCCGATCAGCGGGCGCGCCCTGCTGGCCGCGATGGGCGGCATCCGTGGACTGGTCGAGGCCCTGCTGCCCGGACTCGTCTTCCTGATCACCTACACCTTCACCCGGCAGTTTTTTCCCGAGCAGTCGCTGGTGCTGTCCCTTGTTGTGCCGGTGCTGATCGGCGTCGTTTTCATCGTTCTGCGCCGGATTAGCCGCCAAACGGTGACGCCTGCCGTCGGCGGCCTGGTGGCACTGATCGTCAGCGCCGTGCTCGCTCTGTTCACTGGCCGCGCCGAAGACTTCTTTTTGCCCGGATTCTGGACCAATGGACTGTACGGCGGAGCCCTCTTCATCTCGGCGGTCGTCGGCTGGCCGCTGATCGGGCTGGCTGTCGGATTCCTGATGGGCGAGGGAATCGCCTGGCGGTCGAACCGGTCCAGGCGTCGGGTGCTGACCATTCTCACGCTCTGCTGGGCGGGCTTGTTCGCCCTGCGCCTGGCTGTTCAGCTTCCCCTCTACTACTCCGGAAACGTGGAGTGGCTCGGCGCCGTCAAGCTCCTGATGGGGATTCCGCTCTACGCGCCACTCCTGGTGATCTCGTGGCTGGTGGTCCGGGCGGTCTACCGCGCCGACGAGCGGGAGACCGACGACGCAGCGGGTCGCCGGCCCGAATAAATTCACCGCGATTCCGCGACACCCGCCGGAAATAGGCGCGGGAAACGCGGTGGCACCGCTAGAGTTATCTCTACGTCAAGATAGTTCGGCGTTGGACATCGTCCGCACGTGGCATCCGCCGGTTAGGTTACCCTTGCTGGCAGGGGCAGGCGTCTGGTCGTCAGGATTGAGGATTGCGGACGGTTTCGCCGTCGGTTTCCACGAAGGAGAGGGCATCGTGTCGGCGCTTAATAATGCGGTCGTAAACAGTTTTGGAGCCAAGGACACCCTGCGGGTCGGGTCGACGGACTACGAGGTCTTTCGTCTCGACGCGGTAACGGGCTACGAGAGGCTTCCGTTCAGCCTGAAAGTGCTGCTGGAGAACCTCCTTCGCACCGAGGACGGCGCCAACATCACCGAGGCCCACATTCGCGCCCTGGGTGAGTGGGTCCCAACGGCGGAACCCGACACCGAGATCCAGTTCACTCCTGGCCGCGTCGTTATGCAGGACTTCACCGGCGTGCCGTGCATCGTCGACCTCGCCACCATGCGCGAGGCCGTCGCCGAACTCGGCGGCGACCCGAAGAAGATCAACCCGCTGGCTCCGGCCGAGCTGGTCATCGACCACTCCGTCATCGCCGACCTGTTCGGAACCGCGGATGCCCTCGAGCGCAACGTGGAGATCGAGTACGAGCGCAATGGTGAGCGGTACCAGTTCCTGCGCTGGGGCCAGACCGCGTTCAACGATTTCAAGGTCGTGCCGCCCGGAACCGGCATTGTGCACCAGGTCAACCTGGAGTATCTGGCCCGCGTCACGATGACCCGCACCGTGCCGGACGCGGAGGGCAACGACGTGCTTCAGGCCTACCCCGACACCTGCGTGGGAACCGACTCGCACACGACCATGGTCAACGGCCTCGGCGTGCTCGCCTGGGGTGTGGGCGGCATCGAAGCCGAGGCAGCCATGCTCGGCCAGTCCATCTCGATGCTCATTCCCAAGGTGGTCGGCTTCAAGCTCAACGGCTCCATCCCGACCGGCGTCACCGCGACGGATGTCGTGCTCACCATCACCCAGATTCTGCGCAAGCACGGCGTGGTCGGTAAGTTCGTCGAGTTCTACGGCGCGGGTGTCTCGCAGGTTCCGCTGGCCAACCGGGCCACGATCGGCAACATGAGCCCGGAGTTCGGATCCACGGCCGCGATGTTCCCGATCGACGACGTCACCCTCGACTACCTGCGCCTGACGGGTCGCAGCGACGAGCAGGTTGCACTCGTCGAGGCCTACTCGAAGCTGCAGGGCCTGTGGCACGATGCCGACAAGGAGCCCGTCTTCAGCGAGTACCTCGAGCTCGACCTGGGCACCGTCGTGCCGTCGATTGCCGGCCCGAAGCGCCCGCAAGACCGCGTCATCCTCACCGAGGCGAAGTCGCAGTTCGAACTTGACCTGCAGAGCTACGCGACGCAGGACTGGACTGTTGTGGACGCGGCCGTCGAGGCCTCTTTCCCTGCTTCAGACCCGATCGGCTTCACCGCCGAGGACGAGAACCTTGACCACAAGGCCTCACACAACCACGTGAGCCACGCTCCGATCAGCGTGTCCAGGCCCGTCGCGATCACCACGCAAGACGGCGCGAACTACACGCTCGACCACGGAGCGGTCGCTGTCGCGGCCATCACCTCGTGCACGAACACGTCCAATCCGAGTGTCATGCTCGCCGCGGGCCTGCTCGCCCGAAACGCCGTCAGGAAGGGCCTCACGAGCAAGCCGTGGGTCAAGACCACCCTGGCTCCGGGCTCGAAGGTCGTCACCGACTACTACGAGAAGGCCGGCCTCACCGGCGACCTCGAGGCCCTCGGCTTCTACACCGTCGGCTACGGCTGCACGGTCTGCATCGGCAACACCGGCCCGCTCATCGACGAGGTCACGACCGCGATCAACGACAACGACCTGGCCGTCACCGCGGTGCTCTCAGGCAACCGCAACTTCGAGGGTCGGATCAGCCCCGACGTCAAGATGAACTACTTGGCCAGCCCGCCGCTGGTCATCGCTTACGCCCTCGCAGGCTCGATGAACTTCGACTTCGAGACGGATGCGCTCGGCATCGGCAGCGACGGCAACGAGGTGTTCCTCAAGGACATCTGGCCCGACTCCGCCGAGGTGCAGTCCACGATCGACGGCTCGATCGACACCGGCATGTTCACGAAGCAGTACGGCCATGTCTTCGAGGGCGACGAGCGCTGGCGCGGCCTGCCGACACCGGACAGCGAGGTCTTCGAGTGGGACCCTGAGTCCACGTATGTGCGGAAGCCCCCATACTTCGACGGCATGACCATGGAGACCACCCCGGTGGTCGACATTGTCGGTGCCCGTGTGCTGGCCAAACTGGGCGACTCGGTCACGACCGACCACATCAGCCCTGCTGGTTCGATCAAGGCCGATAGCCCGGCCGGCGCCTACCTGCTGGAGCACGGCGTCGAACGGGGCGACTTCAACTCCTACGGCTCGCGCCGCGGCAACCACGAGATCATGATCCGCGGCACATTCGCGAACATCCGTCTCCGCAACCAGCTGCTGGACGGAGTCGAGGGTGGCTACACCCGCGACTTCACCGTTGACGGGGCTCCGCAGGCGTTCATCTATGACGCTTCGCAGAACTACCAGGCCGCCGGCACGCCGCTGGTCATCTTCGGTGGCAAGGAATACGGTTCGGGTTCGTCCCGCGACTGGGCCGCGAAGGGCACCAGCCTCCTCGGGGTGAAGGCCGTCATCACGGAGAGCTTCGAACGCATCCACCGTTCGAACCTGATCGGGATGGGCGTCGTGCCTCTGCAGTTCCCGGCCGGCCAGAGCTGGGCGTCACTTGGACTGGACGGCACGGAGGTCGTCACAATCGAGGGTCTCGTCGAGCTGAACAGCGGGGTCACCCCGAAGACGGTGCGCGTCACGGCGGCGCCGAGTGCGCAGTCTGCCGCCGGCAAGGCCACAGTCGAGTTCGACGCGGTCGTCCGCATCGACACCCCGGGTGAGGCCGATTACTACCGCAACGGCGGCATCCTGCAGTACGTCCTGCGTTCGCTGGTCGCCTAGCACGCAGGAGCCTTTAGGCCAGCTACCGAAACCGGCGCGTAGACTCGGCTTGACCGAATCTATGCGCCGGTTTTCTGGTGGCGGATAGCGCAACGTGAAAGGTGTTATCGATGGCGCTACTGGACACGATCTTCGGGCCGAGAGATCTGGATCGCCTCTCGATGGAACAGCTCGTCCAGCTCGCGGCCGAGGTGCGGGCGTTCCTCGTTCGGGAAGTCTCCAAGACCGGCGGGCACCTTGGTCCCAACCTCGGCGTGGTCGAGCTGACCATCGCTTTGCACCGGGTCTTCGAATCCCCGCGTGACGCCATTGTCTTCGATACCGGACATCAGGCCTACGTGCACAAGCTGCTCACCGGGCGCCAGGACTTCAGCCTCCTCCGCCAGGCCGGCGGCCTGGCCGGCTACCCGCAGCGGCGCGAGTCCGAGCACGACATCGTGGAGAGTTCCCACGCCTCCAGCTCGTTGTCCTGGGCTGACGGCATCTCCCGAGCCTTCGAGATGACCGGGCAGAGCGACCGCCATGTGATCGCGGTCGTCGGCGACGGCTCCCTGACCGGGGGCATGACCTGGGAAGCCCTCAACAACATCAGCGACGACAACACCCGTCGCCTGATCATCATCGTGAATGACAACGGCCGCTCCTACGCGCCCACCATCGGCGGCATGGCCCGCTTCCTGAACACCGTGCGCACCCGACAGGCGTACCACAGTGCCTATCTGACCAGCCGTCAGGCCTTCGAACGGATGGGCGCGCCCGCCCGGGCGTTCTTCCGCGGCGTGCGCGGCGGCATGCACGGCTTCCTCGCCCGGTTCTCCAACAACGAGGCGCTCTACTCCAACCTCGACATCAAGTACATCGGTCCGATCGACGGCCACGACATGGCGGCGATGGTCGAGGCGCTCCATCAGGCCAAGGGCTACGGCGCGCCGGTGATCGTGCACGCGATCACCCAGAAGGGTAAGGGATACGACCCGGCCGTTCAGGACACCGCCGACCAGTTCCATGCGGTCGGCCAGATCGACCCGGAAACAGGGGAGTCCACTGAATCCGCCGGCGCACCCTCCTGGACGTCGGTGTTCGCCGACGAGCTGCTGCGCCTTGCCACACTCGATCCGAAGATCGTGGGCATCACCGCGGCCATGCTCCGTCCCACCGGCCTGCACAAGATGGCCGAGAGATTCCCCGCCCGGGTGCACGACGTGGGCATCGCCGAGCAGCACGCCGTCACCAGTGCCGCCGGCCTCGCCTTCGGCGGCCTGCACCCGGTCGTCGCGCTCTACGCCACCTTCATCAACCGAGCGTTCGACCAAGTCCTGATGGATGTCGCCCTGCACAAGGCCGGCGTCACATTCGTGCTCGACCGGGCCGGGGTGACCGGGCCCGACGGTCCCAGCCATCACGGCATCTGGGACCTGGCGATCCTTCAGGTCGTCCCCGGGATCCGCCTCGCGGCACCTCGGGACTCGGTGCGCCTGGCAGAGGAGCTCGAAGAGGCCGTGGCCGTCGACGACGCGCCCACTGTGCTGCGCTTCCCCAAGGGCAGCGTGAGCGCCCCAATCGACGCCGTGCGCCGCCTGGGCGACGGCGTAGACGTGCTCTTGGAATCAGCCCAGAAAGACGTGCTGATCGTCACCGTCGGGCCGATGGCCACGATCGGTCTCGATGTGGCGGACCGGCTCGCAGCCCAGGGCATCGGAGCCACCGTCGTCGACCCGCGCTGGGTCGTCCCGGTACCGCGGAGCATCGTGGCCCTGGCCGCGGAGTACCGCATCGTCGTGACCATCGAGGACGGCGTCCGGGTCGGCGGCGTCGGCACCCGTGTCCGTCAAGATCTGCGTGAAGCCGGCGTGGACACGGCGGTCACCGAACTGGGGCTGCCCGACGAATTCCTCGACCACGGCACCCGCGCCGAGATCCTCGACCGTGTTGGGCTGACCCCGCAGCGCATCGCCCGCGATGTCGTCGCAATGGTGCTCGGCAGCAAGATCCCGCATGCGCGGCCACTGCCGGCGGACCGCGCCGACACCGCCAGCATCCCGGCAAACCTTCAGCAGGATTAGGCGATTCCCGATCGAATGGTTGTGTCGTTTCCGGAAGGCTGGGGCTGAGATCACCGCGTGATCGCTGTTCATCACAGGCGGGGTGCTGTGCCCGGCGTCGAGCCAATTCGACGGAGATTCTGGGGGAAAACCGCTTTCTCGGGGGTTTGTGGGGCCAAATCCGGCAGAATCTCGGCTCTCCTGCTTCATCTGTGGGTGTTTCGGAGCGCCTTAACGGCCGCACGCCGCTTCCTGTCTAGGTTTCTGACTGTCTAGGAACAGAAACT
>NZ_SOFV01000046.1:0-31463 GCF_004402465.1 Cryobacterium sp. TMT2-14 | reverse complement strand
CCCGCGGCCCGCCGCCGCGCCGCCCGCAGCCGCGCCGCCCGCCGCCGCGCCGCCCACTGCTCTCACCAATTCGACGGAGATTTGGCTCTGAACGGCGCTGTCGGGCGCTTTCTGCCCCGCACGGGCCAAAATCTCCGTCGAATTGGTACGGGCTGGTGCTGAGTGTCTGGCGGATGCCCGAACCACAAAGGCGCTGCGGCACATCCGCTCGGTGTTGCGGCTAACGCAGGAGATCCGTCCGGCCGGGCCCGGGCACCCGCACGAGTTCTGCTCTGGTCCGTGTCGGGCGGGCAGCCCAGGCGACGGATGTCCTGAGTTGGCCACACGCGTGCGCTCGGCCGGCCTAACCAATTCGACGGAGATTTGGCCCTGAACGGCGCTGTCGGGCATTTTTCAGGCCCCACAGGGCAGAATCTCCGTCGAATTCGTTCACGCACCGGCGGGGTGCGAGCGGACAAGCGGAGGCAGGGAGTGGACGCCGGGCGAGGGTGGCGGCAGGAGAGGCTCGCTCCTATTTCGTGGCGGCGATGTCCGGAGCCTCGAGCCGCACGCGGTCGGCGGACTCGTCGTCGGGCTGCTGCTGCGACGCGCGTTCCGCCGCCACCCGCTTGAGGTAGGTGCCCACTTCGCGCGTCTCCCGGGCTTCGTCCCAGCCGAGCACCCCGGCCATCAGCCGCGCGGCCACGGGCGCCGCCGAGACGCCGCGGTCCCAGGCCTCGATCGAGATGCGAGTGCGGCGAGCCAGCACGTCCTCGAGGTGCAGGGCGCCCATATGCGTGGCCGCGTACACGACCTCCGCCTCGATGTAGTCGTCGGCCCCCGGCAGCGGGTCCGCCAGTGACGGGGTCTTGCGGATCAGGTCGAGAAGCTCGTCGGTCAGGGTGCCGTAGCGGTTCAGCAGGTGCTCGACGCGGACGGTGTGCAGGCCGAACGCCCGCGCGATCCGGCCGCGCTTGTTCCAGGCGGCCTGATAGCCCTCGGCGCCGAGCAGCGGGATCTCCGCCGTGGTGGAGGCCGGGACCCGTTCGTCGAAGGCGTCGACGGCCGCATCGATCGCATCCTTCGCCATCACCCGGTACGTGGTCCACTTTCCGCCCGCGATCACCACCAGGCCGGGCACGGAGTGTCCGACGAGGTGTTCGCGGGACAGCTTCGAGGTGCTCTCCGACTCCCCGGCCAGGAGCGGCCGCAGGCCGGCGTAGACTCCCTCGACGTCCTCCCGGGTCAGCGGCACCCGGAGCACGGCGTTCACGTGTTCGAGCAGGTAGTCGATGTCGGCGGCGGTGGCGGCCGGGTGCGCCTTGTCCAGATGCCAGTCCGTGTCGGTCGTGCCGATCAGCCAGTGTCGTCCCCAGGGGATCACGAACAGGACGCTCTTCTCGGTGCGCAGCAGCAGCCCCATGGCCGACTGGAACCGGTCCCGGGGCACGACCAGGTGGATGCCTTTCGATGCGCGCACCTTGAACGTGCCGCGTTCGCCGACCATGCGCTGCGTGTCGTCGGTCCAGACCCCGGTGGCGTTCACGACCTGCCGGGCCCGCACCTCGAACCGTTCATCGGTCTGCAGGTCGTGGGCGTGCACGCCGACCACCCGCTCACCCACCTTGATGAATCCTTCGACCCGCACCCGGCTGGCCGCGTGCGCCCCGTAGAACGACGCGGTGCGCACGAGCGAGGCCACGTAGAGCGCGTCGTCGACCTGCCCGTCGTAGTAGGTGATGCCGCCGACGATCGTGTCGGTGTTCAGGCTGGGCAGAAGCCCCTTCACCTGCCGCTTGGACAGGTGGCGGTGATGCGGCACACCGGGGGCGCGCCCGCCGGTATATGAAAACAGGTCGTAGAGGAGCATGCCGGCGCCCACGTAGAAGCGCTCGGTGACGCGCTTCCTGAGCGGGTACAGGAACCGCACCGGCTTCACCAGGTGCGGGGCGATGCGCTGCAGGAGCAGGCCACGCTCCGTCAGAGCCTCGCGCACCAACCGGAAGTCGGCCTGTTCCAGGTAGCGGATGCCGCCGTGCACCAGCTTGGACGACCGGCTCGACGTTCCCGACGCCCAGTCCCTGGCCTCGAGGATTCCCACGCTCAGGCCGCGGGTGACCGCGTCCAGGGCGGCTCCGGTGCCGACGATGCCGCCGCCGACCACGAGGATGTCGAGCTCTTTGCCCTTCAGCCGTTCGAGGGCCGCAGCTCGTTCCTCCGGACCCAGTTTCGTGGATCGCGACGCCGAATTACCTGGTGCCATGTGCTCACTCCCATTCCGGATGGTGTGGTGCTTACCTGACGCTAATTCATACCGACGCTAGTTCACTCGGTGCGGCGCGACAACCGTCTAATTCCCCCGGTACGGGGCGACGACCACCTCGACGCGCTGGAATTCCTTCAGGTCGGAGTAACCGGTGGTCGCCATCGACCGGCGCAGCGCGCCGACGAGGTTCGCGGTGCCGTCGGCGATCGGCGTCGGGCCATACAGGATGGTCTCGAGCGGCGCCAGGGCGCCCACCTCGACCCGCTTGCCGCGGGGCAGCTTCGAGTGGTGCACCTCGGCACCCCAGTGGAAGCCGCCGCCGGGGGCATCCGTCGCCCGGGCCAGCGCGGTGCCGAGCATGACGGCGTCGGCGCCGCAGGCGATGGCCTTGACGATGTCGCCGGAGGTGTTGAGGCCGCCGTCAGCGATGACGTGCACGTAGCGTCCACCGGACTCGTCCATGTAGTCCCGGCGGGCACCGGCGACATCGGCCACGGCCGTGGCCATGGGCGCGTGGATGCCGAGGGAGGCGCGCGTGGTCGAGGCTGCGCCGCCGCCGAAGCCGACGAGCACGCCGGCCGCACCCGTGCGCATGAGGTGCAGGGCCGCGGTGTAGGTCGCCGCCCCGCCCACGATCACGGGTACGTCGAGTTCGTAGATGAACTTCTTGAGGTTGAGGGGTTCCTGGTTCTGCGAGACGTGCTCGGCAGAAACGGTGGTTCCGCGGATGACGAACAGGTCGACGCCGGCGGCGACGACGGTCTCGTACAATTCCTGCGTGCGCTGCGGCGACAGGGCGCCGGCCACAGTCACGCCGGCCGCGCGGATCTCCGCGAGGCGGGCGGTGACGAGCTCGGGCTTGATCGGCTCGGAGTACATCTCCTGCATGCGCGCGGTGGCCCGGTCGGCGGGCAGCTCGCGGATCTCGGCGAGGAGCGGCTCGGGGTTGTCATAGCGGGTCCAGAGGCCCTCGAGGTCGAGCACGCCGACGCCGCCGAGCTGACCCATCATGATGGCCGTCTGCGGGGAGACCACGGAGTCCATCGGCGCCGCGAGGAACGGGATCGAGAATTGATACGCGTCGATGGTCCAGTCGACCGACACATCCTCCGGGTCGCGGGTGCGCCGGCTGGGCACAATCGCGATGTCGTCGAAGGCGTACACGCGGCGGGCGCGCTTGGAGCGGCCGATCTCGATTTCCATGATTTCAGTTTAGGTGCCGCGGCGCTCCTCGACGACGGATGCCGCGGGGTGCATCCTGAGGTGATGGACGTCACCGCCGACCCTCTGTCCTTCCTGCGCGAGCGCACCAGCATGAAATGGCGCAGTTTTCCCGCCGATGTGCTGCCGCTCTTCGTCGCCGAGTCCGACTTTCCGCTCGCCGAACCTATCCGGGACGCGTTGACAGCGGCGGTGCGGCGCAGCGACACCGGGTATGTCGCACCGGTCAACGGGCTTGGCGCGGCCTTCGCGGGGTTCGCCGGTCGCCGCTGGGGCTGGCAGGTCGACCCGGAGCAGGTGACCACCACGACGGATGTCAGCGTGGCCATCGTGGAGACCCTGCGAATGCTGATCAGGCCCGGCGACCGGGTTGTGATCACTCCCCCGGTCTACCCGCCGTTCTTCGACCTCGTGCCCGAGGCCGGCGGGGTGCCGCACGCCGTGCCACTCCTCGCCGGTCAGACCGGCTGGACCCTCGACCTGGACGGCCTCGAGCGCGCCTTCCGATCGGGCGTGCGCTGCGTGCTGCTCTGCAACCCGCACAACCCGATCGGGCATCCGCACACCGTCCAGGACCTTACGGCGCTGTCCGAGCTCGCCGCCCACTACGGCGTCACGGTCGTCAGCGACGAGGTCCACGCCCCGCTGACCTACACCGACGCCGCTTTCACGCCCTACCTCACGGTCTCCACCGAGGCCGCCGACCACGGCGTCTGCGTGACGAGCGCGAGCAAGGCCTGGAACCTGGCCGGCCTCAAATGCGCGCTTCTCGTCACCGCCGGCGAACGGATGCGCGCCGAGCTCGCCGCCCTGCCCCAGGAGGTGTCCTGGCGCACAAGCCAGTTCGGGCTGATCGCCGGCATCGCGGCGTTCCGCGACGGGGAGCCGTGGCTGGACGGGGTGATCGCGGCCCTCGACGACAATCGGCACGAGCTCGCCGCGCTGCTCGACGCGCAACTGCCCGGGGTCGGCTACCGGCAGCCAGGGGCCGGCTACCTGGCCTGGCTTGACCTGCGGAGCCTCGGCTGGGGTGACGACCCGGCGCTGGTCGCACTCGAGCAGGCCCGGGTCGCGCTCAGCCCCGGCCCGATGTTCGGCGAACCGGGCAGGGGCTTCGCGCGTCTCAACTTCGGGTGTTCACCTGAGGTGCTCGCGGAAGCGGTCTCCCGGCTGGCCGCGGCCGCCTAGTCGCCCTCGAGTACTGTCAGCGGCGATAGTTGGGCGCCTCGACCACGATCTGCACGTCGTGCGGGTGCGACTCCTTGAGCCCGGCGGACGTGATCCGTACGAACTTACCCTTCTGTTTGAGCTCGTCGATCGTGCGCGCGCCCACGTAGAACATGGACTGGCGCAGGCCGCCGATCAGCTGGTAGGCCACGGCGGACACCGGTCCGCGATACGGGACCTGGCCCTCGATGCCTTCCGGGATGAGTTTGTCGTCGGAGGGGACATCCGACTGGAAGTAGCGGTCCTTGGAGTAGGAGGTCTTCGTGCCGCGGCTCTGCAGCGCGCCGAGCGAGCCCATGCCGCGGTAGGTCTTGAACTGCTTGCCGTTGACGAAGACAAGCTCGCCGGGGCTCTCGTCACAGCCGGCGAGCAGGGAGCCGAGCATGACGGTGTCCGCGCCGGCGACCAGTGCCTTGGCGATGTCGCCGGAATACTGCAGCCCGCCGTCGGCGATGACCGGGATGCCGGTCTCCCGGGCCGCGAGCGACGCCTGGTAGACGGCGGTGATCTGCGGCACGCCGACGCCGGCGACGATGCGGGTGGTGCAGATCGAGCCGGGGCCGACCCCGACCTTGATCGCGTCGACGCCGGCGTCGATGAGGGCCTGGGCGCCGGAGCGGGTGGCCACGTTGCCGCCGATCACGTCGACCCCCTCGAAGGCAGGGTCGGACTTCAGGCGACGGATGATCTCGAGCACCCCGGCGCTGTCGCCGTTGGCGGTGTCGACCACGAGCACGTCGACGCCTGCCTCGAGAAGTGCGGTGGCGCGCTGCCAGGCGTCGCCGAAGAAGCCGATGGCCGCGCCGACGCGCAGTCGTCCGGCATCGTCCTTGGTGGCGAAGGGGTATTCCTCACTCTTGTCGAAGTCCTTGACCGTGATCAGGCCCGTCAGGCGGCCGTGGTCGTCGACGAGGGGAAGCTTCTCGATCTTGTGGGTGGCGAAGATGGCGACGGCGTCCATCGGGGCCATGCCGACCTTGCCCGTGATCAGCGGTGCCGTCGTCATCACCTCGCGCACCCGGGTCGTGTGCTTTTTGGTGGTGGAGACGAACCGCATGTCCCGGTTTGTGATGATGCCCACGAGCACGCCGTCGGCGTCGACGACGGGAAGACCGCTGATCCGGTACTGCCCGCAGAGGGCGTCGACCTCCGCAACGGTGGCGTCGGGCGAAGTTGTTACCGGATTGGTAATCATGCCGGATTCGCTGCGTTTGACGAGGTCGACCTGCTCGGCCTGGTCCGCGATCGAGAGGTTGCGGTGCAGCACGCCGAGGCCACCCTCACGGGCCATCGCGATGGCCATCCGGGTCTCGGTGACGGTGTCCATCGCGCTGGACAGCAGCGGCGTGGCCACGCTGATCCGGCGCGTCAACCGAGACATTGTCCCGGCTTCACTGGGAATGACGTCGGTGTGCCCCGGAAGAAGAAGGACGTCGTCGTACGTAAGCCCGGTGAAACCGAACGGATCTGGCTGATCCATGAAACCCCTTTTAACAATGCAGGAAAGTGGAGAAAACGCGGCCATCCAACTCGATTACCGGCTTCTCAATGTTAAGCGACGTTGCGCTCTGCGCATTCCTCAGCAGAGAATCTAGGGAGTGTCGGCCGTCGTCGGAACATATGCGACATAATCTTCACTTACTGTCAACAAAGATGTTGGTAGGTGAGACCCGGGGCACGCTCGGTCACAGACCCAACGGTGCCGCCATGGAGGTGCAGTGAATTCCCCTGAAGCTGTTCGCAGATTCTCACCCAGAATGCTGGTGATCTTTTTCGGCCTGCTCTTCGCAGCCCTGACTATGTCCACATTCGCCACCGTCTCGGCCAGTCCGGCTCATGCCGACGAGGTCGGAACCGATGAGTACGAGTTCGTACTCACCGGCAATGTGCAGTTCGACCAGAAACCGCTCGACAATGTGCTGATCACCGTCGAGGGGGCCGGCTATGAAGCATCCGTGGAAACGGGTGCCGACGGCAAGTGGAAGGTCGGCGTGCCCGAGAAGGCCGCCTACACCGTCACCCTCGATGAGGAGACCCTCCCCGAGGGCGTCGTCGTCGCTAAGGGCGGCAGCGTGATCGAGGCGGAATTCGCGCTCACGAAGGTGAAGTCGGTCAACTTCTTCCTCGGTGAGGGCACGCGCACGACGGTGAGCTTCTTTGACCAGTTCATCAATCGGTTCGTCAACGGGCTGAACTTCGGTCTGCTCCTGGCCCTCGCCGCGATCGGGCTGTCCCTGATCTTCGGCACCACCGGGCTGAGCAACTTCGCGCATGCGGAGATGATCACCTTCGGCGCGCTGATGTCCCTCCTCTTCTCGGTCACGCTCGGCCTGCCGATCTGGCTGGCGATCATCATCGCCGTCGCGCTGAGCGCGGGCTTCGGCTGGAGCCTGGACGCGGTGATCTGGAAGCCGCTGCGCCGCAAGGGCGTCGGTCTGATCCCACTGATGATCGTGAGCATCGGCCTCTCGCTCGCCCTGCGCTACCTGTTCCAGATCTTCGTCGGCGGCGGAACGAGCCAGCTTCCGGGATCCGGCCTCGCCGACATGCAGCTGGGTCCGATCCGGCTCTCGATGATCGACGTGGCCAGCATGGGCATCAGCATCGTGGTGCTGTTGGCCGTTTCCTACTTCCTGTTGCGCACCCGCATCGGCAAGGCCACCCGCGCGGTCTCCGACAATCCCAGCCTGGCCTCGGCCAGCGGGATCGACGTCGACGGCGTCATCCGGATCGTCTGGGTGCTCGGTGGGGCCCTCGCCGGCCTCAGCGGAATTCTGTGGGCCTACTTCCGACCGGGCGTCAGCTGGGATATGGGTTTCCAGATCCTGCTGCTCGTCTTCGCGGCCGTGACCCTCGGCGGTCTCGGCACCGCTTTCGGCGCCCTGATCGGTTCGATCATCGTCGGCCTGTTCGTCGAACTGTCGACGCTGTTGCTTCCCTCCGACCTTAAATACGTCGGTGCACTTGTCGTGTTGATCCTGGTGCTGCTGCTTCGGCCGCAAGGCATCCTGGGTCGCAAAGAGAGAATTGGCTAGAAGGGCATCCGATGATCGACTGGGGAGCAATCTTTAGCAACGCAGCCGTCGAGCTGATCAGCCCGACCACCGCCGCCTACGCCCTCGCGGCTCTCGGGCTGGCGATCCACTTCGGATACACCGGCCTCCTGAACTTCGGCCAGGCCGGCTTCATGGCCCTCGGAGCCTACGGGTTCGCCATCTCCACCCTCAGCTTCGGTTTCCCCGTCTGGGGTGCCGTGCTGGTGGGGGTCGGCGCATCCGTCGTTTTCGCCCTGGTCCTGGGCATCCCGACGCTCCGCCTGCGCGCGGACTACCTCGCGATCGTGACGATCGCGGCGGCCGAGATCGTGCGCCTCCTGTTCACGACGAACACGTTCCAGTCCATCACGGGTTCCGCGAACGGCCTGAGCGGCTACAAGGGCGGTTTCGCCGGCCTCAACCCGATCCCGGAGGGGCGCTACGGCTTCGGCCCCTTCGAGTACAACGAGTACGACTGGTGGCTGCGCATCGTGGCCTGGTCGATCGTGGCCCTCGCCTGCCTGTTCACCTGGCAGATCATGCGCAGCCCGTGGGGTCGCGTGATCAAGGGAATCCGTGAAGACGAGGATGCTGTGCGCGCGCTCGGCAAGAACGTCTACTCCTACAAGATGCAGTCTCTGATTCTCGGTGGCGTGTTCGGCACGATCGCCGGAATGATCTTTGTGCTTCCCCGTGCGGTGGTGCCCTCGAATTATCAGACGTCCCTGACGTTCTTCATCTACGCGATCCTCCTGCTCGGCGGCGCGTCGACGATTCTCGGGCCGGTCATCGGCTCGATGGTCTTCTGGGTTCTGCTCTCGTTCTTCTCCGGGTTCATCGCCCGAGCGGTGGAGGCAGGCTGGATCCCTTTCATCACCAGCATTCAGGCCGGCCAGCTGCGCTTCATCCTGGTCGGAGTGGCGATCATGCTTATAGTCATCTTCAGACCGCAAGGCATCTTCGGAAACAAGAAGGAGTTGGCCTTTGTCAAATAACACCGTTCCCAGCAACAAGCCGGTCAAGTCGACCGACCTGCACATCGGCGAGGCCGAACCGGGCTGCAAGAAGCGCGACCCGATCCTGGTTGCCGACGGCGTGAGTCGAACCTTCGGCGGTCTCAAGGCCGTCGACGTCGACCACGTCGAGATCCCGCGCGGCGCCATCACGGCGCTGATCGGGCCCAACGGAGCCGGCAAGACCACCCTGTTCAACCTGCTGACGGGCTTCGACAAGCCTGACACCGGGTCGTGGACCTTCGAGGGTCGCCCCCTGTCGGGGATGCCCGCGTTCAAGGTGGCCCGGATGGGCCAGGTGCGCACTTTCCAGCTCACCAAGGCGCTCGGCCTGCTGACCGTCATGGACAACATGCTGCTCGGCGCCAAGGGCCAGGCCGGCGAGAACCTGTTCCGGGCGATCTTCCCCTTCTTCTGGGCCAAACAGGAGGAGGCGAACAGGGTGCAGGCCCTCGATATCCTCGAACGGTTCAAGCTCGACACCAAGAAGGATGACTACGCCGCAAGCCTCTCCGGCGGGCAGCGCAAGCTGCTCGAGATGGCACGGGCGCTGATGAGCGAGCCGAGCCTGGTGATGCTCGACGAGCCGATGGCCGGGGTGAACCCGGCACTGACGCAGTCGCTACTGGACCACATCCTCAACCTGAAGGCGGAGGGCATGACGGTTCTGTTCGTCGAACACGACATGCATATGGTGCGCCACATCGCCGACTGGGTCATCGTGATGGCCGAAGGCCGCGTGGTCGCCGAGGGCGACCCGCACGAGGTGATGCGTAACCCCGCCGTGATCGACGCCTACCTGGGTCAGCACCACGACGAGGACCTCGGCGAGGATCCGGCCGCCGAAACAGAACATGTGGAAGCCATTAAGGAGTTGCTCGATTGACGAACACCAGCCCCGCCGCCGCGCCGGCTTACACGCCCACCGGGCAGCCCGTCGTCGAGGTCAAGACGGTGACGGCCGGCTACCTGCCGGGCGTCAACATCCTCAACGCCTGCTCCCTGACCGCCTACGACGGCGAGCTGATCGGGATCATCGGCCCGAACGGCGCCGGCAAGTCCACGCTGCTCAAGTCGATCTTCGGCCAGGTCAAGGTCCGGGAGGGTGAGATCCTGCTTCGCGGCGAGAACATCACCAACCTCAAGGCGAACAAGCTCGTGGCCAAGGGCGTCGGTTTCGTGCCCCAGACGAACAACGTCTTCCCCACGCTCACGATCCAGGAAAACCTGGAGATGGGCATGTTCCTGAAGCCGAAAGGCCTGACCGAACGCCTCGAGTTCGTCACGGAGATCTTCCCGGAGCTCGGGAAGCGTCTGCAGCAGCGCGCCGGATCGCTGTCCGGCGGGGAACGCCAGATGGTGGCCATGTCGCGGGCGCTGATGATGGGCCCGCACGTACTGCTGCTCGACGAGCCGAGCGCAGGCCTCTCCCCCGTGCGCCAGGACGAGGCGTTCCTGCGTGTCAAGGAGATCAACAAGGCCGGCGTGACCACGATCATGGTGGAGCAGAATGCGCGCCGGTGCCTGCAGATCTGCGACCGCGGTTACGTGCTCGACCAGGGCCGTGACGCCTACACGGGCACCGGCCGCGAGCTGCTGAACGATCCCAAGGTGATCGGCCTCTACCTCGGCACCCTCGGCCAGGACGACTAGCCGGAGCCGCCAGCACCGACTGCACGCCCCGCACGACGAAGCGGCGCCCGAGATCTTCGGGCGCCGCTTCCGTGTGTCCGGTGCTCCGTGTCCGGTGACGCCGATCGTGTCCGGGAGAGGGGCGTCACCGGGTGACGGCCGTCACCGGGCGCACGAAGAAGGGCCCCGACCGAAGTCGGGGCCCTTCCAGATCGAATGCCGGTCAGCGACGAATCGTGACTAGTTGATGCGCTTGTACGTGTTGTCTTCGAGGTACTCGTAGACGCCGATGGTTGCCTCGGTCGGGTCGCCGTTCTCATCGAACGTGACCGGGCCGGAGAAGCCCTCGTAGTCGACCTGGTCGCCGGCCGCGAGGGCTTTAGCCGCCGCGGTGAAGTCGGAGACCGTGGTGCCGTCGCCGGTTCCCCCAGAGACCTGGCGGAGGTGCTTGGAGATGGCCTCACCCGAGACGTCGTTGGCCGCGTAGGCGGCCAGCGCGACGAGCATGACGGCGTCGTAAGATTCTGCCGCGTAGCTGAAGTCGGTCAGGGTGGGGTCGATCTCCTTGAGACGATCGGTGAAGTCGCCGAGGGTTCCTACGTCGAGGCCGGGCAGCGTGCCCTTGGCACCGGTGATGATGCCGGCGTCGAAGTCCTTGCTGTAGTCGGACAGGTTGCCGTCCACGAAGTACAGGTTGCCACCGGGGAAGCCGGAGCCGACCAGTGCGGGGGTGATGACCTTGGCCTGGTCGAACGTGATCAGGGCGATCGCGTCGGGGTTGGCGGCGGTCACTTCGGAGATCTGAGCGGCGAAGTTGGAGTCACCCTCGTTGAACAGGGACGTGGCGACAACCTCGCCGCCCGCAGCCTCGAAGGCGGTCGTCGTGGACTCGGCCAGGCCGGTGCCGTAAGAGTCGTTGAGCACGATCAGGCCGAGGGTGCTGTTGCCGTCGTCGGCGATCTGGGTGCCCAGGACTTCACCCTGCAGCAGGTCGGACGGGGCGGTGCGCCAGTAGAGGTCCTTGTCGGCGTACTTCGTGAAGTCCGCCGAGGTGTTGGCCGGGGAGAACTGCACGACGCCCGCGCCGGTGATCTGGTCGATCACGGTCTTGGAGACGCCGGAGGATGCCGCGCCGATGATGGCGGAAACCTTCTGCGAGAGAAGGTCGGTCACCGAACCGGTCGCGGTGTCCGTCGTGGTGTCGCCGGAGTCACGGAAGATGGCCTCAACGGTCAATCCGAGGTTCGCGTCGTTGATGTCCTTGACGGCCAGGGCGACGCCGGCTTCTTCGGGCGGGCCGAGGAAGGCCAGGGCGCCACTCTGGGGAAGGATGGTGCCGACCTTCAGGGTCAGGTCACGGTCGCCGGCCGTGATGGCCTGGGCGTCTCCGCTCGCGGCGGGGGCTTCCGATGCAGCCGGCTCAGTGGTGTTGCTGCTGCAGCCGGTGAGCAGAAGTGCACTGACGCCGACCAAGGCGACTCCAGTGACGACTGCCCGAACTGAGCGGGAGGCCGAGGCCTTCGCGAATACGCTCATGTTGCTCCTTGGGACTAGGAATGAGAAATGACAGCGGTCGATTGACTGCCGTTCTGTCACATTATTGACAGGAATCGCGCGAAACAAGGCAACCGGGTTACATCCGTGTAACGCAGACCAAATCGTTACGATCGGCGGCCGGTGACGCCCTGATAAGCGATCTGTTGCGCATCGGCCAGCGCGGCCGCACATTCTCCCCAGGATGCGCAGGCGAACGCCCCGGTACTGACCTGGTCGAGAGCGGGCCTGATCGACGCCGCACCGTCGTCTCCGGCCCGTGCCGCGGCCAGGGCGCTCAAGACGACTCCGTCATAGGCTTCACCGCCGCCGGCAGTGTCGACCAGCCCTGGATCGAGGGTGCGCAGGCGCGCTGCGAAGCCGTCACTGGCGGCCAGCGGCGTGCCTCCGTTCGCGAAGTCGCCGAGCCACAGCAGTACCACCGGCGCCGCCGCGACGGCGGCCGCCAGATCGCCCGGCATCGGAACGGTGGCGTCCCACAGCACGACGTCGACGCCACGAGCCAACAAGTCGGTCAGCGACGTCGCCGGGTCGACGGCGGAGTCGCGGTGGATGATCTCGATCGGAGTCCCGAGAATTCGGCCCTGCTCGGTGATCTCCCGGGCGGCCAGTTCGGAGCCGGCCACCTGTGCCGCACCACTGGCCGCCGCCGGGCCCGTCATGGGGAACAGAGTTCCGAGGCGCACGGTCCCGTCACCGGACGGAGCCACCACGACGGACGCGGCGGCAGCGGGCTCGACTGAGGGCGGCGCGACCTCAGCCCTACATCCGGACAGCAGGAGCACGCAGGCCAGCGCCCCGACGAGGATGACGGGCAGGGAAGTCGACGCAGTGCGCATCCGGTGTCCTTTCACATACGAGGTGCGTCCCCGAGCGTAGCGGGGCTCAGACCGGTTCAAGGGACGCACGCCGGGGCGCGCGTCCGGTGAGGACCATGTCGGTCGTGAGAACGACCAGCGCCACCCAGACCAGTGCGAAACCGACCCAGCGCTCGGGCGGCATGGGCTCGAGCAGCACGAAGACGCCGACCAGGAACTGCAGGATCGGAGCGAAGTACTGGATCAGACCCATGTATGTCAGAGGCAGGCGCCGGGCCGCGGCGGCGAAGAACAACAGCGGCACAGCGGTCACAACACCTGCTGCCAGCAGCCCCACGGTATGCCAGATGGACACGCTTCCGAAGGTGAGACCGGAGACAGAGGCCACCACGATCAGCTGCACCACGGCGATGGGTGCGAGCCAGACCGTTTCGAGGGTGAGTCCGGCGACGGCATCGACGTCGCGGCCGACCCTTTTCTTGATCAATCCGTAGAATCCGAACGAGAACGCGAGGATGAGCGACACCCACGGCAGCGAGCCGTAGCCGACGGTGAGCACGACGACGGCCCCGAGGCTGATTCCCACGGCCACCCACTGCAGCAGGCGCAGCCTCTCGCGCAGCAGAATGACGCCGAGGAACACGGTCACGATCGGGTTGATGAAGTAGCCGAGGGCTGCCTCGACCACGTGGCCGCTGAGGGCGGCGAAGACGTAGGTCTGCCAGTTGACGAAGATCAGCAGGCCGGCCAGACCCATGGTGAACACGATGCGAGGCCTCCGCAGCAGCGCGAGGAAGGACTTCCACTTGCCCGTGACCGTGATCAGCAGTGCGCAGAACACCAGGGAGAAGAGAACCCGCCAGGCCACGATCTCGAAGGCACCACTGGGCGCGAGGAGCAGAAAGTAGAGCGGCAGCGTGCCCCAGAGGGCGTAGGCGAGGACCGCGTAGATCAGTCCCTTGCTCTGCTCCGACCGCGCCGGGCGGGCCGCGCGGATTTTCCCGGGTGGAAGAGCGTCTTGCGCCACAGCGGACCTTTCTTAACGACGAATCCCGGATGGCCAGGGCCATCCGGGATTCTACCGTTGCGTGGGTGTGGCTAGCGAACGACGACTGCGAGCACGTCGCGGGCCGACAGGACGAGGAGGTCCTCACCACCGAACTTGACTTCGGTTCCACCGTACTTGGAGTAGATCACCTTGTCGCCGACGGCGACGTCGAGTGGAATGCGGTTGCCGTTGTCGTCAATGCGGCCGGGGCCGACTGCGACAACTTCGCCCTCCTGGGGCTTTTCCTTGGCGGTGTCAGGAATGACCAGACCTGATGCGGTGGTCTGCTCTGCGTCGACCTGCTTGATGACGATGCGATCCTCGAGCGGCTTGATGGAGACCGACACGGTTGACCTCTTTCTTAGCTAAGACATAGTTAGCAGACTCACAGCGAGAGTGCCAAGACGAGTTTAGGGCGCATCTGGCACTCACGCAACGTGAGTGCCAGATGCGTCGTGTTGATAGGTTTACACGATGGAACGCTCAGAGCTCGTCGAGCTGTTATCGCCGGGCGGTTTGCGCCTGCTGGACTCGTTGCCGCCGTACGACGCGGCCGCCGACGTCGTGCGGGTGGTGAGCGAACTGCGCAAGGCCGGACACAGCCCCGAGCTGGTCACCGCGGTGCTCAGCCAGTCCCGGCTCCGAGCCAGGGCCGTGCCCAAGTTCGGCGAGTTCGCCGGCCGCATGCTGTTTACGGAGGCCGGCCTCGAGCAGGCCACCCGGCTGCGGGTGGCGGCGCTGCACGCCGGCCGCTTCGCGGGCGCGTCCCTGAACCGGGTCGTCGACCTCGGCTGCGGCATCGGAGGCGACGCCATGGCCCTGGCCGCCATGGACCTCACGGTGACGGGGGTGGACGCCGACGAGGTGACCGCGACCGTCGCCAGCTACAACCTGGCTCCGTTCGAGAACGCGAGCGTTCTGCACTCGTCCGCGGAAGACGTCGACCTGGCCGGCTTCGACGCCGCCTGGCTCGACCCGGCCCGGCGCACCGCCGGGCACTCCAACACCTCGCGCCTGACCCGGCCGGAGGACTACTCCCCGCACCTCGATTTTGTCTTCGGTCTCAGTGAGCGGATGCCCGTCGGCGTCAAGCTCGGGCCGGGCCACGACCGCGAGCTGATCCCCGCGGAAGCCGAGTCGCAGTGGGTCTCCGTGGACGGCAAGCTCGTGGAGATGGGGCTGTGGTTCGGAGCACTGGCGCGCGCCGGCATCCGTCGCTCCGCCCTGCTGCTCGGCCGGACCGGGATCCACGAACTGACCGCGCCCCACGACAGCACGGATGCCCCGGTGGGAGTGCTGGGCGACTACCTGTACGAGCCGGACGGCGCGATCATCCGTGCCCGTCTGATCGGGGACCTGGCCCGGTCGCTCGACGCGTCGATGCTGAGCGAGGGGATCGCGTATTTCACCTCCGAGACCCTGCAACGCACGCCCTTCGCCACCGCATTCCGGGTGCTCGAGGTGCTGCCGGTCGACGAGAAGAAGCTGCGGCTGGGCCTACAAGAACGCCGCATCGGCACTCTCGAGATCAAGAAACGCGGCGTGGACGTCGACCCGGCCACCCTGCGCACCCGACTGAAGCTCAAGGGCCCCGAGTCGGCGACGCTCGTGCTCACCCGGGCCGCCGGCCACCGGGTGGCTCTGCTGGTGGAGCGGATTCCGCCACTCGACTGAGGCCAGCGGCGAAGGACAGCATGGCTCAGCCGGGCACGACCGTCAGCACCTGTGTGACGATCGACACCCACCCGACCGCGAGGACCAGCCCGGCCAGCCCGGTCCACAGCCCGTAGGCCCACGCGGTGCCGGCACGGCGCTCGGTCACGCGGGCCATCACGGCCAGCACGACCGCGGCCAGGGAGAGCGCCGCACCCCAGACGCCGAAGACCGCGATCAGCAGCCCCAGCAGCCCGAAGACGAGCGATGCGATGGACAGCCCGCCCTGGCCTGCCTGCGCGGTCAGCTCGCTGTCGGTGTAGACGTACGGCACCCATTCGGTAGGGGCTGTGATGGTCGACGCGTAGTCCAGCTCCCCCGGAGCGGGCGCCGGAGGCCGGGTGAGGTCGACCCGGAAGTCATCGTTGCGGGACCAGTCCCGTTCCTCCCCAACCATCCCCGCTGCTATCTTCCGCTCAGTACGACGAGTTGGGGATGGTGGCGAAGAAGACAGACCAGATCACGATACTGACCAGTGCCAGACCGACGCCGATGAACCCCGTGATCAGCCCGGTCAGCCAGAAGCCCCTCGCCTGCGGCTCCTTCGACTTACCGAGGAAGCCCAGGACGACCGCGGCGGCGGGGATGAACAGTCCGAGGATGCCACCCACAATCGGGAGGAACACGATCGGCGAGCCGAGCACGCCGATAACGCCGGCGACCAGCGCCAAGATGCTGAAAATCGGCTGCTTCGCGGCGACCGCACCGAAGGGCGACGAATACGCGTCGCCATGGGCAGGCGCCTGGGTCATCGCCGGGGTGTCGTAGCCGGGCGGCGGGGTCGCGGCGCCGTAGGCGGGCGGAACGGAGGCCGGCGGGGTCGGGCCGTTGTACGCCGGCGGGGCGGCGGACGCCCCCTGCTCGTCGCGCGGGATATCGGGGACCTGCGGCACGTCAGGCACCTCCGGCACGCCGGGCACCTGGGGCACGTCAGGCACGCGGGGCACGTCAGAGTTGCTGGGGTTGTTGGAATCGCTCATGCGAATTCATTCCTTTCCGGACGACGGGGTGGCGTCGCTAATTGCATATCGGGTCACGGGTCATCGACGCGCAGGGTTTCTGCCCGTGGCCACCAGGTCAGTAAGTATTGAGCAGGGTCGGGTCGTTCGCGATCGCGATCATCAACGGGATCAGCAGGACGACGGCCAGGAGCTGAGCCGCCAGGCCGGCGTAGCCGACAATGAGGCCGGCAATCGCGAGTCCCCGTCCCTTTTCTCCGGTCTTCCCGATCTGGCTCAGACCGATGTGGCCGGTGATGATGCCGACCAGGGAGATCCCGAGCACCGAGGTCACGAGCGACACAATGGACAGCACGTTGTACTTCTCGGACGGGCCCTGCGGCGCGTAGGACTGAGGGTAGCCCGGCTGGGCGTAGGCCGGAGCGGCCTGCGCCGCCGGCGGCTGGAACATGGGCGGGTTAACCGGCGGCTCGTTGGGGTCGGTCATGTCGATTGCTCCTTCGGGAATGGTGCATCTGGGCTGCCAATCTGGCTCCCAGTCGGACAAGGTGTTGATCGCACGAACAAACGTCGCCTGCCGAAGCCAGAATACCCGTCCGGTGGCGAAATACCGGTGGGAGGGGGTTTCAGACCTGGATCTCGGAGACCGGCAGGGTGGAGTCCGCCCCGAACTCCAGTGACGAAGGCGCATGCCCGGCCATGATCAGCTGCGCCCCGAGGGCCGCGATCATGGCGCCGTTGTCGGTGCAGAGCGACAGAGGCGGGATGCGCAGGGCGATGCCGGCGGCATCCGTGCGCTCCTGGGCCACCTGACGCAGCCGGGCGTTGGCGATCACGCCGCCCCCGAGCAGGAGCCTCGGCACACCGAGGTCGACGCAGGCCGCGACGGCCTTGGTCAGGAGGATGTCGACGACCGCCTCTCGGAAACTGGCGGCCACGTCGGCCAGCGGCACCGACTCATCCGCGTCGCGTCTCTGCTCGACCCAGCGCGCGACCGAGGTCTTGAGCCCGGAGAACGAGAAGTCGTACCGGTGTTTCGCCATGTCCTTGGTCTGGCTGAGACCGCGGGGGAAACGGATGGCCGCGGGATTGCCTTCCCGCGCGGCCCGGTCGATCTGGGGTCCGCCCGGGTAGGGCAGGCCGAGCAGGCGGGCCACCTTGTCGAAGGCCTCGCCGGCCGCGTCGTCGATGGTCTCGCCGAGCAGTTCGACGTCGGAGACCAGATCGCGCACCAGCAGCAGTGAGGTGTGACCGCCGCTGACGAGGAGCGCAACGGTGGGGTATTCCAGCGGCTTCGTGGAGTCGTCTGCGCCGAGTCGAAGCACATCGGCCCCGACGTGACCGACGAGGTGGTTGACCGCGTAGATCGGTTTGCCGAGCGAGATGGCTAGTGCCTTGGCCGCGCCGACCCCGACCATGAGCGCGCCGGCCAGACCGGGGCCGCAGGTCACGGCCACCGCATCGATGTCCTTCAAACGGATGCCGGCCTCCAGCGCGGCCGCCCGGATCGCCGGAACGAGCTCCTCAAGGTGTGCGCGCGCGGCCACCTCCGGCACGACTCCGCCGTAGCGGGCGTGTTCGTCCATCGACGACGCGATCGTGTTGGAGAGCAGGGTGGTTCCGCGCACGATTCCGATTCCGGTCTCGTCGCAGGAGGTCTCGATGCCGAGCACGAGCGGGTTGGCGCGGTTCTGCGCGGTCATCGCGTTCAGGGTGGTCTGCGCGTTCAGGGCGGTCATTCGGTGGCCTCCAGTGCGGCCTCTGCCGGTGTCATCTGCATCTCGGCGTCAGGCACGTGCAGTCGCATCACGATCGCGTCGACGTTGTCGGGCTGGTAGTAGCCAGGGCGGATGCCCAACTCCTCGAAGCCGAGTCGGCGGTAGAGTTCCTGGGCCGGCGGGTTGTCGGCGCGCACCTCGAGGAACACCTCGCGCACGCCCCGCTTCCGGGCCTCGGCGATCAGGCTGAGCATCAGGGTTCGGCCGAGGCCGTGGCCGCGGGCCTCTTGGGTGACCGCGATGGTCTGAATGTCGCCCTCGCGCGCTCCCTGCAGGGCCTGCAGCCCGGCGTAGCCCTCGATCCGGTCGGGCTCATCGGGGGGGAAGGCCACCAGGTAGTAGCAGTTCGGGTTGACCACGTCCTGGGCCATCGCCTCGGCGGACCACGCGTCGTTGACGAAGATACGGGTCTCGAGCGCCATGATGGCGTCCACATCGGCGGCTCGGGCGCGCCGCAGCTGCCACATCATCAACTCACCCGTTTCGGGCCGTTGGACACGGTGACATCCGGCGAGCGCAGGTAGAGCGCCGTGTCGGCGGCGAACGGGCGCTGGTGGGCCCACATCAGCTCGGCAACCTGCCCCAGCTCCCCGGCGGACACGGCGACCGCGTCGAAGCGGGGCACCCCAGCGTGCGCCCAGCCGGGCTCCCGCAGCACGGCTGGCCGGGCCACACCAGGACCGTCGACCCGGATCGGGAGACCCACGGCATCCGCCCCGCTATACACGGACCAGTTCACCTCGCGGCGACGGGCGTCGGTGACGACGACGAGCGGGCCGGTGTGGCCGGCCTGGTAGCGGCCGAAGGCGAGCGCATCGTGGCTGACGACGGGCACGAAGGGCACCCCGGCGCCCAGCGCGAAGACCCGCGCGGCGGCGATGCCCACACGGAGACCGGTGAAGGGGCCGGGACCCATGCCGCCGACCACCGCGGAGAGGCCGCTGATCGGCACGGCCGCGTCGCTGAGGCAGTCGGCGATCAGGCGGCCGACCACCTCGGCGTGGCGCATAGTGTCGTCGGTGGCGTGTTCGGCGATGACGCCTCGGGCGAGATCCACGACCGCGACGCTCGTTCCGGCGGAAGTATCGATGGCGAGAAGCACCTCACCAGCCTATTCGCTGTGTCCGATGCGCTGTGCCGCTAATGCGCTGTGCCGCCGACGGGCTGTGCTGCCGATCCTGCTCCGCCAGGCCTGCTCGTCGGCCGCCCTGAACGAATTCGACGGAGATTTTGGGCTCTGGAGCCGGATCGGGCCCACTATGGGCCTGTAGGAGCAAAATCTCCGTCGAATTCGTTCGGCCAGCGGGGGCCGTGCGGGGTGACCGTGACCGTGCGCGGCTCGTCGAGGTCAAGCACCTCGGCCTCGTCGGCGACGACGGATGCGGCCGCCTGCGAGGCCCCGACGGGCCGTTCGATCTCGATATCGAGCCAGGAGTCGGCGATACCGTTGAGCATCCCGCGACCCCACTCGACCACGACGATCGACCGAACGAAATCGATGTCGAGGTCATCCAGCTCGAGGGCGCTTCCGAGCCGGTAGGCGTCGACGTGCACGAGCGGGGGTCCGCCGATCGTGCTGGGGTGGGTGCGGGCCAGCACGAAGGTGGGGCTGGTGACCGAGCCGCGCACCTGCAGACCCTCCCCCAGGCCGCGGGTGAAGGTCGTCTTTCCGGCGCCGAGGGGCCCGGTCAGCACGATCAGGTCGCCGGCCTGCAGCAGCCCCGCGACCGTGCGGCCGAACTCGTGCATGCTGTCGGCGTCGGGGATGACGGCGCGCATCAGCGCGAACCGCCGCCGGGCCGAACGCCGCCGCCGGGCCGCGTGCCGCCCGCCGCGCCGTCGACCGCGTTCCGGTAGCTGCGGGTAACCCGGCGGCCGATCCGGGTAACGATCTCGTAGTTGATGGTGCCGGCGGCGTCGGCCCAGTCGGTCGCGCTCGGCACACCGGTCTCCGGGTTGCCGAACAGTACGACCTCGTCGCCGACCGTCACGCGTTCCTGGCCGACGCTGACGACGAACTGATCCATCGCGATGCGCCCGACCAGCGGATGCGAGTGTCCAGAGATGTCGACCCACGCGGTTCCGGAGGCCTGGCGGGGCACGCCGTCCGCGTAGCCGAGTGGCACGAGGGCGAGGTAGCCGTCGACCGGTGCCCGCCACAGGTAGTCGTAGGACACCCCGGCCCCCGCAGCCACGCGGCGCACGGCGGCGACGCGCCCCCGCAGCGTCATCGCCGGGGTGAGGCCCAAATCCTGCGACGTCTGGTCCGCGAACGGCGACAGACCGTAGATGCCGATGCCCACCCGCACCATCGAGAAGCGGGCGGCCGGCACGCGCAGCGCCGCCGCGGTGGACGCCAGGTGGATCAGAGACGGGGTCAGCCCGGTGTCGGCGGCGAGAGCGACACCGCGTTCGAAGCGCTCGATCGCCTCGGCGTCGTCGACCGGGGACGCATTCGACAGGTGGCTGAAAATGCCGGTCACGGTCAGGCGGCCGGCCTGCTCGAGCTGGGCCGCCAGAGCGAACGTCTCGGCCCAGTCCGGTTCGTTCACGCCGTTGCGGTTGAGCCCGGTCTCGAGCTTGAGGTGCACGTCGGCCACGCGACCGAGAGCGGCGGCGGCCTCGGCGACCTGGCGCAGCTGCCGCGCCGAGGACAGCCCGAGGGTGATGCTCCGGGTGATGGCGACGGTGAAATCGGCATCCGGATCGTGCAGCCAGGCCAGGACGGGCGCGTCGATGCCGGCGGCCCGCAGCTCGAGCGCCTCGTCGACGTCGGCCACCCCGAGCCAGTCGGCGCCCGCGGCGAGCGCGGTGCGGGCGACCGGCACTGCCCCATGGCCGTAGGCGTTCGCCTTGACGACGGCCATCAGGTGCGGGGTGCCGGCCACCTGCCTGAGGTGCGCGACGTTGGCGTAGACCGCGCCCAGGTCGACGACGGCCTCGCGGTATCCGGTCATGCCCCGCCCTCCGCGACCACGAACGCACAGGCCACCCCGGCGTCGTGAGTCATGGTCAAGTGCACTGTGTCGATGCCGCGGGCCGTCAGTGCCGCCGCGGTAGCCCCGTGAAGCACGAATCCCGGGTTGCCGTGCGCGTCGGTCACGACGTCCATCTCCTGCCAGCTGGCGCCGGCACTGTCGCCGAGCGCTTTGATCAGTGCCTCCTTGGCCGCGAAGCGCGCGGCCAAGGAGTGCATCGGCAACCCGCGCTCGGCTTCCGTGAAAAGCCGGGGAATAAGCCCAGGCGTGCGCAAGACCTGCCGTTCGAAGCGAGCGAGGTCGACGATGTCGACCCCGATGCCCCGGATCATCCGGTCAACCCTTGCACCCTGTGCTGCACCCTCCGGCTACTCCGACTCGAGGACTGGCGCTACTCGACCGTGACGGACTTCGCCAGGTTGCGCGGCTGGTCGACGTCGAGGCCCTTCACCGTGGCGAGTTCCATGGCGAAAATCTGCAGCGGCACGACCGCGAGGAGCGGTTCGAACAGCGGCGAGGCCAGCGGGATGCGGATGACGGTGTCCGCGAACGGCAGCACCGCGACATCCCCTTCTTCGGCGATCGCGATGATGCGCGCGCCGCGGGCTCGGATCTCCTGGATGTTCGAGACCACCTTGGGGTGCAGGTGCGCGGAGCCGCGTGGGCTCGGCACGACGACGAAGACCGGCTGGCCGGGCTCGATCAGCGCGATCGGGCCGTGCTTGAGCTCACCGGCGGCGAAGCCCTCCGCGTGGATGTACGCGAGTTCCTTGAGCTTGAGCGCACCCTCGAGCGCGATCGGGAAGCCCACGTGGCGGCCGAGGAAGAGCACGGCACGCGTGTCGGCCATCCAGGTGGCCAGCTCGTGCACGGTCGACTCCTGCAGCAGCGTGGTCGCCAGCTTGTCCGGGATGGCCTGGAGCTCGGCGATCTGCACGGCGCACTCGGCTTCGCTGAGGCTGCCGCGCACCCGGGCCAAATGCAGGCCGAAGAGGTAGAGGGCGGCGATCTGGGCGGTGAAGCCCTTGGTTGAGGCCACGGCGACCTCCGGGCCGGCGTGGGTGTAGATGACGGCGTCCGACTCGCGGGGGATGGTGGCACCCTGCGTGTTGCAGATCGAGATGGCCTTCGCGCCCGCTTCCCGGGCGAACTTGACCGCCATCAGCGTGTCCATGGTTTCGCCGGACTGGCTGATCGAGATGACCAGGGTCTCGGGGTTCAGCACCGGGTCGCGGTAACGGAACTCGTGACTGAGTTCGATGTCGACCGGAACCCGGGTCCACTTCTCGATGGCGTACTTGGCGACGTAGCCGGCGTTCGCTGCGGTGCCGCAGGCGACGACCACGATGCGACGGATGCCGGCGAGCACGTCGTCTCCGAATTCGGTCAGCTCGGGAACGACGGCCTGGCCCTCATGGATGCGCCCGCGCAGGGTGTTGCGCACGGCATCCGGCTGCTCGGAGACCTCCTTGGCCATGAAGCTGGACCAGCCGCCCTTCTCGGACGCGGAGGCATCCCAGGCGATGTCGAACTCTTCCACTTCGACGGCGTTGCCGTCGAAGTCGGTCACGGTGACGAGGTCCGGCGTGATCGTGACGATCTGGTCCTGGCCGATGGCGACGGCGCGGCGGGTGTACTCGACGAAAGCGGCGACGTCGGAGCCGAGGAAGTTCTCTCCGTCGCCCAAGCCGATCACGAGCGGGGAGTTGCGGCGGGCGCCGACGACGATGCCGGGCTGGTCTTGGTGGACGGCGAGCAGGGTGAAGGCACCGTCGAGGCGGGAGACGACAGCGCGGAACGCTTCGCCCAGGTCGCCGACGCGCTGGTATTCCCGGCCAAGCAGGATCGCGGCGACCTCGGTGTCGGTCTCACTCTCGAAGGTGAATCCCTCGGCGAGGAGTTCGTCCTTGAGCACGGAGAAGTTTTCAATAATTCCGTTGTGAATAAGGGCCAGCTTGCCGTTGTCACCCAGGTGCGGGTGCGCATTCACGTCATTCGGCGCCCCGTGGGTGGCCCACCGAGTGTGACCGATCCCGGTGTTCCCATTATTAATCGGGTTCGCCTCAAGCTCGGCGGCCAGAACGGCCAGCTTGCCCGCTCGCTTAGCGGTATTGAGAGCACCCTCGCTGTCGATGACAGCGATCCCCGCGGAGTCGTACCCCCGGTACTCGAGTCGCCGCAGACCTCCCATCAGGACCTGAACGCTCTTGTTATCTCCGACGTAACCAACGATTCCACACATGACTGCGATATTAGTCCGAGTAAGCTCGGTGAAATGTCCGATCCGGTTGCGAGTCCCTGGAACAACGGCCACAGCACTCCTTTCGTCGAACTGGACCGGGCTGACTGGGCCGCCCTCGCGCCAACCACCCGGCTTCCGCTGCGGGAGACGGAGATCGTGCAGTTGCGGGGGCTGGGTGAGCCGCTCGACCTCAGTGAGGTGACAGATGTCTACCTGCCGCTCAGCCGCCTGCTCAACCTCTACGCCGCCGGTGCACGGCAGCTGCACCGCGCCACGAGCGACTTCCTCGGGGAGCGCGCCCAGCGCACGCCGTTCGTGATCGGGGTCGCCGGATCGGTCGCGGTGGGCAAGTCCACCATCGGCCGCTTGCTGAGGGAGCTGCTGGCCCGCTGGGAGGACACCCCGCGGGTCGAGTTGGTGACCACCGATGGTTTCCTGCTGCCCAATGCCGAACTCACCCGCCGGGGCCTGATGGACCGAAAAGGGTTCCCCGAGTCCTACGACCGGCGGGCCCTGCTACGCTTCGTGGCCGCGGTCAAGAGCGGTGCCGCCGAAGTGCGGTCGCCGTTCTACTCACACCTCAGCTATGACATCGTGCCCGACGCCCAGATCGTGGTGCGGCAGCCGGACATCCTGATCGTCGAGGGTCTCAACGTGCTGCAGCCGCCCGGACCGGGCCACGGCCTCGCCGTCAGCGACCTCTTCGACTTCACCGTATACGTGGACGCCCGCACGCAGGACATCGCTCGCTGGTACGAGGAGCGCTTTCTCAAGCTGCAGCGCGGCGCATTCAGCAATCCGAAGTCGTACTTCCACCGGTACGCGAGTATGACCGAGGCCGAGGCGCGGAGCCGGGCCCGGGAAATCTGGACCGAGATCAACGAACCGAACCTGCTGCGCAACATTCGTCCGACCCGCTCTCGGGCGACCCTCGTGCTGCGCAAGGATCCGAACCACTCCGTCTCCAAGGTGCTGCTGCGCAAGGTGTGACCCGCCGTTTGTCACCGCACAGTGCGCTCCGCCGGGTGTCACCGCACAGGCACCCTCGACGTGCGGGCACCCTCGACGTCCGGGCACCCTCGACGTCCGGGCACTCCGGCCGTGAACCAATTCGACGGAGATTTTGACGAAAAGCCGGTTTCTGTGGCTGTTTCGGAACGATTCGGCCACAATCTCCGTCGAATTCGTCAGGGGCGCGGGGCGGAGCGGGCGCGCGGGGCGCGGCCGAAAACGAGGGCGCGGGGCCCGCGGCCGAGAACGAGGGTGCGGCCGCGGCGAGAACTCTCTAGAGGGCGAGCTGCAGGCGCACGATGTCGGCCAGCTCGTTCGCGAGCCGGTCGGCGGTGCCCTGATCGGCCGCTTCTACCATGACGCGCACCATGGGCTCGGTGCCCGACGGTCGCAGCAGCACCCGTCCGGTGTCCCCGAGCTCGGCCTCAGCGGCACGGATAGCCTCCGCGATGACCTCGTTCGATTTCAGCCCGTGATGGTCGATGCCGCGCACGTTGACCAGGATCTGCGGGTAGACCGTCATCACCGAGGCGAGCTCTGCGAGGGTCTTGCCGGTGCGTGCCATTTCGGCGACCAGGTGCAGCCCGGTCAGGATGCCGTCACCGGTCGTGGCGAACTTGGTCATGATCACATGACCGGATTGTTCGCCGCCGAGGGACAGCCCGTCGACGTTGAGCTCTTCGAGCACGTACCGGTCGCCGACCTTGGCCTCAATCATGCGGATGTCGTTGGCCGCCATGGCCTTACGCAAACCGAGATTGCTCATCACCGTGGCCACGAGCGTGCGGTCCTTCAGAACCCCGCGCTCGGCCATGGAGACAGCGAGGATCGCCATGATCTGGTCACCGTCGATGATGTTGCCGTCGCGGTCGACGGCCAGGCACCGGTCCGCGTCGCCGTCGTGGGCGATTCCGACGTCGGCACCGGCCTCGAGGACGGCACGGGAGAGATTGTCGAGGTGGGTGGAGCCCACCCCGTCGTTGATGTTGTTGCCGTCGGGGTCGGCTCCGATGACCGTGAGCGTGGCACCGGCATCCGTGAAGACCTGCGGCGATACGCCGGCGGCGGCGCCGTGCGCGCAGTCGAGCACGACGTGGATGCCGTCCAGGCGGTGCGGCAGCGTTCCGAGCAGGTGCACGACATAGCGGTCCTCGGCGTCCGCGAAGCGGCTGATGCGACCGACGTCTCCGCCGATCGGCGTGAGCATGTCGAGCGACAGGTGCTCTTCGATGCGGTCCTCAACGTCGTCGGGAAGTTTGGTTCCCCCGAAGGCAAAGAACTTGATGCCGTTGTCGGGAGCGGGGTTGTGCGAGGCGGAAATCATCACGCCGAAGTCTGCGCCGATATCGGCGATCAAGAAAGCCGCGGCGGGCGTCGGAATGACGCCCGCGTCGAGCACGTCCACACCGGAGCTCGCCAGTCCGGCCGCGACCGCGGCCGAAATGAATTCACCGGAGATCCGAGGATCCCGGGCGAGCACCGCAACGGGCCGACGGCCCTCTGCGCGACGCAACTCCGCGCGGCGGCCCTGAGTCAGGACCGCCGCACTGGCCTGGGCGAGGGCCAGAGCCAGGCCAGCCGTGAGATCACGGTTGGCCAGACCCCGGACGCCGTCCGTGCCAAATAGTCGAGGCATTTTTCTACGGTGCCAATCGACTTAACGCTTGGAGAACTGAGGAGCCTTACGGGCCTTCTTGAGTCCGGCCTTCTTACGCTCCTTGACGCGAGCGTCACGGTTGAGGAAGCCGGCCTTCTTGAGGATGGCACGGTTGTTCTCTTCGTCGATCTGGTTCAGCGAACGCGCGATACCGAGACGCAGGGCACCGGCCTGGCCGGAGGGGCCACCACCGGTGATACGGGCGATGACGTCGTAGCTGCCGATGAGGTCGAGCACCTTGAACGGGTCGTTGATGAGCTGCTGGTGCAGCTTGTTCGGGAAGTAGTCCCCGAATTCGCGGCCGTTGACGGTGATCGTGCCGGAGCCGGGGACGATGCGCACGCGGGCGATGGCCTGCTTGCGACGTCCGACGGCTGCGCCGGGGACATTGAGGATGGCGCGGGGCGCCTTGGTTACAGTCTCGGTCGGAGTCTCGGTCGAGTAGCTCTCCGGAGCCTGGTCAATCTGATCTGCGATTTTCGCCACGATGGTGTGAATCCTTTTTTCTTAGAATCGAAAAGTCTGGAGGCCGGCGCTACTGAGCGACCTGGGCGAGGGTGTACGGCTTCGGCTGCTGCGCGGCGTGCGGGTGCTCCGGGCCGGCGTAGACCTTGAGCTTGGCCAGCTGGGCGCGGCCGAGCGTGTTCTTCGGCAGCATGCCACGGATGGCCTTCTCGACCGCGCGGGTCGGGTGCTTCTCGAGCATCTCCGAGTAGTTGGTGGCCGTGAGGCCGCCCGGGTAACCGGAGTGGCGGTACGCCATCTTCAGGTCGAGCTTCTTGCCGGTAAGGGCAATCTTCTCGGCGTTGATGATGATGACGAAGTCGCCCATATCCATGTGGGGAGAGAACGTTGCCTTGTGCTTCCCGCGAAGGAGAATGGCGGCGTGGCTGGCAAGACGACCGAGCACGATATCTGTGGCGTCGATGACGACCCAGTCGTGCTGGACTTCGCTTGCCTTGGGAGTGTAAGTGCGCGTCACTATTGAGCTGCTTTCTTGTTCGAACGGAGGTGTTCGTGAATCCCGCTCCGGGTGTGTTCCCAGAAAGGGAACACGATCGATGGAGGGCTCACGTTCGTGTGTCTGGCTGCAACGCACAGACACCAAGGAATAACACTAACGCCGTCGGCCCGGCAGCGCAATTCAACCATTACTCGGTGTCGTCGATGAGCTCCCGGCGCGCGCGCGTTTCGCGGGCCCGCAGGGCGAGCAGTTCGTCGGCCGGATAGCCGACCTCAAGCAGCGTGAGACCCTGGGCGGGCATCACCTTGAACTCGCTGGTACGTGCCCGCTCGATCCGGAGGTCGACGAGGCGGTCCCCGGACAGCCGCCCCTCCCCCACCGCGACGCAGGCCCCGACCAGCGCGCGCACCATGCTGTGGCAGAAGGCGTCAGCCTGAACGGATGCGACGAGCACACCATCCGGATCGCGGTACCAGCGGAACTCCTGCAGGGTGCGGATCGTGGTGGCCCCGGGCCGCGGCTTGCAGTAGGTGGCGAAGTCGTGCAGGCCGATCAGCGTCGCGGCAGCCGCGTCCATAGCGTCCACGTCGAGGGCGAAGCCGTGCCAGGTGGTGCGGAACCGCTGCAGCGGGTCGTGCCCGACGACGGAGTCGGCGATCCGGTACTCGTAGCGCCGGTAAAGCGCGGAGAACCGGGCGTCGAACCCGGGCGGGGCGAGCACGGAGGATATGATCACGATTTCGGGCTGGGTGACGAGGATGCCGCTGAGCCGCCGCTGCACCATGACCGCCAGGGGCGTCGGGGGCCGCCCCTTGCCGCGGGAGATGCGCACAAGGCCGTCGGCCTGGTCGGGGTTCAGATCGAAGTGGGCGACCTGCCCGGTCGCGTGCACACCGGCATCCGTTCTCCCGGCCACGGTCAGGATCGGGGTCGGTGGGTGGCTGTGCAGGATGCCGGCCAGCCCGGCCTCGATCTGACCCTGCACGGTGCGGAGGCCCGGCTGCGTCGCCCAGCCGCTCATGCCGGTGCCGTCATAGGCGATGTCGAGCCTGATCCGGGTGGTGCCCGCTGCTTGGGTCTCGTCGGGCGCCGGGGGAAGAATCACGGAGGTAAGTGTACGGTCCGGTCCGGGATATCGTAGAACCCGGACTTCGGTCCCCACCTGTCATGAAAATCTGCCGCCCCCGCCCTCTGACGCTCATCCGGACTCCGTGAACGTGCCCACCAAACGCCTGGCCGGTCTCGACGGCCTGCGTGGCATCGCCGTCGTTCTGGTCGTGGTGTTCCACTTCTTCCCCGCGGTCCTTCCCGGCGGATTCATCGGGGTCGACGTCTTCTTCGTGATCAGCGGGTTCCTGATCACGGGCCTCCTCATCACCGAACGGGACGAAACCTCGCGGATCGCGCTCGGTCGATTCTGGAAACGGCGGGCGCTGCGCCTGGTGCCGCCACTGGTCCCTCTGGTGCTGATCCTGTGCACTGCCGCCTGGCTGATCGGCGGCGACGTGCTGGTGGGCCTCGGCTGGCAGCTGCTCGGCGCGATCACCTTCGGCTACAACTGGGTATCGATCGCCGGGTCGGCGAGTTACTTCAGCGCCACGGCGCCGGAACTGTTCCGCAACCTGTGGTCGCTGGCGGTGGAGGAGCAGTTCTACCTGGTCTGGCCGTTCGCTCTCCTCGGCCTGCTGCTGGTGAGGAGCGGCCGGCTTCGCCTGGCACTCGTCGCCGGCCTGGCCCTGGCCTCTGCCGTCTGGATGGGGCTACTGTACGACCCCGCCGACCCCACCCGGGTGTACTACGGCTCGGACACGCACAGCTTCGGGCTCTTCACCGGTGCCGCGCTTGCGCTGCTGCTGCGCCGTTCGGGCCTCCCGGACGGCACGGCACCCCGCCTCGCCGCCCTGCGCGACCGCTGGCGGCCGTGGCTGGGTCGGCTCGCCCTGGCCGGGGTTCTGGCGGCGGCGTTCGCCCTGCCCGACACCGGCCTGGCGACCTATCGAGGCGGACTGATGCTGGTGAGCCTGCTGACCGCGGTCGTGATCTGGGCGGCCGTGCGCGGGCCAGGCTTCGGCCAGGCGCTGGATACCGCGCCGCTGCGCTACCTGGGTGAACGCTCCTACGGCATCTATCTGTGGCACTGGCCGGTGCTCGTGCTCGCCCAGGGGGCGTGGCCGGCGGCCGCCGCGTCGCCGACCGTGCTGACGAGCATCGGAGTCGGGGTGCTGGCGGGCGCGCTGACGCTGCTGGCGGCCGGTGGATCGTACCGCTGGCTGGAACTTCCCGTGCGCACGAAGGGGGTGCGCGGCAGCATCCGTCGCCTGCGGCAGGGCACGAGCGGCGCGCGCACGATCCGCATGCCCGGCAGGCTCGTCTGGTTCGGCCTGTTCGGCGCCGCCGCGCTGTTTCTGGCGACCGGCACGACCGCGGCGCTGCTCACCGCTCCCGCCCAGACGAGCGCCCAGAGCGAGATCGAACGCGGCCAGAAGGCACTGGATGCTGCGCAGCGGCAGGCCGTGCAGAACGCACGGCGCGCGTCCCGGCCGGCCGTCAGCGCCATTGAACGCGCGGCGCCCGGGGACCTGATCACGGCCGTGGGCGACTCGGTGATGCTCGCCTCGGCCCCCGAGCTGCAGGCCGGCTTCCCGGGGATCGCGATCGATGCCACCGTCTCACGGGGCATGGGGGCTGCCCCCGACATCCTGGCCACCCAAGCCGAGGCCGGCACGCTCCGGCCGGTGGTCGTCGTGGGCCTCGGCACCAACGGGCCGATCCGTTCGAGTCAGCTGGCGGCCATCCGCGCGGTGATCGGCCCGGACCGGGAGCTGATCCTGGTCACTGCCTTCGCCGAACGTGACTGGACGGCCGGGGTCAACGCCAGCCTGGCCGAGTACGCTGCCCGGCACCGCACGGTCGAGCTGGCCGATTGGAGCACGGCGATCGCCTCGCACACGGATGTGCTCGCAAACGACAACATCCATCCCGGTCCGGCCGGCGGTCGGATCTATGCCGACGTCATCCGGGCCGCTCTGGAACGGCTCGCCGAGCCGCCGCCGCAGCCGGGCCTCGAGGCGTATCGCCTGCCCGACCCTGCCGGGTCACCCTCTTTCCGGCCGCCGCTGCTGCCGTGACCAAGGCCGGGTCGGCCGGGTCGGCCGGGTCGGCGGGTGCGGGTCCCGGGTGGGACTAGAGCTCAATGGTGAAGGCGAGACTGCGGGTGGTGGGCGTGAAACCCATGCCGAGGTACAGGTTCAGCGCGCCGGTCGGACTTTCGGAGTCGACGACCAGGGTCGCCCGGGCCAGACCCTCGGTGCGTGCGGCATGCAAATGCAGGCCCAGCAGGGTCCGCGCGATGTGTTTGCCCCGCCATCCGTCGATGACGCCGACGAGGTCGACGTGGCTGCCGGTGTAGCCCTGGTTCAGCCAGTCGTCCTCGTTGACCGTGGCCAGGGTGAAGCCCACGACCTTCGGGGTGCCGTCGGGGCCGGCCGCGAGGGCCAGGTATGAGAGGTCGGGGCGGAATTTGCGACTCGTCACGAAGGAGTCCCAAGCATCGTCGCTCATCGGCTGGCTGGCCCAGTGATCCCGGAACGACGAGTCGCGCGCTTCGTGAACGGCCGCAGAGAGCTCCGAGGTAAACCGGATGACGCGGATGTCAACCGGAAGGTCGATCTCGGGGATCAGCTCGTCGAGGCGCCGCTCGAGGGACTGGAAGTACCGGGCGCATTCCATGCCGAGGCGCCGGAACAGACGGGTGCTGCGGTACGCGGTCTCCTCGGTGTAGGCGAGGATCCAGCGTGGAACCGAGGGATCGTCGGTGGCGAGCTGCTGCTCGGCCCGGCCCAGCTGCCACGCGAGCAGCTCGCGGCCGATTCCGCGTCCGCGGTAGTCGGGGTGCACCCCGCCGACCAGGATCGCGCGGGCCAGCGTCTCGCCCGGCGGCGCCATCACCATCCCCATCGCCACGAGGGTGCCGTCGGCGGCGAACCCGATCAGGGAATCCCGCTCCGGATGGAAGTACGACAGACCGAAGTCCCGCTCGATTCCCTCCCGCGTCGTCAGGTGGTACGGATGGTCCGCCTTGCCGACCGCGCAAGTGAACTGCCACAGGTCGTCGGCGTCCGACACCGTTGCCGGACGCCACCGGGCGATCTCAGGGTGGGCGGGCCCCGGCGCGTCGAGCGGCGGGGCTGCACGCCGACGCGGGCCCTGATTCTGGGTTCCGCTCAGGCGTTCCATGGCCAATATTGTAGCCGGGGCCCCGCGAGGGTGCTAGCTGTTGTTCCCACACAGGTTGTGAGCGTGGCGTGAGCTAAAAAGGTGAGGACCTCCGGTATCGATTGGGTTACCACACTCAACACGATGCAACGG
>NZ_SOFV01000033.1:0-27993 GCF_004402465.1 Cryobacterium sp. TMT2-14 | reverse complement strand
GGGCGGCGCGGCCGGGCGGGCGGGCGGCGCGGGCGGGCGGCGCGGGCCGTCTCCTCGGGCCGCGTTCCGATCACTCGGCGGTCCGTCTCGTCCGCGAACCGCCCAGCGTCGCCGTTTCTGCCCAATGACGCCGCTCTACCGGCGACGCTGGGCAGCAACGGCGACTCTCAGCGCAGCAGCGGGTCTCCGGTGCCGAAACCGACACGTGCGGTCGAGTGTCACGAGGGAGTGGCCCCGCCGACGCCAACACGCACCCCGCAGGCCCCGCCCGCCGCTCCCATTTGCCGCAGACACCTGCCGCGCTAGGCTGCCAGCGGAAAAAAGGAGACACGATGAGCAACACGGAAAGCGGCGACGGGGCCGAGCGGTACAACACCAACCAGAACGGGTCCGAGCAGAGCATGGTTCCCGTCGAACGGACCCCCGCGGAGGCCACCGACCGCCTCTCGCGGAAGTTCGTGCAGGAATCGAGGCTTCGCATCCTTCGGAGCACGGCCGCCGTCGCCCGGTCCGAAGTCGACGCGCTGGCTGCCGTGCACCTCGACCCCGACACCCTCGAGGACCTGCTCGACACGGCCAGCCCGCGGGCGGCCGCACGATTGCGCACATCCGAGCACGAGATCAGCGTGCGCGTCGCCGACGCCCGTGAGAAGGCGGAAGCCGCCGAGGCCGCATACGAGCAGGCCGTGCTCGACGACTTCGACGAGGCCGAGCGCTAACCACATCGAACACGTCACACGAAGACGGATGCCGCGCACCGGCATCCGTCTTCTGCTGCCGCCTCTCCTGCGCGACAAAGCGCCCTCTGCCGCCGCGCCCCTCCGACGGCGTGTCCCTAGTCCGGCGCATCCCTCCTACGCCGTGTCGTGGTCCCGCTCCGCCTGCGCGATTCGGCCCACCGTTTTGAGGAAGCTGTCCGGGTTGAGCGAGATGGAGTCGATGCCCTCCTCCACCAGAAAGGCCGCGAAGTCGGGGTAGTTGCTCGGCGCCTGCCCGCAAATGCCGATCTTGATCCCGGCGGCGTGGGCCTTCTGAATGGCCTCGCGGATCATCTGCTTCACGGCGTCATCGCGTTCGTCGAAGAGGGCGGCGAGGTCCTCGGCGTCGCGGTCGACGCCCAGCACCAGCTGGGTAAGGTCGTTGGAGCCGATCGAGAAGCCGTCGAACCGGGTGGCGAAACGCTCCGCCAGGATCACATTGGCCGGAATCTCACACATCATGTAGATCTGTAGTCCGGACTCGCCGCGCACCAGCCCGTTCTCCGCCATCACCGCGAGCACACGGTCGGCCTCGGTCACGGTGCGGCAGAACGGCACCATCACGATCACGTTGTCGAAGCCGATCTTCTCCCGCACCTGCTTGATCGCCCGGCACTCGAGGGCGAAGCCCTCCCGGTAGCGCTCGTCATAGTAGCGGGAGGCGCCACGGAAGCCGAGCATCGGGTTCTCCTCCGAGTGCTCGAAGACCGACCCGCCGATCAGGTGCGCATATTCGTTGGTCTTGAAATCGCTCATCCGCACGATCACGGGGTCAGGATGATACGGCGCGGTCAGCTTCGCGATACCGAGTGCGAGCGTTTGCACGAAGTATTCCTTCGGGTCCATATATCCCCGGGTGAGCTCCTCGATCTGACGGATGGCGGCCCGGTCGGTGACCCGCTCCGGGTGAACGAGCGCCATCGGGTGGATCTTGATCAGGTTGTTGATGATGAATTCCATCCGGGCCAGCCCCACGCCGTCGGCAGGCAACCGCCACCACTCGAAGGCGGCGGCCGGGCTGGCGATATTGACCATGACCTTGGTGCGGGTTTTCGGCACGGTGCCAAGGTCGATCTCCTCGGTTTCGAAAGCCAGCTTGCCCTCGAAAACGTAGCCCTCGTCGCCCTCGGCGCAGGAGATCGTGATCATCTGGCCATCCGTGAGCGTGTCGGTTGCGATCCCGGTGCCGACGACGGCCGGCACGCCCAGCTCGCGGCTGACGATCGCGGCGTGGCTGGTGGGACCGCCGTGGTCGGTGACGATGCCGGCCGCGCGGGTCATGATCGGCACCCAGTCCGGATCGGTCATCTCGGTGACCAGGATGGCGCCGTCGACGAACTTCTCGATGTCGGCGGGGTCCTTGATCACGCAGGCCACGCCGCTCGCGATGCTGTCGCCGATCGCGACCCCGGTCACCAGCAGCGGCCCCGTCTCGGTCCGGGTGCTCACCGTGAACCGGGTGCCGCTCGCCTGCGAGTGCACGGTCTCCGGGCGCGCCTGCACCAGGAACAGTTCGCGGGTCAGGCCGTCTTTGGCCCATTCCATGTCCATCGGCCGGCCGTAGTGGTTCTCCACGATCACGGCCCAACGGCCCAGTTTCACGATCTCCGCGTCGGTCAGCACGAACGCCTGTCGCTCCCGATCGGGGGTGTCGATGGTGCGGGTGCGGGCGCTGCCGCCCTTGGCGTAGACCATCTTGCGGGCCTTCTCGCCGAGAGTTTTCTCAATGATGGGCGTGCAGTCGGGCTGGTCGAGCAGTGCCTTGAACACCAGGTATTTGTCGGGATTGACCGTGCCCTGCACCACCGTTTCGCCGAGCCCCCAGGCGGCGCTGATCACGGCCACGCCCGGAAAGCCGGTGTCGGTGTCGATGGAGAACATCACCCCGGAGCCGCCGACGTCGGCTCGGATCATCTGTTGCACGCCGATCGAGAGCGCCACCTCGAGGTGGTCGAATTTCTTGACCTCGCGGTAACTGATCGCCCGGTCGGTGAAGAGCGAGGCGTAGCAGCGGCGGCAGGCGTCGAGCAGATCGCGCTCGCCCGTCACGTTGAGGAACGTCTCCTGCTGACCGGCGAAGCTGGCGTCGGGCAGGTCTTCGGCGGTGGCGCTGCTGCGCACGGCCACGGGCAGGTTCGGATGCCCGGCCTTCTCCGACAGTTCCCGATACGAGGCACGGATGCCGTCGGCAATGTCCGCGGGAAACTCACCCCCCAGGAACAGTTCGCGCAGGGCCTCGCCCGTGACGCGCAGCGAGGCGCGGCCGTCGTGGAACAGGTCGAGCTGGCGCCGCAGTGCCGGCTCGATCCCGTTCGCCGCGATGAACGCGCGATAGGCGTTCGCGGTCGTCGCGAATCCGTCGGGCACCTTCACGCCATCGTCGCTGAGGGCACGGACCATCTCGCCCAGCGACGCGTTCTTGCCGCCGACCTGCGGAATGTCACCCAGTCCGATCTCGTTGAACCACACCACACTGCTCTCGAGCATTGTTCTTCCACCCCTCTGTGAGTTCTGCGACCCGGTGATCTACGGCCCTGCGGCTCTACGGCCCTGCGGCCGCGTGGCCGCGTGGCCGCGTGGCCGCGTGGATTGCGCCACGTGATGGCAACCTACTCCCCCCGAAAGTGTCTCCGGCTCGTTGAACCGCGCCCCGAACGAATTCGACGGAGATTTTGCCAAAATCCATCCCAAACACACCGGAAAGCCGCATTTTCGCCAGAATCTCCGTCGAATTGGTTCGACGTCGGGCATCCGTGCTTGCCAGGCTCCGCAGGCCTGCGGACTCGCGGAGAACGACAGTTCCGGTCGAGTTCGGCCCGCAGACCTGTCGCACTCGATCGAAGGTGTCGAGCTCGGCAGCGGATGGCCAGAGCCGCACCACACCACCGCCGCACCGCACCACTGCCGCACCGCACCACCGCCGCCGGCACCACCGCCGCACCACACCACTGCCGCACCGCACCGCACCACTGCCGCACCGCCGCCGGCACCACCGCACCACCGCACCACCGCCGGCACTGTCAGTGGCTCCTGAGACTCTGAAGTACTCCCCACGAGGGAGCCTCAACCAGGAGGTACAGATGACTGATCCCAACTACACCGCTCTGCTTCTCGTGATCGACCGGAGCGGCTCGATGTCCGGCATCCGTGACGACATGGTCGGCGGCCTGACCGCGATGCTTGCCGCACAGGCCGCCGAGCCAGGCCTGCTCACCGTGGATATCGTGACCTTCGACGACGAAATCGAGCACACCCACACCCTCGCCGACCCGAGCGATATCACCGTCGAGCTCGACCCGCGCGGCATGACGGCGCTGCACGATGCGATCGGCATCGCCGTCACGGAGTTCGGCGAGACGCTGCGGGTGCTGCCCGAGCACGCGCGTCCCGGCACCGTGCAGGTCGTGGTCGTGACCGACGGCGGCGAGAACTCGAGCAGCGAATACTCCGCGGATGCCGTGCGCGCGCTGATCAACCGGCAGACCGAATCGTACAGCTGGGACTTCGTGTTCCTCGGCGCCAACCAGGACGCCGTGCTCACCGGGGCCGCACTCGGCTTCGACTCCGCCAGCTCCATGACCTTCGCTGCCGCGTCGGGTGAGGTCGCCGCGATGAGCGCGAACCTCGGTCGCTACGTGACGGATGTGCGCAAGAAGGAGAAGCGCGGCTTCACCTTCGAGGAGCGCATCGAAGCCGGAGGTGATGGCGTGTAGGCAACGATTGGGTGAAGTTCAGGAGGCCGGAACCCCTGTTGGCGGAGTGCGTGAAAACTGCCCCTAGTCCCGGATTCAGACAGATTCGATTCGTTGGAAGCGGTCCCGTGGGGCGTGCGATGGTGTGCGTGGAGGACGCCCGCTTGCCGTGGGACCGGGGGCTCTATTCGGGGTGAAGTCGGCCCTGATAGGCCCTGCCGGCGCGAAGAAACCCGACGTGTAGCGTCGGGGACCGCTCCCACAGCGGCCCTGTCCCAGACCCGCATCGTGCGGGACTGGCGACAGGTAGTACCACCATGTTCCACTTCTACGAATCATCCGTCGGCACTTCCCTAGCCCGCGCATCCACGGCCCGGAAGCGGGTTCTGGCACTGCTTGTCGTCGTCGCCGTGGTCGGCGTCGGCGGCGCCGGACTGGGCGGAGCGGCCGTCGCCGGCTCACTCCCCCAGAGTCCGGTCGAGCTCGGCACGGCGGACTCCTTCGCGATCCTGTCGAAGACCGGCGTGACGAACGTCTACGCATCCGCAGTCAACGGCAACGTCGGGGCCAGCCCGATCACCGGCGACGCGGTGCTGCTGACCTGCCCTGAGGTCATGACCGGCACCATTTCACTGTCGACGCCGCCGGTCCGACGTGCACGGTGACGGACCCGAGCTTCCTGAGGACATCCGTCGGTGACATGGAAATCGCCTATTCCGACGCGGCTGGGCGCACGAACCCTGACTTCATCGACCTGGGTGCCGGCGAATTCGGCGGTCTCACGCTCAAGCCCGGCCTCTACAAGTGGAACACCGACGTGACCATCTCCAGTGATGTGCGCCTCACCGGCGGCCCGGACGACGTCTTCGTGTCCCAGATCGCCGGCAACATCGACCAGGCCTCGGCCAAGAACGTGACCCTGCTCGGCGGAGTGCAGACCAAGAACGCGTACTGGCAGACCGCCGGTTCAGTCTCGGTCGGCACCACCGCGCACTTCGAGGGCACGATCCTGAGCAAGACCATGATCGCGATGAAGACCGGCGCGTCGATCACCGGCCGGTTGCTGGCCCAGACCGCCGTCACGTTGCAGAGCAACTCTGTGACGAAGCCGGCCCTGTAACCACCGGTCGGCCGTATTCGGGAACCGGTTCGGCGGCATCCGTCGTCGCCCGATTCTCGGGCACCAGTCCACAGCCGCCCGCGCGAGTGTGGCCAACTCAGGAGAAACCGCCACCGCGGCCGAAACTTTCCCGCGTTTCCGGGGCTGCCGGGCAGCATCCGCCCGCATCTCCTGAGTTAGCCACGAACGCACCGGCTCCGCTCACGACGGATGCCGATGGGCGGCTCACGGGCGGCGTCGGAACCCCGCGCGGGTTTTACTCCGCTGCGCTGGAGGCGCGCCACGGGCGCAGCGGCGCAGCACCCGCGCAGCAGCGCAGCAGCACCAGCGCAGCAGCAGCGCAGGTTGAACAGTCCGAGCACGAGCCTGGGCGCGGTGACCCGCCGGGTCAGCGGCGGGGCCGCCACAACCTTCCAGCCTCGGCGATCGGAGCGGCGAAGAGGCCCGGTTGACCGGGAGGGGCCCGGCGTGCACGGAGGTGCTCGGCGGCGGGTTCTGTTACCGGTCCTTGATTCTGCATATGTGCGGTTCAGTGCCTGCGTCGGTGCAGTCATTGAGAGTGGTGTTCCCGGGTGAGTCAGTCGTTCTCGGATCGACGAGCCGGGCTTCTCAGCGCGGGCCGTGCCAGGGTGTGAAACAAGCATGCGATCGGGAACCGAACCCGAATCGATTCCCGATCGCACTGCCAGATCAGGACGAGATCCCTAATCTCGCCCGGCTTCCACCGTTACAGTCGTGCGCCTACCCAAGGGGACGACAAAACGGAGGTGTGTCCACCGCGCCACGAGACGACAGAGACGAGGCTGAACGGCCGCATCTGGTGTCGGCCTCGAGGGAGGTGAGGTTCATCTGGGGCGGTTCCTTTTCATTCGGTAGGCCGGCTGACCCGAGGGTTCCGTGCCTTTGCGACCCCGCCTCACGACGGGTGTGCCCTTGCGATTGACGTGAAGGTGACCGTCTCTCCAGCGACCAGTCGGTCACCTGAGAGAAACCTATCAGCCAGGTTCGGCGCGCAACCGGCGAGGCTAAAATTTTCGCCGCTCGAGGGCCCCCCAAATCGAGGGGTGCGTCCGGCACAGACTCGGGGTGACGGATGCCGAGGCGCGCTTTCCCGGCGCCGAACTCCTAGCAACGGGCGAAGGCCCGGGCTAACGTTGCAGTTGTGGGCGGAGCCGCTCACACTGCTCTGTTGTAGTGCTAAGAGGGGGGTCTCCATGACGGTCACCACAGGCGATACCTACGTCGCCGCGGCAAAAACAATCGCCACAACCGCACATTTGGGCCAGGTCGACAAGCTCGGCACCGCCTACATCGACCATCCCCGTCGCGTTTCCGAGCGCCTCAACGATCCCCTCGAGCAGGCCACCGCCTGGCTGCACGATGTGCTCGAAGACTCGAACATCACCCGCCACGACCTGCTCAAAGCGGGCATCCCTGGCGGTGTGGTCGTGGCCGTCACGGTGCTCACCAGAACGGATGCCGTCAGCGACGCCGACTACTACGCCGGCATTCGCGCCAACCCAATCGCTCTCGCCGTGAAGCGCGCCGACATCGCCGACAACCTGGAGCCCTGGCGGGTGGAACAGTTGGACGCGAGCGCGCAGAAGAGGCTCGCGGTGAAATACGGGTCGGCGCTGGCGGCGCTGGGTTAGGCCGGCTCGGGGCTCCCTGCTGCGGTCGAACCACGCTGCGGTCGACTCACGCTGCGGGTCGACCCCTGCTGCGGGTTGACCCGCGTCGGCCTCAATGACGTCATCCAACACTGTCGGCAGAGTGCCGGTGACGCCGTGACCCCCGTGCACCAACGGGTAGGAATCCGTCCGGACGAGGGGCTGGATGCAGTCCGTCCCAGTCGAGGCCTAGGCTTCCATGTCGTCGTGGGTGACGATGCGGCCCAGCTCGATGCCGCCATCCGGGAGCTGCCAGAAGTGCATTCGGCGCGCGGCGGGGGTGTTCTGCTCGATCGAGACGCGCATGCAGCGGGCGCCGTCCCAGCGCAGCAGGTGCGGGTCGGCCGGCCCTGCGCCTTGGCGCAGCGCGTGCAGGTGCCGCCCCTTGAGGGTCTTCACCCGGCCGGTGAGCACGTCGACGGATGCCTTGAACGCCTTGGCCAGCTGGCCGTCGTCGAGCCCGGCGAGAGATTCGGTGAACCGCTCCCCCAGCACGTAACTGTGCGGCAGCTTCCATTCCTCGCGGTCCGATTCCGGAACCCGGTCGACCCAGGCGAGGAGGATCTCATGCCGCACCCAGCCGGAGGGTTCCTCCCAGGCGGCTCGCCGCGACTCGTATTCGCTGACCGCGGAGTGGGTGGGGACGGTGCGGCGGGATTCGCGCAGCATCCGTCGTTGGGCCCGCTGGTCGTCGCGCAGCTCCGCGACCGTGTGGCGCAGGGTGGCGAGTTCGACGAGGGCATCGCGCAGTTGCAACTGTGCGGAGCGGGCCTGCTCGCGCAGTTTGGCGAGGTCGGAATCGGTGGCGCCGGCCTCGGAAAGCTGGTTCTCGAGACGCACGATGCGGGACTTCGCCTCGGCGAGGGACAGCTGGGTCGATTGCAGCGCGGAGTGTGGCGCGGGAATGGGCGTGGGCGTGACCCGGAACGGGGTGGCCCCCGTTGTAACCGGACGCAGGGCGTGCACGCGGCCCGGCCCCGGCGATGGGCGCGGGTGAAGGCGGTCCGATGTCGGGCCTGCTGTGATCAGGACCGTGACCCCGGAGACGCCGGCCGCATCGAACACCCCGGCAGCACCGGAAACGCCGGAACCACCGGAAATGCCGATACGGGCGACCCCCGCGGCGCGGCGGGCCGATGCGGAGGCACCCACGAGCGCGGACTGGCTGTCGAGTTCGACCACTGCGGCGGCGCCTGCGTCTTCCTCGACCTGAGGCAGCAGCGGACGATTTTCCTGCAGCCAGGGAGGTCCATTCCGCACGGCACACAGCGACGGCAGAACGGTTTCGTCGTCGTCGACGTCGCTCAGGCACAGGTGCAGGGCGCCGCTCGGCAGGTGGATGACCCGGGCCGCCACGACGTCACCCTCGGAGAGCAGGGCATCGACCTTGTCAAGCGAGTTGGCCGAGATATCGGCCCGGGTGATCGTGAGCGCCAGGTGCGGGTGCAGGGCCAGAACCGCCCGCTGCGCACTGACTTTCTGCACCAGAGCGAGCGTGATGCTGCCGTGCGGGTAGCGCTTCGCGATCGTGGCCACGGAGGGCGGCTTGATCTCGACATTGAGACGATGGGTGGGTGCGTCGAGCGCGCCCTGGATGCGCTGACCGGTCTGCAAAGTCCAGTCGAGGGGTACCGGCGGGTAGGTCAGCTCCTGCCAGACGGTGGCCATGCCGCCGCCGTCGAGTTCGACCAGGGCCCGGGAACCGCCCAGCATGAACCCCTTGACGGTGCCGTCCACGGTGATGACGGATGCCGGGGCGAGCGCGAAGAGGCCGGCCTGATGCGCGTGGGCGAGGGCATCCGTCACCAGCTGATCGGTGGCGTGTTGCGGGTCGCCGTGCGTGAACCGAAGCCGGGAACGGGCCAGGTCGGCGAACGCGTCGCCGACGGGGAAGGAACGGCCGGCGCTGCCGTAGACCTGGAACTGGGCCGGGAGCAGATCGCCGAGCTGGCGGGTGAGCTCGCCCGTCTCGATCAGGAAGACGCGCGCGACGTCGCCGATCTGGCCGGCGAGTTGGTCGATTCCGATTTCGGGCAGGCTGGTGCCGAACGGCGACGACACCACAACCCAAGGACGATCTCGGCCCGCATCGTGCAGACCGTTGGCGAGTTGTTGCACCGCGACGCTGGTCTCCACGCGGATGTACACCACTGACTCCCCTTCCAGCCTTCGTGAGAGGCTGTGTGACGAGGGTACGCCTGTCGCCTGTGAGAATGACCCCGAGCGTTAAGGTTCAGGGTGTAGGAAGCCCGAAATCATGTTTTTTCCGATGGTCTCACGGGGTCTGTCGCGGGGGTTGTCGCGGGGGTTCACGGGGACGCGAGTATCCCCACGACCAACGTCATCGCCGAGTTCAGCACGATGAAGGCGGCCACCGCTGCCACCGCCAGCTCGAGCGGCAACAGCACCGTGCGCTGCAGAGCGGCGGCGCGCACCTCGGAGTCGAGCCGAGAGAAACTTTCGATCAGGCCCTCGCCGGAACCCAGCGGCACATCGATCCACATGTCGGGGTCGTCGAGCAGTTCAATGACGCGCAGACGATCCGCCGGGCCCAGCACGATCGGCAGGGACGTCAGCCACGGAACGAGCTCGGCGGCATCGAGAACCGTCACCGGCACCGGCGCTGACCGCACGTCGATGCTGCGCGCACCGACGAGGACGACCAGGGGAATCACGGGAATCGGGAGCGGACGGCGGTCTTCCAGCAGCGTCGTGACCCGTTCCGCCTCGAATTTCGCGTGACGCAGGTAGGGCACCGGCCGACTGTCGACCAGAACGCTGCGTTCCTCCACGAGCACGCGCTGGCGGCGGTGCTGTTTGGTGTTGATGGTGATGACGCCGCCGGGGCCCACCAGCACGTGGTCGATGTCCCAGCCGTGTCCGCCGATCGGCAGCGCGTGGAAGACCGCCCACTCCGGCGACAACGTCGCCAACTTTTCGCCGACCACGATCTCGCCCTGGGCGCCCAGGTACCAGCCCTCACAGTTCACGCCGAGCGGGGAACGCCCCAGAAACCGGGCCCACAGGGTTCGTGGAGGAGTGCCGCTCTGCTCGCGCAGCAGCTTTTCGATCATGAATTGGGCCGCGAAGCGCTGGCGCATTCTGGTACTTTCCAACGTCATCTTTTCTGATCCCCCACCGTCGATTGTAACGGCTCACCCCAACGGGTGGCACTCCCTTTGGGGACGGGCCCGAACCGGCCACCTACGATGGTCGGATGGTAAACAACATGAAGGTCGTGCAAACTCAGCTCGGGCTGCTCGAAACCCACATCAACACGATCAAAGAGGATGCCGCGACACCCCGCGGGGTGGAGGAGTCTCTGGTGGCCATCTGCACCGCGCTCGACGCGCTGACGGACGAGGTCCGCCGCCGCCTGCCCGAGTAGGCCCCCGCTTCGGGAGCGTCGTTCTGGCTCAGGCCGTCGCGAGCGCGGCTTCGATGAGCCGGAACACGACGTAACCGGCCGCGATGGCGCCCGCCGCGGCGAACAGGACCCACAGCATCCGTCGGATGCCGGCCGATCGCACCCGCGTATCGAGCGCCGTGAACCGCTCGCGCACATCATCGGGGGTGGTGTCCGGCAGCACGTGCCACACGTGCGGGCTGTCGAGAAGGTCCGCCACCTCCTGCACCTCACCGGCCGACAGCACGGGGTGGAGCCTGACCAGCCACCGGCGCAGTTCGTCCGCGTCGAGCACTTTGACCTGCTCGGGCTTCTGCTCGATGGTGAGCAGCCGAGGGTCTACGAACACGATCACGGGCTGCACGGGCGCGACCAGCGGCATCCGTTCTCGCACCAGGCTCGTGACGCGCTCGGCCTCGGATGCGGCGTTGTGCAAATACGGCACGGACTCGCCGTCGACCCGCAGTGTGTCCCGAGCGACACGGATGTCATTGCTCGGGTGGTGCTTCGTGGTGATCGTGAAGATTCCGCCGGGTCCGACCACGAGGTGGTCGATCTCGGCGGTCGCGGAGCCGACGGGCACGGCGCGCAACGCCGTCCACTCGGGTGGCAGCGTCGCCAGGATGGAGCCCACCACAATCTCTCCTTTGGCCCCGAGATACCAGGACACGCTGTCAGCGCCGTGCGGGGATAGACCGAAGAACCCCGCGAACCGCGACCGTCGGGGCACGCTCCCCTGAACCCGCAGCAGCTGCTCGGTGACTGACAGCGCCGCGAGGCTCTCCTGCATCGTGGCACTGTCCACCGTCATCGCAATCCCCTTTGCTGACTCGAATCTAGCGACTGGGGACGGGGAGCACGCAGTCCCCGAAGGGGGGTGTCGACGGCGTGGCGACTGGCGCACCGGGTTCGCCCGCGATGCCGGTGCCGATGCGGGTACCGGTGCGGCCTACGACCAGACGTCGCGGTGGTCTGTGGCGAACTGCCGGAAGGTGGTTGCCGGATCGCCCGAGAGCCGCCGGATCACCCGGTTCGGGCACGCGGAAACCCCCAGGCGCACCACCCGGTAGATCATCTTCTGCACGGCGATGAAGTCGGCCTCTGCGCCCTGCTCGGCCAACCGGGAGAGGTAGTCGTCGACGCTCGGCCGCGCATAAACGATGCGCCACCCGAGCACCTCCGAGAGGATGTCCGCCACCTGGTAGTAATCCAGCGACTGCTCGCCCGACAGCGTGTAGGCACTGCCGAGGTGCCCCGGCTCGGTGAACACCCGCGCGGCGACGCGCCCGATGTCACGGGCGTCGACGAATGCGGTGCGCGCCCTGGCCGCCGGAAGATAGATCTCGCCGCGCTCCCGGATGCCGTCACGGTACACGGTCGACAAATTCTGCATGAAGAAGTTCGGTCTCAAAAACGTGTACGGGGCCCGCTGACGCCGCAGGTGCTTCTCCACGGCGTGGTGGGGAGTGGCCGGGTTGAACTGAACACCCTGCAGGGAGAGAAAGACGATCTGGCGGATGCCGTGCGCCAGCGCCGTGTCGATCACCGGGATCAGGGTGTCCGCCACGTTCGCGATCGCGGGCGGGCGCAGCAGGAACAGCCGGTCGACTCCGGCGAAGGCGCCGGCCCACCCGGTCGGGTCGGAGAAATCGAAGGCACGGGGTGTGCCGGCCGGCGGGTCCAGGGCGAATTCGGAGCCGGCCGGGTTCCGTACCGCGGAGATGACGCTCTCGCCGGTGGACGCGAGCGCCGCGGCCACGGCCCGGCCGACGGTTCCGGAGGCACCGGTGACGAGGATGCTGCCCATCAGATGCCCGTGGAGTCATCGCGAGCCGGGGTGGGAGAGGAGCCGGACATGAGTCACACCTTTCGTCGGATGCATTTAGTTTAGCCACTAAGGCAAATTGACACGGTGGAGGGCGCGGCGGCAGGAACGGTGGCATCCAAGCCGCCCGGAGTCCCCCAGACTGGGGGTGTGAATGCAATCAGGGTGCCCGGAATCCGACAGTCAACCTGGATCGCGGCTGCGGTGGCCGCCACGGTCGCCGTGGGTGCCGGTGCCGCCGGAATCGCGGCCGCCACGGGTCTCGGCGACGACGAGACCACCCTGACCGACACCGAGCTGGCGCGTGCGAGTCGCGCGGCCCTGACCGAGGTCGGGCCAGCCACGGTGACGGATGCCCAGCGCGGCCCCGCCGAGTCTCACGCGCTTTCCGAGTCCTACACGGTCGACACCCGACTTCCGAACGGCGTCGAGGTCGCGGTTCAGCTCGATGAGACCTTCACCGTCGTGTGGGTGAGCGCACCCAGCTGGAGCGGCGACGCGGCATCCGTGGCCGAACCCCGCGTGCTGACCGCTGCGGAACTCGCAAGCGTCGACCGCACGACTGCCGGCCAGGCGGCCCTGGCCGAGGTCGGCAGTGGCACCGTGACGGACTTCCGCCGCAGCAGAGCGCTCGACCACGCCTTCGAGGTGGAGGTCACCCTCGACGACGGCACGCAGCGCGTCGTCGAGCTCACCGAGCGCAGCCAGGTCGTGAGCGCCAACCGCCCGACGCCGCGCTGAGCCGCGCTGAGCCGAGCTGCGCCGAGCTGCGCCGAGGTCGCCGGCCCGGGCGGCGCTGCGCCGCCCGGCCGGTACGAATCGTTAGCTCGCAGATGGTGACAAGGTGACCGGTGACGAAGTACCGTTGCCGAGTAGGTCTGAAATTGCGTACTCAGAACGAACAACAATGACGTCGGCCCCCCGCACCAGCGGCTCCACCTGAGTGAGGTTCCTCGGGTGGCGCCGCGCGTCTTGCCCGGGCGCGTGCTGTGTCGCGTCCGCTGGGCGTCACCGCTCGACGAGGATCCCGTCTTCGTCGCAGTAGATCGTGCGGCCGGGGGTGAACGTCACGCCGGCGAACCGGGCGACGGCATCCGTGACTCCAGCGCCGGCCTTCGAGCTCTTGCGCGGGTTGCTGCCGAGGGCCTTCACGCCCAGCGGCATCCCTCCGATGGCCACCCGGTCGCGGATCGCACCGTTGATCACCACGCCGGCCCAGCCGTTCTGCACCGCGAGGTCGGCGATCATGTCGCCCATCAGCGCCGTATTCAGCGAGCCGCCGCCGTCGATGACGAGCACCTCGCCGGCGGCGGGCGTCGACAGCACCGACTTGAGCAGGGCGTTGTCCTCGAAGCAGGTCACGGTGCGGATCGGGCCGCTGAACCGGGCGAGGCCACCCAGGTTCAGGAACTGGAGCGAAACGGATTGCAGGTCTTCCCCGCGCTGGTCGTACAGGTCGGCGGTCAACAGCATTGGTGTCCTCCAGGGGTCCGGTGCGGTGCAGGCTTTCTCCCTCAGGCTAGCTGCTCGCTCAAGCTCGCTGCGCTGCGGGACATCCGTCAGCCGTCAGGTCTAAAATCTGATGTCAGTGACGGATGCCGTGACGCCGGCCAGCACATCGGTCAGCACCTCCACGCCGATGCCCGGTCCCGTGGGAACGCGCAGGTGCCCGTTCTCGAGCACGAACGGCGCGGTCAGGTCCTGTTCGTAGTATCGGCTGGAGGCCGAGGTGTCCCCCGGCAGCACGAAGTTCGGCAGCCCGGCCAGGGCCACATTCGCCGCCCGGCCGATTCCGGTTTCAAGCATTCCGCCGCACCAGACGGGCACACCGTGCGCGGCCGCCACATCGTGGATGCGACGGGCCTCCAGGTAGCCGCCCACCCGCGCCGGCTTGACGTTGATGATGCTGCAGGCACCGAGGGTGATGGCAGTGGCCGCATCCCGGGCCGATTCGATCGACTCGTCGAGGCAGATGGGGGTTCTGATCCGTTTCGCCAGGTTGGCGTGGCCGAGCAGGTCGTCCTCCTTCAGCGGCTGCTCCACCAGGAGCAGGTCGAATGGGTCGAGCCGGGCGAGGTGACGGGCATCCGCGAGGGTATATGCGGTGTTCGCGTCGACCTGCAGCAGCAGCTCCTCGCCGAAGCGCTCGCGCACGGCACGCACCGGCTCGAGGTCCCAACCGGGCTCGATCTTGAGCTTGATCCGAAGGTAGCCCTCCTCCAGGTAGCCGGCCACGGCCTCGAGCAGCTCGTCGATCGAGTCCATGATGCCCACCGACACACCGGCCGGCACCGTGTCGCGCACGGCGCCGAGGTAGCCGCCGAACGAGATGTCGGCCTCCTTCAGCTGCGCGTCGAGGATGGCCGTTTCCAGCGCGGCCTTGGACATCGCGTGCCCCTTCACCGGCTCCACGGCCCCGGCGACGCGTTCGGCGGTGAGCCGGTCGCCGAGCGCCTGCAGCCTCGGGATCAGGTGGTCGCGAATCACGACGTCGCTGCCGTCGAGGAACTCCGAGCTGTAAAGCGGACTCGTATCGGCGGCGCACTCGGCCCAGCCCTCGGCATCCGCGGTGGTCACCCGCACGATCGTGACCGCCCGCTCGGTCGACGTGCCGAACGAGGTGCGGAAGGGCCGCACGAGGGGAATGTGCACGCGCCGCAGTTCGATGTTCTCGATTTTCATGACAGTTCCTTCGGTGCGAGGGTGCCCCGCGGAGGCGGTCTCCCCGAGGCGAGTGCTTCGATGAGAGTACTGCCCGAGGCTGGTTTTTCGGTGCCGCAACCCGACCGCAACCGGGCGAAACCTGCCACGACCTGCACCGCCCACCTGCTCGGCCCGGGTGACGGATGCCTGGTCGGTGACTGCTCAGCGGCGGCCGTCGACCGCGTCGACGGTGAAGAGCGCGGCCTGCTCCGGGGCGAGCAGCGGCGCGGGCAGCCCGACGAGAGCGAGCACAGCTCCGGTCAGCGTCACTGAACCGTCGGTACCAAAAGCACCGGCGGCACCGGACGAGCCCGGCTCCGCCAGCCAGGCCGGCGGGGCATCCTGGATCGTGCGCGGGGGCACGCCGAGCGAAAGCGGTGCCACCCGGTAGCGCCGCTCGGGCGCGAGACCGGGGAACCGCATCCGCTCCGGCAGTGCCGCGCGCGGGGCGGCGAGCGCCACCTGGGCGAACAGGGCCGAGTTCTGGTCGGGCGAGACGACACCGTGCAGCTCGAGGGCCGGGTCGCTGGGGTCGGCCCGAACGACGACACCGGAGTGCAGCAGCGGCCGCAGCTGCTTGTAGCGGGCGATCCAGGTGGCGATCTGCACCCGCTCGGACTCGTTCGCGCGGGTCAGGTCCCACTCGATGCCGGCGCTGCCGAACAGGGCGGTCGCCAGCCGGAAACTGAGCTCGGAGGTGCGCCCGGTGGTGTGTGCGGTGGCCGCGCCGAGATGCCCGCCGAGGTACTCCGGCGGTAGGAGCACGCTCGAGTACCGCTGGATCTGCTGCCGCTCGAGCGGGTCGTTGGTGTCGCTGGTCCAGACCCGATCGACGCGCTCGAGAATTCCGAGATCGACCCGGGCTCCCCCCGACGCGCAGGACTCGATCTCGACGCCCGGGTGCTCGGCACGCACGGCATCGATGAGCCGGTACAGCGCCACCGTCTGCCGGTGGGCGGAGCCGGCCAGCAGGTCGCGATTGTGGTCCCACTTCAGGTAGGCGATGGGGTACTCGTTGAGCAGGGCGGTGAGGCGGGCGAACACCCAGCCGAAGGCATCCGGGTTGCCGAGGTCGAGCACGCGCTGGAACCGCCAGGTCAGCGCCGGCGACGAAACACCGACGGATGCCGAACCAATACCGGCCCCAGAACCCCCGACACCAGCCGCGTCCACCCCGCCGAGCACCCACTCCGGGTGCGCGCGGGCGACGTCCGAGTCGGCGCTGACCATTTCGGGTTCGACCCAGAGACCGAAGTCCATGCCGGCCGCGTGCACATGCTCGATCAGCGGGTGCAATCCGCCGGGCCAGGTGACCGGGTCGACGAACCAGTCTCCGAGGGCCCGCCGGTCGTCCGAGCGGCCGGTGAACCAGCCGTCGTCGAGCACGAAGCGCTCCACCCCGACCACGGCCGCCGCGTCGGCCAGGCGGGCCAGAGTCGACAGGTCGTGGTCAAAGTACACGGCCTCCCAGGTGTTCAGCACGACCGGGCGGTGCCCGGTGATGGTCGACCAGGAACGGACCCACGGATGCAGCCGCGCCGAGAGCCCGTCCAGCCCGGCAGCCGAGTACACGGCCACCGTCCACGGGGTGGTGTGGCTCGCGCCGGGGGCCACTCTCAGCTCGCCGGGTGCCAGCAGCTCGCCGCTGCCGAGCGCCGAGTAGCCCAGCGCGCTGTTCTCGGCCCAGACGTGTTTGTCGCCGCTCCAGGCCAAGTGGGTGGCCCATACCTCGCCGGTGCGGAAGCCGAACCCGGGCGTTCCGGCCGCCATCAGATAGGAGTCGTCGTGGCCGGGGCGGCCGTGACGGGACTCCCGGCTCCACACGCCGTGGCCGAGCGTACTGCGCTGCGGCCGACGCTCGTGGGTCCACAGCCCGGTGAAGTCAAGCAGTTCCCCGGCGCGGTCGGGCACCGGCAGGATGACGTCGAGCGAGCCAAGCTCGAAGGGTGCGGAGGCAGGGTCGTCACCGGTGTTGGTGAGGGTGTGGCGCAGTCGCAGCACACCCTCGACCGAGAGTTCGAGGTCGGTGCGCACGGTCACCCGGGCCGCGGCATCCGTCAGAAAGATCGTCAGGGCCTGTGTGCCGGGCAGCGTGCGGCCGGAGGCAGACGGCACGCCCGCCCGCACACCGCCCGACTGAACCTCGGTGAGGCGCAGATCGAGGGCCACGCCGCCGCACCCACCGGGCCGGAACCCGCTCACGCCCGGACGCCCGCTCCAGCCTGCCGCGAGGGTGGGCAGTAGCGAGAGCCGCAGGGGCACGTCGATCGAACTCGGCGAGATGGCCGGCACGGATGCGTCGGCCAGCGTTTCCAGCAGTTCACCGTTCAGGTCACCCAGGTCGGCACCCCAGTGCACGATGACGGGCACGCCCGTGCCGCGGGCATCCAGCACAAGGCTGGTGCCCGCGGCACGGAGGTAGGGAATCGACACAGTGGAGCTGATGCTACTTGGTGACCGGGATCGACTGAGCCTCGAGAGCGTCGATCGTGCTCTGCTGGGCGCTCGTGAGAGCATCCGTCAGAGTTCCGCTACCGGTGACGGCACCCTTGAAGCCGTCGGAGGTGTCGTTGTAGACCTGTGTCATGGTCGGGCCCCAGATGAAGTCGGGCGAGACGTGATCGGATGCCTCGGCGAACACGTCGTAGATGGCCTGGCCGCCGTAGAACTCGACGCCTTCCTTGAGGGCCGGCAGTTCGAGGCCGCTCTTGGCGGCCGGGTACAGGTTGGCCGACTTGTTCAGCATCGTGAGCGCCTCGTCAGAGGTGTTCAGCCACAGCGCGAACTGGGCCGCCTCGTAGGGGTGCTCGGAGCCCTTGAAGACTGCGGTGGACGAGCCACCCCAGTTGCCGGCGGCGTTCTCGCCGGCAGCCCACTGCGGGGAGAGGGCGACGGACCAGTTGCCGGCGGTGTCCGGAGCGCCGCTGGCGATGGAGTTCGCACCCCAGGCTGCGGAGTTCCAGGTCCAGTTGGATCCGGTGTTGTAGGCGTTGTTCCACTCGTCGGTCCACGGCGGGTTGGTCGAGACGAGGTCGCGGTCGATCAGGTCCTGCCAGTAGTCGGCGACCTTGACCGACTCGGGGCTGGTCAGGTCGATGGTCCAGTTCTCGCCGTCGTTCTCGAACCAGCTTCCCCCGGCCTGCCAGACGAATCCGGCGAACTGGTTGATGTCACTCTGCGAGAAGTTGGTGATGTAGCCGCCGGTGGCGCGCACGGCTTCGGCGGCAACCGCGAATTCTTCCCAGGTGGTCGGGATCGCGATGTTGTTGGCGGCGAAGAGGTCGGCACGGTAGAACATCGCCATGGGCCCGGCGTCCTGCGGCACCGCGTAGGCTGCGTCTTCTTCACCGAAGTTGACCTGTCCCCAGGTCCAGTCCACGAAGTCGTCCTTGGCGTCGAGAACACCCTCACAGGCGGCGAGGTCCATCAGGCCGTCCTGCACGCGGAAGTTCGGGAGGGCGTCGTATTCGATCTGGCCGAGGTCGGGCGCGTTGCCGGCCTTGAGCTGGTTGAAGAAGTTCTGGTACGTGCCGCCGTTGCCGTTCGGGCCGGTCTGCACCTTTACCTGAACGTCGGGGTTCTCCTCATTCCAGACTGCGGCGACGTCTTCCATCCCGGGGATCCAGGTGGTGAACGTGAGGTCGACCTTGCCCTCGGAGGGTTCGCAGGCGGCGGCGTCGCCACCGCCGGACGTGCTCGAGCCCGACGCACAGCCGGTCAGAACGACCGTGGCTGCGGTGAGCAAGGCGACGGCGGCTGCTCTCTTCTTGATCTGCATTGTTCTTCTTTTCTCTTGGGGGTGGAGGTGGTGCAGCTAAGGGGGGGGTGAGGCCGGCTACTTCACCGAACCGGCGCTGAGGCCGTTTCGCCAGAAGCGCTGGAGCAGCAGGAAGATGATGATCAGCGGGATGATCGACAGCAGGGCGCCGATCAGAACGTAATCGCGCAGCACGGGGATCTGGTTGACCTGCGAGTTCCAGGCGTAGAGGCCGAGCGTGACCGGGAACAGGGTCTCGTCGCGCAGCATGATCAGCGGCAGGAAAAAGTTGTTCCAGATGGCGACGAACTGGAAGAGGAAGACGGTGACCAGGGCCGGCACCATCATCCGCACCGAGACCGTGAAGAAGGTGCGCAGTTCGCCGGCGCCGTCGAGGCGGGCGGCCTCGATCAGCTCGTCGGGAACGCTGGCCGACGCGTAGATGCGGGAGAGGTAGACCCCGAACGGGCTGACCAGGCTGGGCAGGAACACCGACCAGAACGTGTTGGTCAGGCTGATCTGGCTGAAGATCAGGAACAGCGGCAGAGCCAGCGCCGTGGCGGGTACGAGCACCCCGCCGAGCACGACGTTGAAGATCAGTTCGCGTCCCGGGAAGTTGTACTTGGCCAGTGCGTACCCGCACATTCCGGCGATGATCGTGCCCACGAGGGCACCGCCACCGGCGTACAGCGCGCTGTTGAGCATCCACTTGAGGTAGACGCCGTCGCGGTAGGCCACCAGGTTTCCGATGTTCTCGAACAGGGAGAAGTCGGCGAACCAGAGCGGGTTCGTGCTGTTGAACTGGGATCGGTTCTTCGAGGCCGCGACCAGCAGCCACCAGATCGGCACCAGGAAGTAGATCGTGAAGACGCCCATGACGACCATGGCGCTGACCCGGGCGAACGGGCTCTCGCGCTGGGCGCGCGGTGCCTTCGCCTCGGTTGAACGGATGCCGCGAGCCGGCTTGGCGGGGGTGGTGGGGGTCAGGGTGCTCACTTGGCTTCCTTACGCTGCGTGAACTTCAGGAACGTGAAGGAGAGGATGAACGTGGCCAGGGCCAGCACAACGGAGAACGCGGCGGCCAGGTTGAAGTTCGGGATCGACGAGGTGGAGTACACCGTCAGGTTCGGGGTGAACGTGCTGGTCACGGCCGAGCTGAAGCTGCGGAAGACCTGCGGTTCGGCGAGCAGCTGCAGGGTGCCGATGATCGAGAAAATGGCGGTCAGGATGATCGCCGGCATGATCAGCGGAATCTTGACCGACCAGGCGATGCGCAGCTGGCCGGCGCCGTCGAGGCGGGCGGCCTCGTAGAGTTCGGTCGGGATCGCCAGCAGCGCGGAGTAGATGATGAGCATGTTGTAGCCCACGAACACCCAGGTGACGACGTTGGCGATGGCCCAGAGCACGAGATCGGCCGAGAGGAAGTTGATGTTCTCGGTGACGGCGCGAAACGGCGACAGATTGGGTGAGTAGAGGTAGCCCCACATGATCGCGGCGATGACGCCGGGGACCGCGTAGGGGACGAAGAACGCCAGCCGGAAGAATCTCTTGCCGCGCACGAGCGGCGAGTCCAGCAACAGGGCGAACAGCAGCGCGAGACCGAGCATGATCGGAACCTGCACGGCGCCGAAGGCGAGCACCCGGGTGATCGACTCCCAGAACGGCCCATTCTGGAACACCAGGATGTACTGGGTCAGTCCGCCGAAGACCTCGGTGGCCTGGCCGAAGGTGCCCTCGCGCTCGATCACGAGCAGTGACTGGTAGATCGCGTAGCCGATCGGGACGAGGTAGAACAGGGCGAACAGGGTGCCGAACGGCAGCACGAACGCGAGGATCGCGCCCGTGTGCTGCACGCGGGGCTTCGCTCCGGGGGCCTTGGCTGGCTTGGCGGCGCGGGGTCTCTTTCGGGCAGCGCTGCCCGGGGCATCCGTTAGGGGAACGGCAGGTGCGCTCATGATGAGGGGTCCTCTCTAATCACGCGGACGGCTCCGGCCGGCACGCGCACGATTCGACCGACGGGTTCGTCGGTGACGAGCTCGTGGCCGGCGGCCGGAAGCTCGACGTCGCCCGAACCGTGGTTGATGATGAACAGATAGCTGTGGGTGGAGCTCACACGGCGCACGACCTCGATGGCTCCGGTGCGCTCCGGGCCGACCGCGGTGACCCGAGCCTCCTGGGCGATCCTGCGCAGGACGTCCCGCAGGGCGCCGGCCTCCAGCGCGGTGGCGACGTACCAGGCGGTGCCGCCTCCGTGCCGGTTGCGGGTGATGGCGGGGATGCCGGGCAGCGGCCCGTCGATGTAGCTCGCGACCACCTCGGCGGTGTCGACACGCAGGCGTTCGCTCCACAGGCTCGCGGCGGCGCCGGTGTCGAGAGCGAGAACGTGGCCGGGCAGCAGCGGAGAGAACTCCTCCACCGTGATGCCGAGGATCTCGCGGAACGCGCCGGGGTAACCGCCGGTGCGCACCCGGTCGTCTACGTCGACGATGCCGCTGAAGAAGGTGATCAGGGCGTGGCCGCCGGCGGCGACGTAGGCGTTGAGATTCTCGGCCTGCGCGTCCGAGACCAGGTAGAGGCACGGGACGACGACGAGGCGGTAGCCCGAGAGGTCGGCATCCGGGGAGACGATGTCGACCGTGACGCCGAGTTCGTGCAGGGCCGCGTAGGCGGCGTGCACCTGGTCGAGGTAGCGCACCGCGTGGGACGGACGGGATTCGCCGTCGCCTGCCCACCAGGATTCCCAGCTGAAGATGATCGCGGCATCCGCGACGACCCGGCTGCCGGTGACCTCGGCAAGACGATCCAGGGTTGCGCCCAGGGCCACGACCTCGCGCCAGAGCACGGTGTCGGTGCCGGCGTGGGGCACCAGGGCGGAGTGGAATTTCTCCGACCCCTGCGGGGAGGCGCGCCACTGGAAGAAGCAGACGCCGTCCGCACCGCGGGCGACGTGGGCGAGGGAGTTGCGGGTCATTTCGCCGGGCGCCTTGGCCAGGTTGTGCGGCTGCCAGTTGACGGCACCGGCGGCCTGTTCCATCAGGAGCCAGGGCTCACCCTGGGCGAGCCCGCGGGTGAGGTCCGCGGCGAAGGCGAGCTCGGTGGCCGGGTCGGCGAGGCGGTGGTCGAGGTAGTGGTCGTTGGCGACGATGTCCATGTCGCCGGCCCAGGACCAGTAGTCGAGGTTGCGGATGTGCGCGGTGACCATGAAGTTGGTGGTCACGGCCACGTTCGAGTGGCGGCGCAGCACCGCGCTCTCGCGCCGATAGTAGTCGAGCAGTTCGGCGGAGCTGAACCGGTGGAAGTCGAGCACCTGGCCGGGGTTGTGGCTGGACAGCGTGAGCCGCGGGGTGAGGATCTCGGCCCACTGGCCGTACCGCTGGCTCCAGAAGGAGGTACCCCAGGCTGCGTTGAGAGCATCGATGGTGCCGTAACGCGCCTGAAGCCAGAGACGGAACGCGGCGGCGGTGTCGTCGCAGTAACAGAGCGCGTTGTGGCAGCCCAATTCGTTGGACACGTGCCAGAGGGCGATGGCCGGGTGGTGGCCGTACCGCTCGGCGACCTTTTCGACCAGGGCCAGCGCGTGCTCACGGAACACGGCCGAGCTCGGGCACCAGGCCTGGCGACCGCCGGGGAAACGGGTCGTGCCGTCGTCGGCGACCGGAAGGATCTCGGGGTGAAGTGTGGTCAGCCACGGCGGCGGCGACGAGGTGCCGGTGCCGAGGTTGACCCGGATCCCGTTGGCGTGGAGCAGCTCGATGATCGTGTCGAGGGTGTCGAAGTCGTACTCGCCCGCACGCGGCTCGAGGTGCGACCAGCCGAAGATGTTGATGGCCACCAGGTCGACGCCGGCCTCGCGCATGAGGCGCACGTCCTCGGCCCAGGTCTCGGGACCCCACTGCTCCGGGTTGTAGTCACAGCCGTAGGCGATGCCCTCGTGCACGAACGGGTGGGCCGGGGCCGCACCGTTCGAAGTGGCTGCTCGCGAGTTCATGTACTCCCTGACTGTGGCGTGCACTTCGTGGTGACGACACCGTGGTGACGACTCTGTGCTAACTGTTCTGTGAACGTGCACAGAGTCGGGAGAAGAACTCGCCGTTGGGTTTTCTGTGAACGTACACAGAGTATGTATCTCCCGGCGGTCGTGTCAAGCGCGGAGTGTGTGCGAGAGCGTTACAGTTATCGAATGGTGACAATTCCGTCTCGACGCAAACGCGCGACGATCCACGACGTCGCCGTGGAAGCCGGAGTCTCCCGCGGCACGGTCAGCCGGGTCGTGAACGGCGAGCCCTACGTCTCGGCGTCGGCCCGCATCGCCATCGAGGCGGCCATCGAGAAGGTCGGCTATGTGCCGAACAATGCCGCCCGAAGCCTGGTCATGCAGCGCTCGGAGGCCGTCGGTTTCATCGTGCACGAGCCGCACTCCCTGTTTTTGGACGACCCCAACATCGGCGGAATCCTACTCGGCGCCAACACCGTGCTCTCCCGCGCCGACTACCAGATGGTCAGCCTGGTCATCGACTCCCAGCGCGACACCGAGCGCGTCGCCCGCTACCTCAGCGGCGGTTTCGTCGACGGGGTCGTCATCGTCTCCGCTCGCCAGGAAGACCCGATCACCCGGGTGATCGAGAAGCTGCGCCTTCCGGCCGCCTTCGTGGGACATCCGCCCGACCTGCGCCAGCTTCCCTTCGTGGGCATCGACAACCGGGCGTCGGCGCGCGCCATCACCGAACGCCTCATGCAGACCGGCCGCACGCGCATCGGCATGATTGCCGCCGCGCTCGACCGCGACTCCGGCGCCGACCGTCTGGCCGGCTTCACGGATGCCCTCGGCGACCGCTTCGACCCGGCTCTCGTGGCCCGCGTTCCGCTGTACACCTTCACCGACGGGGCCCTCGGCATGCGTGCGCTGCTTCAGCGTGACCCGCTGATCGACGGCGTGTTCGCCGCCTCCGACGCGGTCGCGGCCGGAGCCATGGAGGCTCTGCGCCATGCCGGGCGCACCATTCCCGGAGACGTCGGCATCGTCGGCTTCGACGACAGCTCCTGGGCGCTGCGCACCCAGCCGCACCTGTCCACCGTGCACCAGCCCGCCTTCGGCCTCGGTGAGCGGGCGGCCGAGTGCGTGCTGGGCCAGTTGCGCGGCGAAGAGCAGCCGGCCGAGGGCATCCTGCTCGAGACTCCGATCGTCTGGCGTGACTCCGCCTGAATCGGGGGTTGGCGGTGCAGGGCCATGGCGGCAGCATCTGGCTTTGGGCTGGCCGGAGCACTCCGGCTGCGCGTCTCCCCCACCGCGCGTGGCCAACCCCCACCCCGCGTGGCCAACCCCCACCCCGCGTGGCTAGCCCCCACCCCGCGTGGCTAACTCAGGAGAATGCTCGGGCCGGTTAGGGGCATCCGCGTGTTTCCGTGGGATTTTCGGTGCACGACGGATGCCCGCGCTGGATCTCCTGAGTTAGCCACAGCGCGGGTTGGTGAACGGGTCGGGTGAACGATGGATGCGGGCTCGCCTGCGGCGGGGCACACTGGAAGCATGGTTCGCAAGCAGGTTGTCGTGCGCGGGGTGGTGCAGGGAGTCGGGTTCCGCTACTACACCCAGACCGAGGCGCGCCGACTCGGGCTCGCGGGTCATGTGCGCAACCGCGGGGACGGTGCGGTGGAGGTCGAGCTGGAGGGCGACGCGGCAACCGTCTGGGTGATGCTCTCGTGGCTGCAGCACGGCCCGCCGTCGGCCCGGGTCGAGGCGGTCGAGGTCACCACGATTCCGCCGCTCGGCGAGACCGGGTTCCGGATCGGCTTCTGAGCGGAACGGCCGGCTGAGCGGCGGCATCCGGTTGATACCGAGGTCAGCGGGCACCCGACCGGCTGGCGTAGCGTGGGAGCATGTGCGCGCGAGCTGCCGATCCCGCTCGGACGGACCCCCCGAAGCGCGTTCACTCGGCGGCGACGAGATCGGGCGTGCGCGCACTCACTGCGGCACCCGTACGCCGGGCCCTCGCCCGAACTTCTCGGTCGCAGCGCGTGCACACCGTGCGCCGCGGGTTTGGCATCGGCCGCCTGCTCCTCGCCGGCCTGGGCGTGGTGGCCCTCGCCGGCTACTTCGATTACGTGCTCGGTTTCGCCACGTTTCAGATCTACAACTACTTCAGCTATTTCACCGTGCAGAGCGGTATGGCCGCGATCGTCGCCTTCGCCGCTGCCGCATTCGTCGCATTTCGGCACACGACCGACCCACCCTGGCTGAACTGGTTCCGGTTGCTTGTGACGACCTACATCACCGTCTCCGGGATCGTATTCCTGACCATCGTCATCCAGTCCTCCTCGCTGGACTACACGATCGAGGTGCCCTGGTCGAGCCAGTTGCTGCACTTCTGGATTCCCACGATCGCACTCCTTGACTGGCTGACGGATGCCGGCAAGGCCCGCCTGCCCTGGAAAATCCTGGTCTGGGTTCTCGTGGTGCCCTCGATCTGGGGAGTGTTCACGCTCATCCGCGGGTCGATCGTGGGGTGGTACCCGTATTTCTTCCTCGACCCGGTGCAGGTGCGCGGCCCGCTCGAGACCGTGATCTACTGCCTGGTCGCGCTGCTGCTCTTCACCGCGATCGCCGCCGTACTCACGGCCACGTCGCGGCTGCCCCCGCGGGCGCAGGGGCGCGAACCTACAGCGGCGTGAAGGTGTATTCGCTGGTCAGGTGCCCGCCCCGGCAGGCGCCGCAGTGGAGCACCCCGGATGCCCGCATCGCGAGGACCCGGGGTGTGCATTGCAAGACCTTGGGGCCGCAGCACGGCGAGACCGCCAGGTAGGCACCGGGGGCGGTGGGTTGGTGCCCGTTCAGGCCACGAATGTGGTGAGTGCCTTCACGGGGCAGGTCAGGGTCGACGTCCAGAAGGACGACGGATTCGCGGTCGATGTCGATGTCGATGTCGATGTCGAGGAGGATATCCATGGGGAGCACAGCAATCGCACGGTCAAGCAGAAAAGTGGAGCAGTCGCGGGCGGGGGTGGTGCATCCCGGTGACGACCGCACTGGGATGGCCGGCGGAACGAGCCCGGCCTGGAACGGGGGCATCCACCCGTCAGGAATCCGTCGGCAGGGCCAGTCCGGGTAACGACTGGACCTCTGAGCGCTGCACCACGACGGGCTGCGACTGCATGAGAACGTGCCCCGAGTGGGAGCCAAAATTCATCGACTGGACGTTGGCAGGTGAGTACACCACGAATCTCAGAACTAAGACGGGTTGACAATCGCGAGGCGCCGGCCCGGGATTCGGGGAGCGGCTTGGTGCGGACCTACTCCGTGGTCGGGTTGTCGGTCGGCACGGCCGAGTAGAACGGCTCGAGGCTGCTCAGGGCGGCGGCGAGGAACTCGTCGTCGTCGACCTCCGCGAGGCGCAGAGCAGTCTCCGCCGCAACCAGGCCCACCAGCACCGGTTCGCCGGTGAGCGGAACCATGTTGATCCAGACGCGGAAGTCGTCGTCGCCACCGACCGTGGACCAGAGCGGGGCATCCGTGTCCCAGAACGGCTTGTCGAATTGCAGCCAGATCTTGTCGAGCGTGCCCATGCCCAGGGCCGAGATGGCGCCGCGGTGCGTGAAGGGCAGCGGCGGGTCGAACTCCATCACCGTGGTCTTCAGCACCCCCAGCGGCACGGTGACGACGACCCGGTCGGCGGAGAGCGACTCGCCGGTGCCGAGCCGGAGGCTGGTGCCGGCTTCGTTGTAGGCGATTTTGGTGACCACGCTAGACCCGAGCATGTCGATGCCGTCGCTGAGGTCGGTAAGCAGGGTGGCGAAGCCGCCCAGCACAATACGGTCCTCGCCGGGATCGGTGTCAGGGTCGGCCTGGGGGTTGGCGTCCGAGTACCAGGAGGACTGCTCCGGAACGGGGCCCCCTGCCAGTGGGTCGAGCACCACCGTGATCTGGTAGTCGAGCCAGTCGGCGTCGGAAACGCCGGTGTCGGCATCCGTCGTCGAGAGCTTGGAGGCCCCCGAATCGGCGAGGGACTGCGCGATGGACACGTCGGTGGGCTGCTCGGCGGCCCAGGCCAGCGCCGTGGCGACCGCCTGCGCGCCGGTGTCGGGCACCTCCACGACCGTGCCGGCCGCGGTGCGGGCCTCCGGCGGATCGGTGAAGGGGGCCGTGGCGACGCCGCGGTCGGTGAGGTCCTCGTCGAGGGTGGTCTGGCCGGTGCGCCGGACGAAAGCCGCGCCGAGCTCGATCGGGAATGGCCAGTCCTTGTCGGTGACGGTGTCGATGCGGCCGCCGATGCGGTCGCGGGCCTCGACCAGGAACACGTCGAAGCCGGCGTCCTGCAGGTCTCGGGCCGCGGTGAGTCCGGCGATTCCGGCGCCGATCACGGCGATGCGCTCCCCCAGGCTCGCCGCTGCGAGCACGTCGCGGGCGGCGCGCTTCCCTGAATCGCGGGCGCCCTGCACCGTGCCCGGCGCGTCGGTGGAGGTGGCCTCACCGGCGAAGAAGAGGCGGTCGTCGACGGGCTGGCCGAGCGCGGCGCGCTGCTCGGGCGTGGCGCCCACCGCGGGGTAACTGAAGGAGCCGCGGGCGAACGGGTCGGCCGACCAGGATGTGCGGCGCATGGCCGCCGGCTTCGGGACGAGCGAGGGTGTCGACGTCGGCTTCGGCGTGACGGATGCCGAGGGCCGCGGAGTCGGCGTCACGCACGCGGTGAGCGCGACCAGGCCCAGGCCGGAGACTGAGCCGAGCAGAAAGGTTCGTCGTTTCATCGCTGTCTCGGCGCCAGGTATGGCGCCGACGTCCTCCTCTCCGAGCGGGCCGGGCAGTACGACCAAGCTACCGCAGAGCCGGGTGAAGTGGCCGGTCGGGTGGGGGTGGGGTGGGGTGTGCGCACGTTACTTCGGAGATTGTCGCGACACGCGGCATCCCACCCTGAAATACGGCGTTTCGCGAAAATCTCCGAGTTTGCGTTCGCCGGTGACGCGGTGGCGGTCTAGCTGTTGTTCCCACTGACGTTGTGAGCACGGTTGATGGGTGATTTGCCGCCGATGCCGGTATGGGGTCTGTGGTGATTGTAGCTATGGATCCAGTC
>NZ_SOFV01000003.1:0-24803 GCF_004402465.1 Cryobacterium sp. TMT2-14 | reverse complement strand
GCGCGGCGGCGGGCCGCGGGGCCGCGGGGCCGCGGGGCTGGCGGCGCGACAGCGGGCGGGAGGCACGCAAACTCGCTCCGGTAGACTGGGCTGACTGCCCACAAACCTCAGGAGTTGCACCATGGTTGACGTTCGGCGGGTCAAACTTCCCGGGGTGGGAGTGCTGCACACCTTCATCACGGATGACGGCGGCAAAGTGGGCGTCATCGCCCACCGCTCGGGGCACAGCGACCTCATCACCTTCGCGGACGACGAGGGCGGCCCCGACGCCGCCAAGGTGTCCCTGCGGCTGAACGAAGACGAAGCGCACACACTCGCCGAGCTCCTCGGCGGCACCCAGATCACCGAGTCGCTCACCGCGCTCGACCAGATCCCCGGCCTCAGCATCGACTGGTTCACCGTCGACTACGAAGACCACATCGCCGGCCAGGCGCTCGGCAACCCCGCCGACCGCGGCATAGCCGGTCTGACGGTCGTGGCCGTCGTCCGCGGGGAGTCCGCGAACCCGGCGCCCGCCCACGACTTCCGTGTCTTCCCCGGCGACACGCTCGTCGTCGCCGGCTCGCCCGAGAAGGTCGCGAAGGCCTTCGCCTTCTTCCGCACCGGCGAGGTTAAGGCCAAGTCCGTCGACGCGCCGCCCGGGGGCTAAACATGCAACTCGGCGAAGACCTCATCACTCTTGGCATCCTGCTCGTCGTTGCCTATCTCCTCGGTCGTGCCGGAAAGCTGATCGGGCTGCCGTCCATCCCCATCTACATGATTGTCGGGCTCCTGGCCAGCCCGAACACCGGCTGGTTCCCGCTGGACTTCCAGTCGGCGGACATCGAACTGATCGCCATTTTCGGGCTGATCCTGCTCCTGTTCAGCCTCGGCCTCGAATTCGACCAGGAGGCGTTCTTCGGCGACGCCGGAAAACTCTTGATTTCCGGCGGCTCCTACGTTCTGATCAACATGGGAGTCGGCTTCGCGTTCGGCCTGATGGTCGGCTGGGGCAGCCGGGAGGCCCTTGTGATCGCCGGAATGACCGGCACCTCCTCGAGCGCCATCATCACCAAGCTCCTGATCGAACTGCGCCGGCTTGCCAACAAGGAAACTCCGATGATCCTCGGCGTGACCGTCGTCGGCGACATCTTCATCGCGGTCTACCTGGCGATCGTCTCCGTCGTGCTCAGCGGCAAGACCGAGGCCTGGCCGATCGTGCTGCAACTGAGCATCGCCTTCCTCTTTCTCGTCGTGATGTTCTCGGTGGCCCGCTGGGGCGCTAAAGTCGTCTCCCGGCTGATGCGCACCAAGGACGACGAACTGTTCACCATCCTCTTCTTCGGGCTCGCCGTGCTCTTTGCCGGGATCGGTGAGATCATCGGCGTGACGGATGCGATCGGGGCCTTCCTGATCGGGGTGGTGCTCGGCGCGAGCACGTACCGCGGCCGGATCGAGCGCGTCGCCGTACCCCTGCGCGACGTGTTCGGGGCTTTCTTCTTCCTCAACTTCGGCCTCGCGCTGAACGTGGCCGAATTCGGATCGGTGATCACCATCGTGTTCGCGGCCGTCGGCATGACCTTCGTGCTCAGCCTGATCTCCGGAATGCTGATGGCGAAACTGCACGGCATGGGCCCGCGGGAGGGACTCAACACCGCGGCCATCTTCGTCAACCGCGGCGAGTTCACGCTGATCCTGGCAACCCTGTCGGTGACCGCGGGTCTCGATCAGCGGCTGCAGCCCTTCGCCGGCCTCTACGTGCTCACGATGGCGATCCTGGGGCCGCTCTTCGCGGCGAACTCCGAGAAGATCGGCGCGGCCCTGCGGCGACGCCGGAAAGCCGTCCCGGCCCGGAAACGCGCCCACGACGTGATGCTGGCGGAGGAAATCGCCCTGGTCGAGGCGGCCACCGCCGCCGACACCGGCACGGATGCCCAACGCGCCGCCGACCGTCTCCTCGCCGACCACCGCCAGCGCCCGACCGCCGCGGCACCCGGCGCGGGGTCGGCCATGGCGCCTGCCGACGCGACCGCCGACTCGGAGGCAGATGCCGCCGCGGCCGACGGACCGGCGTCCGCGGCCCCGGACTCCATGCTCGACTTCATCTCCGGCCGGCGCCCGGCCGAAACCGGCCCGGTCGACAAGCCGGCGCGTGACACCGCTTCAGGGGACTACTCATGATCACAACCATGCTCCGGCCGCGCTGGCTGATCGCGCTGCTGCTGGCGCTCGCGATCGCCGCGGCCTTCGCCCTGCTCGGCCGGTGGCAGCTCGAACGCGCCATCGCGTCCGGCGAAGTCGTGGAGCGCAGCACCGAGACCGTGCAGCCGCTCCACGAGGCGGTGTCGCCGGACGGGCCGCCGCGCGAGTCAGCGACCGGCCAGCTGGTCACCGTGGACGGCTCCTTCGTGCCGGGGGACGACGTGCTGATCAGCGAACGCCTCAACGGGGGCGACAGCGGTTTCTGGGTAGTGAGCCGCTTGTCGACGGTGGAAACGGCATCCGTGCCCGTCTCCACCATCGCCGTGGCTCGCGGCTGGGCCGCCACCGAGGAGGAGGCCAGGTCGGCGATCGAGGCGCTCTCGGCGCAGGCCGCCGCGCAGCAGCAGACCGTGACGGGCCGCTTCGTTCCCTCCGAGGCTCCCGTCGTGCCGGACGAGGACAGCGACCCGCGCACCCAGACCACGGTCTCCACCGCCGCGCTGATCAACCGGTGGGCGGACTTCACCGACCAGTCCGTCTACGCCGGCTACATCGTCGACACGGATGCTGCCGCGAACCTCACCGTGATCGACTCGCCCGTGCCCGGCAACGACGCATCGGTCAACTGGCTGAACATCTTCTACGCCCTCGAGTGGGCAGTCTTCGCCGGCTTCGCGGTGTTCCTCTGGTACCGCCTGGTTCGGGACGACTGGGAGCGTCAGCAGGAGCAGGCCGCCATCGACGCGACGGAGGCCGTCTAGAATTGGCCCATGCCACTTGACCCCAAGCCTGCCGACATCCCCAAAATCCCCGGTGCGCTCCGGCTCTACAAGGTTTCCTCGGTCATCACCGGTGTCTTCCTGCTGCTGCTCTGCGTCGAGGTCTTCCTGAAGTTCGTGCTGCAGCTCGAAATCGAAGTCGGCGGCCCGAACGGGATCATCGCCCTCGTCGCCCGGGACTCGGTGACCGCATTCAACCTGAGCACCGGCATCCTGATCGTGCACGGCTGGCTGTACGTGCTCTACCTGTTCAGTGACTTCCAGCTCTGGAGCCTGATGCGCTGGTCATTCCCCAAGTTTCTGCTGATCGCACTCGGAGGCATCATTCCTACCCTGTCCTTCTTCCTCGAGGTGCGCGTCGCGCGCGAGGTCAACGCCTTCCTGGCGACGCACGCCGACTCGGCTGCCGCTGCCGCTGCCGCTGGGGCCGAGGCCCGCTCGTGAGCGCCGCTGTGAGCGCCTCGACCGGTGCCCGCCCCGTTCTGGTGGTCGACTTCGGTGCCCAGTACGCGCAGCTGATCGCGCGCCGGGTGCGCGAGGCATCCGTCTACTCCGAGATCGTGGCCCACTCGATCACCGCGGCCGAGGTCGCGGAGAAGAACCCGCTCGGCATCGTGCTCAGCGGCGGGCCGTCCAGCGTCTACGCCGAGGGTGCCCCCACCTTCGACCCGGACATCTTCGACCTGGGCATCCCGATCCTGGGCATCTGCTACGGCTTTCAGGTGATGGCCACGACCCTTGGCGGCGAGGTGGCTCGCACTGGCCGGAGCGAGTACGGCGCGACCCCGGTCAGAGTCACCGACAGCGGCAACGCGCTGCTGGCCGGGCAGCCGGCCGAGCAGACGGCGTGGATGAGCCACGGTGACTCCGTGTCGAAAGCCCCCGCCGGCTTCTCGGTGCTCGCGTCCACGAGCTCCACCCCGGTCGCCGCCTTCGCGAACGATACGCGCCGGCTCTACGGCGTGCAGTGGCACCCCGAGGTCAAGCACTCCGAATTCGGCCAGAACGTGCTCGAGAACTTTCTGCACCGCGCCGCCGGCATCCCCGCCGACTGGAACAGCGGCAACGTCATCGCCGAACAGGTGGCCCGCATCCAGGCCCAGGTCGGCACCGGCAAGGTCATCTGCGGGCTCTCCGGCGGAGTCGATTCCGCCGTGGCCGCTGCCCTCGTGCACAAGGCCATCGGCGACCAGCTCGTCTGCGTGTTCGTCGACCACGGCCTGCTCCGCCAGGACGAGCGCCGTCAGGTCGAGGAAGACTTCGTCAAGGCCACCGGCGTGCGTCTGGTCACCGTCGATGTGCGTGAGCGGTTCCTGACCGCGCTGGAGGGCGTCAGCGACCCGGAGACCAAGCGCAAGATCATCGGTCGTGAGTTCATCCGCACCTTCGAGCAGGCTCAGGCCGAATTGATCAAGGAAGCGGCGGCAACGAATGAAGACCCGATCCGCTTCCTCGTGCAGGGCACCCTGTACCCGGACGTCGTCGAGTCCGGCGGCGGCAGCGGCACCGCCAACATCAAGAGCCACCACAACGTCGGGGGCCTGCCGGAAGACCTGCAGTTCGAATTGATCGAACCGCTGCGCACCTTGTTCAAAGACGAAGTGCGCGCGATCGGCGCCGAGCTGGGACTGCCAGCCGAGATCGTGCAGCGCCAGCCGTTCCCCGGACCCGGACTCGGCATCCGCATCGTGGGCTCGATCACCCAGGACCGGCTCGACCTGCTTCGCCACGCGGATGCGATCGTGCGCGCCGAGCTGAGCGCCGCGGGCCTCGACCGTGAGATCTGGCAGTGCCCGGTGGTGCTGCTCGCCGACGTGCGGTCCGTGGGCGTGCAGGGTGACGGCCGCACCTACGGGCACCCGATCGTGTTGCGCCCGGTGTCGTCGGAAGACGCCATGACGGCCGACTGGACCCGCCTGCCGTACGACCTGTTGGCGCGGATCTCGAACCGGATCACGAACGAGGTGGACGGGGTGAACCGCGTCGTGCTCGACGTCACGTCCAAGCCGCCGGGGACCATCGAATGGGAGTAGGGGAATGCTCCCGGTTGTGACGCGGGGAGTAAGAGTGTCGCTCCTCAGCTCAAACAATGGGCGGCGGATGCCGGACCCTCCGCTTCGCTCCGGGGCCGGCATCCGCCGCCCATAACGCGACACCCCGCGACACGCCCTCTCCCCGCCTCGCGATCGCTGAGGGACAAGCAACTTTGGGGGTGAGTACGACGAAAGGGCCGCCCCGGTGAGGCGGCCCTTTCGTCGTGCGGTCGTGCGGCGGGGTGGGTGCTACTCGCGGGCGATGGCGAAGATGCGGAGCATCTCGACGTAGAGCCAGACGACGGTGAGCATGATGCCGAAGGCCCCGGTCCAGCCGTACTTGCGGGGGATTCGGTTGTTGACGCCGCGCTGGATGAAGTCGAAGTCGAGCACCAGCGAGTACGCGGCCATGATCACGGCGAGGACGCCGATCAGGAGGCCGATCGGGATGCCGAAGATCTCGGCGCTGCGAAGACCGAACGCGTTGTCGGTCGCGCCGAAGACCATCATGCCGAAGTTGATCAGCGAGAACACGCCGTAGCCGATCATGGCGATCATGAAGACCTTGGTGGCCTTCTTGGAGGCGCGGATCTTGCCGCTGGCGAAGAGGGCCAGCGTGACGCCGACGACGACGAGCGTGGCGAGCACGGCCTGGGTGACGACACCCGGGTAGATCTGCTCGAAGACGATCGAGATGCCACCGACGAAGAGGCCCTGGGCCGCGGCGTACGCGAGGATCAGGGGCGGCGACGGCTCCTTTTTGAACGCGTTGACCAGTCCGAGGACCAGACCCGCGATCGCGCCGACGATGAGCGGCAGCATCGTCACCGGGGTGACCAGCCAGCCGATGGCTGCGGTCACCAGCAGCAAGGCGAAGCTGAGCACCGTCTTGCGGATGGTGTCGTCGTAGCTCATCCGGTCGGTGTCCTGTGAACCGGCGGAGGGAGCGTTGAACATGCCCTGCAGGTCGCTGTCGGAGAGCACCTTGCCACCTGCAGTGGCGCCAGGAGCGCCGAACGCGGCGTTTCGGGAGAATGCGGGGTTGGAAGATGCCATGGTTGCCGAAGCTCACAATCAAGTGGGTAGGTAGCGGAGCCAACACCGGTAAGTGCTGGACAATTCCTAGATTCTATTCAGATCTGCTGGGGATCCGCCGTATTCAGGTTTGCGACTCGCGGTGACCGGGGGCGGCGCCCCGCCGACCAGCCGGCCAGCCACCAGGCGAGCCAGGAGGAGGCCGCCGTGGCGATGAAACCGATTAGATAACCGACCCAGTTCTGGTCGTAATTGTTCAGCGCGTCCTTGAGCAGGAAACTCATCGTGATCGACGGGATCAGGGCCAGGTAGCTCAACCACGGGCGGTGCCGCACGAGCAGCCAGCAGGCTAGAAGCACGGCGAAGACACCGTTGAAATCGGCTCCGCCCAGCAGCAGGATGCTGCACAGCAGGGCCGGACCCAGAACCGTGAGCCGCCGCCACAGGGCCCCCGGCAGAATCAGCCAGCCCAGCACGTGCAGGGGCGGGCCGATGGCCAGGAAGAACAGGCTGTAGGTACTGGTGAAGTTCGTGGCAAGCACCCCGAGCACGACCAGCGTCAGTCCGGTCACGTAGCGGGCGCGGTAGCTGCCCCACCGGTGCAGGCGGGTCGGTGGAACTGTCCAGGGTGTCATCGCCTCGATTCTGGCAGTTGCACGCGTAGGGTTGGCAAATGCAGCCGATTGTGATCGGTCACCGCGGGGCGAGCGGTTACCGACCAGAGCACACCCGTTCCGCCTACGAACTGGCCGTCGCTCTCGGCGCGGACGCGGTCGAGCCTGACATCGTCGCCACCCGCGACGGTGTACTGGTGGTGCGCCACGAGAACGAGATCGGGGCGACGACGAATGTCGCAGCGCACCCCGAGTTCGCCGGCCGCCGGGCGACCAAGGTGATCGACGGCATCCGGCTCACCGGCTGGTTCACCGAGGACTTCACCTGGGCCGAGCTGCGCACCCTGCGCGCCCGGGAGCGCCTGCCCGAGGTGCGGAAGGCAAGCGCCACCTTCGACGACCGGTTCCCCCTGCTGCGCCTGCGGGACGTGTTCAAGCTGATGGACCGGCTGTCCGGACGGGTGCGCCGGCCCATCGGCGTCGTCGCCGAGCTCAAGCACGCCACCTACTTCGAGTCGATCGGGCTTCCGCTCGACGAGCTGTTCGCCGCCGAGGTCAACGACGCCGGTTGGAACGCCGGCGACGGCCGCCTCACCATCGAGAGCTTCGAGCGCAGCCTCCTCGACAAGGTCTACGCGCGCGGCATCTACGGCAAGCGTGTCTTCCTACTCGAGGCGCGCGGCAAACCCGCCGACGAGGTCGCGCTGCTCGGGCCGAAAGCGCCCCACTACGCCGACTACCTCTCCGACACCGGGCTCTACGGGCTGAGCGGCACGGTCGACGGGATCAGCGTGCCCAAATCGCTCATCCTGGCCACGGATGCCGATGGTCACGTCTCCGGCGCCTCCGACCTGGTCGACGCCGCGCACGCCGCGGACCTGGAGATCTACTGCTGGACGCTGCGCCCGGAGAACCGGTACCTTGCGAAGACGTTCCGCCGTGGGCGGCTGCGGGCCGACTTCGGAAACTGGCAGGCCGAGTTCCGCACCATCCTCGGCACCGGGATCGACGGGGTCTTCGCCGACCACCCCGACCTGGCGGTGCTCGTGCGGGACGAGCTGGCCGCGGAGGACTGACCGGGGCGCTGCCCCGCACCGGGGCGGTGTCAGACGCAGCACCTAGAATTGGGAGCGATATGACGACCCTCTTCGACCCGGACCACACGCCCGCCCGCCAGGTTCCCTCCGCGGTGCCCATCATCCTGGACGGAGCGGCTCCGCGCGACCGAGAGAGTCCACTGCTCGAAGGGCTCAACCCCCAGCAACGCGAGGCCGTGCTGTACCGCGGACCGGCGCTGCTGATCATCGCGGGCGCCGGCTCCGGGAAGACCAGCGTGCTCACCCGCCGCATCGCCAGTCTGCTGGAGAGCCGCGAGGCCTGGCCGAGCCAGATCCTCGCCATCACCTTCACCAACAAGGCCGCGGGGGAGATGCGGGAGCGGGTGCGGGCGATCCTCGGCCAGGGGGCCGACGGCATGTGGATCAGCACCTTCCATTCCTCCTGCGTGCGCATCCTGCGCCGCGAAGCGGAAAGCGCGGGCCTCTCCGCCACGTTCAGCATCTACGACTCGGCCGACACCAAGGTCACGCTCAAGCGCATCATCAAGGCCCTCGACGCCGATACGCTCGGCTTCACGCCCGGTAATGCGTCAGCGAAGATCTCCAAGCTCAAGAACGAGCTCGCGGACGCCGACTCCTACGCCCGCAACGCGAACATGAGCGACCCGCAGGAGGTCATGTTCGTCGAGATCTTCCGGCAGTACACCCACCGGCTGCGCGCGGCCAACGCCCTCGACTTCGACGACCTGATCGGCGAGACGGTCTACCTGTTCCGCGCGTTCCCGAAGGTCGCGGCCCTCTATCGGCGCCGGTTCCGCCACATCCTGGTCGACGAATACCAGGACACCAACCACGCGCAGTACTCGCTCGTGCGCGAGCTGACCCGTCCCGTCGAGCCCGACCTGGCCGAGGAGATGGAGGCGACCGGTGTGCACGTGCGCAACCTGCGCGACGCCTCCGGCGGCATCCCGGGAGCCTCGCTCACCGTGGTCGGCGACTCCGACCAGTCGATCTACGCCTTCCGCGGTGCGGACACCCGCAACATCAGCGAGTTCGAGCGCGACTTTCCGGGCACCAGGGTGATCCTGCTCGAGCAGAACTACCGCTCGACCCAGAACATCCTCTCGGCCGCCAACGCGGTGATCGGCCACAACTTCGACCGCACAGACAAGAAACTGTGGAGCGCGGGCGGCGACGGCGAGAAGATCGTGGGCTACACGGCCTATTCCGGTCACGACGAGGCCCAGTTCGTCTCGGACGAGATCGAGGTGCTGCACCGCGCCGGCATGGCCTACCGCGACATGGCCGTGTTCTACCGCACCAACGCGCAGACCCGTGCGCTTGAAGAAATCCTGGTGCGCTCCGCGGTGCCCTACCGGGTCGTCGGCGGCACCAAGTTCTACGAGCGGGCTGAGATCAAGGATGCGCTGGCATACCTGATCGCCGTCGCGAACCCGAACGACGAACTGGCGCTGCGTCGCATCCTGAACACCCCCAAGCGCGGAATCGGTCCGGCCACCGAGACGGCGCTGGCGAGCTTCGCGGAGGCGAACCAGATCAGCTTCCGGCAGTCGATGCGCGACTGCGCATCGCTGGGCCTCGGCCCCAAGGTGACCGGGGCCATCCTGAAGCTGGCAACCTTGCTCGACGAGGCGGCGCTGAAGCTCGACCCGGAGAACCCGGCCGGCACGGCGAACGTGTCCGAGCTGCTTACGTTCCTGCTCGATGGCAGCGGACTGCTCAGCCTGCTGCGAGGCAGCCGCGACCCGCAAGACGAGGCGCGCGCCGAGAACATCGAGGAACTCGTCGCCCAGACCAAGGACTTCAACAAGGAGAACCCCGACTCGGGGCTGGTCGACTTCCTCACCCAGGTGTCCCTGGTCGCCGCCGCCGACGACCTCGACGACGCCTCCGGAACGGTGTCCCTGATGACCCTGCACACGGCGAAGGGACTCGAATACGAGGCCGTGTTCCTGACCGGCGTGGAGGAGGGCCTGCTGCCGCACCAGATGTCGGCCAACGAGCCCGGCGGGCCCGCCGAGGAGCGGCGCCTGTTCTACGTGGGCATCACCCGAGCCCGCCAGAGGCTCTACCTCTCCCTGGCGATGACCCGGGCCCAGTTCGGCGACATCAACGTGGCCATGCCCAGTCGCTACCTGCAGGAGATCCCCGTCGACCTGATCGACTGGAAGCAGTCCCCGGGCATGGCGAACTCCCGCGGCGGTACCCAGCCCCGGGCGCTGAACGCGAGACGCGACGGGTTCGGCGGCGGGTTCGCGGGGCGCGGTGACCCGCAGGCGCTGCCGCCCGCGCCGAAGAAGAAGACCGAATGGGCCAGCCGGGTGCCGAGCCAGGTGCGCGACAACGGTGACCTCACCCTGATGCAGGGCGACCGCATCCGTCACGTCGATTTCGGCGACGGCCGCGTCAACCAGGTCACCGGTGACGGCACCAAGCGCATCGCGCACGTCCAGTTCGACACGGCGGGCGCAAAGAAGCTTCTGATCAAGATCGCGCCGATCGAGAAGCTCTAGTGGCGGAGCCGCGTGCCGCGGGTCCCGGCGCGCCGCGGCCTTCCTGCTGGTCAGCGTCGCCGCCGGGCTCGTGATGAGCGTGGCCGAGGCAACCCTGCCGGCCCTGGTGCTCGGGCTCCTGCTCGTGATCACGGCGGGGATCCTGCTGGCATCGACGTATGGCTTGTTCCCCGGCACGCCGATCTTCTTCGTCTTCGCCTACCTGGTCTGTGCGCAGGTGCCCGCGCCGGTCGACGAGATGCTGCCGCGCCTGTTGGTGGCAGTGACGAGCGCCGCGCTGGCCTGGCTGCTCACCATGTCCGGCTGGGCGTTTCGGCGCCTGGTCGGAGACCGCTCCGGCGACCTGTTCAAGGAGCTGCCGCGCACGCCGCTGCTGCGACCGGCCGCGTTCCGCGACGTCCAGGTGTGGCTCACCATCCTGCAGCACCAGGTCGGCGTGCTGCTGGCCGGCGGGCTCGCCCTCTTCGTGAGCATCGGGCACCCCTACCGGGCAGTGGTGAGCGTGGTCGCCGTGCTCCCGCCGCCCCGTGCCGCGCACTCCATCTCCCGGGCGGTGCACCGCATCATCGGTACCGCGCTCGGAGTGGCGGTGACCGCCCTCGTGCTGCTGCCCGGGCCATCCGTCTGGGTGCTGATCGCGGTGATCGCGATCGGCCAGTTCGGCGCGGAAATCCTGATCGGCAGGCACTACGGCGCCGCCCTGCTGTTCGTCACGCCATTGGCGCTGACCGTGGCTCACCTGGCCGACCCGGTCGCCGTGCCGACGCTGCTGGTCGACCGGGTGGTGGAAACCGCGCTCGGCGGCGTGGTCTCGGTGCTGATCGTGCTCGCGGCGCGCGGCCCCGCCCGGCAGCATTCGCGTCGGCTCGGTGGAAAGCGTCCACCCCTGAACGCTTAGGAACTGCACAGGTTGCTCCCAGCTTTTCGATAGCCCGTCGATTGGTACGCTCGCGAGGCTCTTCGCATGAGCATCGACACCCGCACCACCCCGCCGCGTCGGCGCACTGCTCCCGCGCCGCGAGTGCGCCCCGAATACCGGCAACGGATGCGGCTGGCTGACACCCTGCAGGTTCTCTGTACCGTCTCCGTCGCCCTCGTCATCGCCCTGTTCCTGGCCGATGGCGGCGCTGCCCGCTTCGCCACCCCCGCAGACGTGCTCACCTCCCTCGGCGTGCTGGCCGGACTGATCGGCACAGACCTGCTCCTGATCATGATGCTGCTGGCCGCACGGTTGCCCGCCATCGACCGGGCCTTCGGCCACGACGGTGCGATGGCCCTGCACCAGTCGCTCGGTAAGCCGGCGCTCTCCCTGATCCTCGCGCACGCCGGGCTTTTGATCGTGGGCTACGCGCTGGCCGGCGAGATCAGCGTCGTCGCCGAGGTGTGGCGCATGCTGACCGTGCTGCCGGACATGCTCCTGGCCGTCATCGGCCTCGGACTCCTGGTGCTGGTGGTCGTCAGCTCGATCGTGATCGTTCGGCACCGCCTGCCGTACGAGGTGTGGCACATCGTGCACCTGCTCTCCTACGTGGCCGTGCTGGCGTCGCTGCCGCACCAGCTCACCGTCGGGGCCCTCCTGGTCGCCGGCTCGCCGCAGTGGTTTTACTGGCTGGCCCTGTACGTGGGGGTGGCCGGCTCGATCCTCGTCTTCCGGGTCATCCTGCCGGTCGTCCGCTCGCTGAGGGCCCGGCTGCGGGTGGAGGGCGTCGACCGGGTCGCCGACGGCGTCGTCTCGATCCGTGTGTCCGGCCACCGCCTGGCCCGGCTTCAGGCCGACGCCGGGCAGTTCTTCATCTGGCGGTTCTGGACTCCCGGGCTCTGGTGGCAGGCGCATCCGTTCTCCCTCTCGGCCGCGCCCACCGGCAACTCCCTGCGCATCACGGTGCGCTCCCTTGGCGACGCCTCTGCCGCGCTCGGCGGCCTGCGCCGGGGCACCCGGGTGAGCGTCGAGGGCCCATACGGACTGTTCACCGACCGGGCCAGAACGTCACCGCGGATCGTGCTCGTGGCCGCCGGTATCGGCGTCGCCCCGATCCGCTCCCTGTTGGAGACGGCGAGTTTCCTGCCCGGGCAGGCCACGGTCATCCTGCGCTCCCACACGCTCGCAGACAGCTACCTGGCCGACGAACTCGCCGAGTTGTGCCGGGCGCGGGGTGCGGAGTTCCGCGTCATCGTGGGGAAGCGGCCGCCGGGTGTGGGGAGTTGGCTGCCCGCCGACGCGGTGGCGGGCCCGGTGAACCTGCTGACCCTGGTGCCGCGGCTGCGTGACGCGGACGTGTATGTCTGTGGTCCACGGCGGTGGACTGATGAGGTCGTGCGGGATGCCCGCTCGGCCGGCCTTCCCCCGCGACAGATTCATTTCGAAAGGTTTGACTGGTGAGAATTCGAGCAGCGGCTGCGGCCGCCCTGGCTTCCGTTTCCGTTCTGTCGGTGGGTTGGCTCGTCGGAGCCCCCGCCGTGCAATCCCTGCAGGCCACGCTGACGACGACCCTGACGAGGCCGCCGTCCAACGAAACGACGGGCGTGTCCTCGACGGGTGGTGGCACGGGCGGTGCGACGACCACGATCGACGCGTCGGCACCTGTCGCCGAGGCGCTCGCGCCCACCAGCGTCACCGGCACGTTCGAGGGCTCAGCCGTGCAGACCCGGTTCGGCCCGATGCAGGTGTCGGTGACCATCGACAACGGCACGATCACCATGGTCACCCCGCTGCAGCTGACCAATGACGACCGGAAGTCGGTCCAGATCAGCAACCGGGCGGCCCCGATCCTGCGGGAAGAGGTGCTCGCCGCGCAGTCCGCCGACGTGGCGAACGTCAGCGGCGCGACGTACACGACCCAGGGGTACCTCCGTTCGCTCCAGGCAGCCCTCGATGCCGCACAGTTCTAGCGCGGTGGCCGGTCACACGGCGATCACGGCCCTGAGCATGGGGACCGTCATCAGCATCCGTCTCGGTGACGGCGCCGCCCCGCACGACGACGCCCGCCTGGCTGCTGCCCGGAACGCGGTCGTGGAGGTGTTCCGAGGCTGGAACGAACGCTTCAGCCTCCACCGGGAGGGGTCGGAGCTCAGCCGCGTCAACCGCGGCGAGCTGCGGCTCACCCAGGCCGGGCCCGAACTCCGCAACTGCTACGCGCTCGCCCTGGCGTGGCGGGGCCGCACCGACGGGGTCTTCACCCCGCACCGCGCCGACGGCGCCATCGACCTGTCCGGCATCGTCAAGAGCCTCGCGATCGCGGAGGCCGGGGACCTGCTGAACCGGCTCGGAGCCCGGGACTGGTCGCTCAACGCAGGCGGGGACATCCTCGTCGGCGGTGACCGGGCGTCCGGCCTCGGCTGGTCGGCCGGGATCGTCGACCCTCTGGACCGAGGAACCCTGCTCGCCACGGTGCCGCTGACCCTGCCGGTGCGGGCCGTGGCCACCTCGGGCAGCGCGGAGCGCGGCGACCACATCTGGACCACCGTCGACGGCGGGGTGTCGCCCTACCGCCAGGTCACCGTCTTCGCCCGGGACATCGTGACCGCGGATGTGCTGGCCACGGCCATCGTCGCCGGCGGGCAGGCGGCACTGGACCGCAGCACGGAGGCTTTCCCGATCGATGTGCTGGCGGTGCTGCGCGACGGTTCGCTGCTGGCCACGCCGGGCCTGCGGGCAGCGTCGGGCCTGCGGGCAGCGTCGGCCTGACCGGGCTCGCGGGCGCGGGGCCTGTCGCCCTGCCTGGATGCCCTTCCTTGTCGCTTGCGGCTCGGGAGCGTAGCGTTGCCGCCGCGGGGATGCCCAAACGGGGCGGCTCCCATCAAACTGGAGGTGTCATCATGGCGAGCGACCCGGAGGGACTCTGGCCGCGGCGAGCGGATGCGACGAGCGACGGACTCGACGAAGACCGCGAGATCGATGACATCGAACTGACCCTCGACAAGGATGTGCCGCTCGCCGAGCACGGAGATGCGGTGTGGATGATCGACGCCGACCAGCGCCCGGTTGAGCTTGACGACGAGGACGACGACCGGGGAACCGAGGAGCCCGGCGAGCCCGGCGAGCCCGGACCCCGGGAGTAGCCGGCCTCGTCAAACCGATTGGTTCTGTCGCTCTCGGAAGATCAGAGCCGACCGCACCGCGTGGCGCCGTTCACCCCCGGAGGAGCGCCGTGCCCGCGGCGAACCAATTCGACGGAGATTCTCCTGAAAAACGGCTTTTCGAGGGTAATCAGGGCCGTTTCGGGCAAAATCTCCGTCGAATTCGTTCAGGCCGGAGACGCTGAAGCGCCGCGTACTCGAGAGACTCGCCGAGCCGTGAGTTCGGCTCCTCAACCCTGTGGCCCGTGGGGAGAGGAGCTCTGCTCACCGTTCGGCGAGCGTACGTGCGACGGCGCATCTACGCGACGGCGCGGCTACGCGACGGCGCGGGTGCGAGCCTGCCGGTGGCGGAGGAGCACCGCGAGCCCGCGCCAGCCGAGCAGGAACACCCCGAGCACGACGGTCGCCACGACGACGAAGCTGAATTCCGTTCCCTGCCCGCTCACGGTGCGCAGCAGCATCCCGACGCCGACGGCGAAGAGCCAGATTCCGGTGCCTGTCCAGACGATCTTTTGCGGGCTGCGCCAGGCGCGCATGATGAGCCAGCCCACGAGGAGACCGCCAAGGAAGGGCAGCCCGGTGATCAGGGTGCCGAGAATATCCTCTTGGTGGCTGGCCCGGCCGATCAGCACGAAGACCAGCACCAGGGCGGCGTCGAGTCCCGCCGCGAGGAGGAGACTGGACCGACTGCTCTGCTGGATTGCCATGCTTCCAGCCTACGGGGGCCCGGAGGGTCAGACCGCGTTGCCGATCCGGCCGCGGTGCCGATCAGACCGCGTTGCCGATCAGACCGCGTTGCCGATCAGACCGCGGTGCCGAGCAGGGAGCCGATCGCCCAGGTGACTCCGAGCGCGAGCAGGCCGCCAACGAGCACCCGGGAGATCGCGCGGGTTTTCGGACTGCCGCCGAGGTAGGAGCTCAGCCAGCCGGTGATGACCAGGGCGATCGCGACGGCGAGGAAAGTGGCCGGCAGGCGCCACTCCGGCGGCGGCAGCAGCACCGCCAGCAGCGGCAGGCTCGCACCGACCGTAAACGCGATGGCGGAGGCGTAGGCGGCGTGCCACGGGTTCGACAGCTCGTCGGCGCCGATGTGGAGTTCCACCTCGAGGTGCGCGGCGAGGGCGTCGTGCGCGGTCAGCTCGAGGGCCACCTGCTTCGACGTCCGGGGGGTGAGCCCCTTTGCCTGGTAAAGGTCGGCCAGTTCGGCGAGCTCCTGCTCGGGCATGTTCTCGAGTTCCCAGGTCTCCTTGGCGATCAGGGCGCGCTCGGTGTCGCGCTGGCTGCTCACCGAGACGTACTCGCCCAGGGCCATCGAGATCGCGCCGGCGAGCAGGGCGGCGACACCCGCGATCAGGATCGCCGAGGCATCCGTGGTCGCCGCCGCGACGCCGACCACCAGGGCCGCAACCGACACGATGCCGTCGTTGGCTCCGAGCACGCCGGCCCGCAGCCAGTTCAGGCGCGAGGCATGGTCGGCGGAGTGGGGATCGACGCCGTGTTCGGGTTCAGTCATGACTGAATCCAAGCAGGCGGATGCGTGCCGCGCCAGCAAGGACTGGCTTGCCTCACGGCGGCAACTTCACGGCGACCGACGTGCGGCGCACGGCGTGTTCGCGATGTCGGCGGGGACCGATAGAGTTTCAAATGGTACGTATGTCTTGATGTCGAGCTATCTGCGGCGCGGGCATCCGTGCCCTTGCCCCTCAAGACCTTGCAGGAACGCTACGACGCGGATTGGAAGAGCAGCGTGGATCTTTACGAATATCAGGCACGAGACCTGTTTGAACAGTATGGAGTCCCGGTTCTGCCGGGCATCATCGCGGACACTCCGGAGGAGGTGCGTACCGCGGCCGAGAAGTTGGGCGGCGTTGTTGTCGTCAAGGCCCAGGTCAAGGTCGGCGGCCGCGGCAAAGCCGGCGGCGTGAAGGTGGCGAAGACCCCCGACGACGCTGAAGCCGCCGGGCGCGCCATCCTCGGACTCGACATCAAGGGCCACACCGTCAACCGGGTCATGGTGGCCGGCGGAGCCCGTATTGCGCAGGAGTTCTACTTCTCCGTGCTGCTGGACCGCACCAACCGCTCCTACCTCTCGCTCGCGAGCTACGAGGGTGGCGTGGAGATCGAGGTTCTCGCTGTCGAGAAGCCCGAAGCGCTCGCCTACACGGCCATCGACCCGATTGCCGGGATCGACCTGAACACGGCCCGTCAGATCGCGGTCGACGCGAAGTTCCCGGCCGACCTCGTCGACAAGGTCGCACCCGTCTTCGTGCAGCTCTACAACGTATTCACCGGTGAAGACGCGACCCTGGTCGAGGTCAACCCGCTCGTGCTGACCGAAGAGGGCGACGTCATCGCCCTCGACGGCAAGGTCACGATCGACGAAAACGCCGGCTTCCGCCACCCGAGGCATGCCCTCCTCGAGGATGCGGCCGCTGCCGACCCGCTCGAGGCGAAGGCCAAGGAGAACGACCTCAACTACGTCAAGCTCGACGGCGAAGTGGGCATCATCGGCAACGGCGCCGGACTCGTGATGAGCACCCTGGACGTCGTCGCCTACGCCGGCGAAAACCACGGCGGCGTCAAGCCTGCCAACTTCCTCGATATCGGGGGCGGAGCATCCGCCGAGGTCATGGCCGCCGGTCTCGACGTCATCCTCGGTGACCCGCAGGTCAAGGCCGTGTTCGTCAACGTCTTCGGCGGCATCACCGCCTGTGACGCTGTGGCCAAGGGCATCGCGGGCGCGCTCGCCGAACTGGGCAGCGCCGCCAACAAGCCGCTCGTTGTGCGCCTCGACGGCAACAACGTCGAGGAAGGCCGTCGCATCCTCACCGAGGCCAACCACCCGCTCGTCACACTGGCCGCCACCATGGACGAGGGTGCCGCCAAGGCCGCCGAACTCGCCCACGCCGCGAAGTAAAGGATTTTCGAACATGTCAATCTTCCTCAACAAGGACTCCAAGGTCATCGTGCAGGGCATCACCGGCGGTGAGGGCACCAAGCACACCGCCCTCATGCTGAGGGCCGGCACCCAGGTCGTCGGCGGCGTGAATGCGCGCAAGGCCGGCACCACCGTCGTGCACGGCAGCGTTGAGCTGCCCGTGTTCGGCACGGTTGCCGAGGCGATCGAGAGGACGGGCGCGGATGTCTCCATCGCGTTCGTGCCGCCGGCCTTCACCAAGGACGCCGTCATCGAAGCCATCGACGCCGGCATCCCGCTGCTCGTCATCATCACCGAGGGTGTGCCCGTGCAGGACTCGGCCGAGTTCTGGGCCTACAACAACGCCAAGGGCAACAAGACCCGCATCATCGGTCCGAACTGCCCCGGCATCATCACCCCCGGTGAGGCGCTCGTGGGCATCACGCCGGCGAACATCACCGGCAAGGGCCCGGTCGGCCTCGTCTCCAAGTCGGGCACCCTGACCTACCAGATGATGTACGAACTGCGCGACCTAGGCTTCTCCACCGCCATCGGCATCGGCGGCGATCCCATCATCGGCACAACGCACATCGACGCGCTCGAGGCGTTCGAGGCTGACCCCGAGACGCTCGCCATCGTCATGATCGGAGAGATCGGCGGCGACGCCGAGGAGAAGGCGGCAGAGTACATCAAGGCCCACGTCACCAAGCCCGTTGTCGGCTACGTAGCCGGCTTCACCGCCCCCGAGGGCAAGACCATGGGTCACGCCGGCGCCATCGTCTCCAACGGGGCCGGAACCGCCCAGGGCAAGAAGGAGGCCCTCGAGGCCGCCGGGGTCAAGGTCGGCAAGACGCCGAGCGCGACCGCCACCCTGCTGCGTGAGGTTCTCGCGGCGCTGTAACCGGCATCGCTGCACAAGCACCGAACGACAGGGCCCGCCTCACCAGGCGGGCCCTGTCGCGTTGTCGGCCGCGGCCGGCGAGCCTGCCTGCCGTGCCTCTGCCTGCCGCCTGCCGTGCCTGTGCCTGCCGCCTGCCGTGCCTCTGCCGCCCTGCCTCTGCCGTGCCCGGGGCCCGAACGAATTCGACGTAGATTTTGGTCAGAACCGGACCGAAATATCTGTTCCAGCCTGGATCGAGCAAAATCTCCGTCGAATTCGTCACCGCGCGGCGGGGGGCAGGGGAGCTGGGGCGGCGGAAACGGTAGGCTCCGATCGGATGAAACGCTTAACGACCGCCCTGCTTGCCGCGCTCGACGCGCTCATTGTCGTAGCCATCGGGGTCGGCATCGCGCTCGTTCCGCTCACGGTTCTGTGGGCCACGCAGTTCGACATGGCCGTCAACTGGCTCGTGTTCTGGCGTGCCGCGGTCGACGTCTGGCTCGTCGGCAACGGCATCGACCTGGTCGTCCAACTCGACCCGACTCTCGTCGCCGCCCTGAACCTGCCCGGCTCGGACGCCGCGTTCCCGATCACGATCGCACTGCTGGGCTTCGCGCTGATGGCCGTGCTCTTCGGCTTGCGCACCGGCCGCCGGGCGGCGGAAACCCCCTACCGCTGGGTCGGGGTGACGGGCGCCATCGCCGGCTACGCGCTGCTGACCGCTCTGCTCGTGCTGTCGACCGGCACGGATGCCGTGCGCCCCCAGACGGTACAGGGTCTGGTTCTGCCTCCGCTCATCTTCGCCGCCGGCGTTCTGATCGGCGCCGGCCAGGGTCAGCTGGGCCGCCTGATCGGCAGCATCCCCGGTCTGCCCGGCCGCCTCCCGGGAGTCGTCCGGGGCGCGGGCCGCGGCGCAACCGGCAGCAGTGCCGACAGCGCCGGCAACGTCGCCAGCGTCAGCGGTTCCGGTGCCGGCAGCAGCGCCGGCAAGAGCGTCCACGGCCTCAATGGCACCAGCAACACCAGCAACACCAGCAGCACGGGTGCCGCAGCCGGCCTGCTCCCGGTCGCGGTGCGCGCGGGCGCAGCCGCGGCGCTGCGGAGCGGAACGGCCGCGGCCGCCGGTATCCTCTGCGTCTCCGGGATCACCGTTTTCGTGCTGATCCTAACCAGCTACGCCACCATCATCGGACTCTACGAGACCGTGCAGGCCGGCGTCCTGGGCGGCATCGCGCTCACACTCCTGCAGCTTTCGCTGATCCCGAACCTGGTCATCTGGGCCGCGGCCTGGTTTGCCGGACCCGGCATCGCGGTGGGCGTGGGCACCAGCGTGTCCCCGGTCGGCACCTCGCTCGGCACCGTACCGGGCCTGCCGATCCTTGGCGTGCTGCCGCAGGGCAGCCTGGCGTTCGGGTTTGTCGGCCTGCTCGTGCCGCTGCTGGTCGGTTTCCTCGCCGCCGTCATCCTGAGGCAGCGGGCGACCGCGGATGTCCCTCCTTCCATCTCGGAACGGCTCCTCACGGGCCTCGGCACCGGGTTCGTCGCCGGTGTGCTTCTCGGGCTGCTGGCCTGGTGGTCGGGCGGAGCTCTCGGCCCGGGCCGTCTTGTCGAGGTCGGCCCGAACCCGCTGCTGGTCGGGGCGTTGGTCGCGCTCGAGGTCGGCATCGCGGCCTGCCTCGGTCTCCTGACTCCCGCGCCCACGGTCGGCGAGAACGGCTCCGGGCGCGGTGCGACGGGCGAAATGCCGGGAACGAAGCCGGGCACGAAGCCGGGAACGAAGCCGGGCACGAAGCCGGCAACCGCTTCACGTGCGGCGCGCAGTGGGGATACCGGGGTCGGTCGTCTCCTCGGCCGGCTGCGCGACGCGCTCCCTCGCCGGTAGGCTTCTCCCGTGCTGAACTTGGTCGTACTGATCTCCGGCGGGGGATCCAACCTTCGCTCCCTGCTCGAGGCCTGCCGCGACGCCGAATACCCGGCCCGCGTGGTGGCCATCGGCTCCGACCGGGACGCCGACGGGCTCGTGCTCGGCGAGGAATACGGCATCTCCACGTTCACGGTGCCGTACACGTCGCATCCGTCCCGGGAGGCCTGGGGCGACGAGCTCCTCGCGCAGATCCAGCAGTGGGACGCCGACCTCATCGTGCTCAGCGGCTTCATGCGCCTGCTGCCGCCCCGGGTGGTGGCGGCGCTGACCCCGAACCTGCTCAACACGCATCCGGCCTACCTGCCCGAATTCCCCGGGACGCACGGGGTGCGTGACGCGCTCGCCGCCGGGGTCGCCGAAAGCGGCGCCAGCCTGATCGTGGTTGACACCGGCGTCGACGACGGACCGATCATCGCGCAGGAACGGGTGCCGGTGCTGCACGGTGACACCCAGGCATCCCTGCACGACCGCATCAAAATCGTCGAGCGTCGCCTGCTGGTGCAGGCCGTGCTCGATATCGCCAACGGACACGTCGATCTCAAGGAGCATCCCCACATATGAGCGGTCCCACTAACGCCCCGAGCCTGTACCGCCACCGCGACGTCGTGCCCGTGCAGCGCGCCCTCATCTCGGTGAGCGACAAGACGGGTCTGGTCGAACTGGCCGCAGCTCTCGCGGCGACCGGCGTCGAAATCGTATCGACCGGTTCAACGGCCGCCTTCATCCGCGCCGCCGGCCACGACGTGACGGATGTCTCCGCCGTCACCGGCTTCCCCGAATCCCTCGACGGCCGGGTCAAGACCCTGCACCCGGGAGTGCACGCCGGTATCCTCGCCGACCTGCGCCTCGAGGCGCACGAGGCGCAGCTCGCCGACCTCGGCATCGCCGCATTCCAGCTCGTCGTCGTGAACCTGTACCCGTTTGTCGAGACCGCCCTGTCGAGTGCGGTCCCGGCCGACGTGATCGAGCAGATCGACATCGGCGGCCCGGCCCTCGTGCGCGCCGCGGCCAAGAACCACGCCAACGTCGCCATCGTCGTGGACCCCGACAACTACGACGAGATCATCGCAGCCGTCGAGGCCGGCGGCACCCCGCTGACGCTGCGCCAGAAGCTGGCCTCGCTCGCCTTCGAGCACACCGCCGGCTACGACCTGAGCGTCTCCGCCTGGTTCACGGAGAACGTCTACGACCAGTGGCAGGACGACGCAGCGGCCCTCGACGAGGAGATCCTCGAGGAGTTCGACGCCGTGATCGGCGACGCCCTCTCCGAGGAGATGCCGTTTCCCGAGACCCTTGTCATCGAGGCCACCCGCAGTGCGGTGCTCCGCTACGGCGAGAACTCGCACCAGGCCGCGGCCCTCTACCTCGGTGAGGGCGGACAGGGCATCGCGCAGGCCGTGCAGCGCCACGGCAAGGAGATGTCGTACAACAACTACGTCGACGCGGATGCCGCCGTGCGCGCCGCCTACGACTTCGTCGCACCGGCCGTCGCCATCATCAAGCACGCCAACCCCTGCGGCATCGCCGTCGCCAACCCCAAGGCGCCCGACGCGATCGCCTCCGCGCACCACCGCGCGCACGACTGCGACCCGATCTCCGCGTTCGGCGGCGTCATCGCGGCCAACCGCACAGTCACCCTCGGCATGGCCGAGACCGTCAGTCAGATCTTCACCGAGGTGCTCGTCGCCCCGGGTTTCGAGCCGGCCGCGTTCGAGCTGCTCAGCGCCAAGAAGAACATCCGCCTGCTCGAGCTTCCGGTTGACTACCACCGATCCTCGCTCGAACTGCGCCAGATCTCTGGCGGCCTGCTCGTGCAGGAGTCCGACACGTTCGACGACCTCGACTCGTCGACCTGGGCCCTCGCGGCCGGCGACGAGGTCGACGCGGCCACCCGGGCGGACCTCGAGTTTGCGTGGAAGGCCTGCCGCTCCGTGAAGTCGAACGCCATCCTGCTGGCGCGCGGCGGGGCATCCGTGGGCGTCGGAATGGGCCAGGTCAACCGGGTCGACTCCTGCCACCTCGCGGTGCTGCGGGCCGGCGACCGGGCGGCCGGCTCGGTCGCGGCCTCGGACGCGTTCTTTCCGTTCGCGGACGGCCTGCAGGTGTTGCTCGACGCGGGCGTCACCGCTGTTGTGCAGCCCGGCGGCTCCGTGCGCGACGCCGAGGTCATCCAGGCGGCCGCGGATGCCGGCGTCAGCATGTACTTCACCGGGGAGCGCCACTTCTTCCACTAGGCGTTCATCGGGGCAGCCCCGGTGCGGCCACGAAATCTGGCACGATTGAAGGAACCGTGGCTTCGCCAGACCCGTCCCGGCAGGAAGGAACGCCGTGCCAGACCTCGAGGGATTCATCCAGACCGGCTACCTCGTCGCCCTGGCGGTCGCGGTCGTGGCCGCGGTGGCGATCACGGCGATCGTCGCCCTGGTCTTCCGGGTGGTGGGCCGGAAGGAAGCCTGGGCGCGCACGCTGGTCGGCCTGGTCAGGGTGCCGTTCCGGTTGACGCTGCTGGTGGGCGCGATCTGGACCGTTAACACGCTGTTCCTGCAGACCTCCGAGGGGATCGAACGACTGGTCGACTTCTTCTTCCGGGCCCTCTTCATCGCCGCGTCCACCTGGCTGGTCTGCGCGCTGCTCTACTTCTTCGAGGAGGTGGCGGCCGCCCGCTACCGCATCGACGTGCGCGACAACCGCGTCGCGAGAAGGGTGCGTACCCAGCTGCGGATGCTGCGGCGCATCGGCGTCGTCGTGATCGTCATCTGCGCGATCGGGGCAGTGCTGCTCAGCATCCCCGGCGCCGCGACCCTGGGCGCGAGCCTGTTCGCCTCAGCCGGTCTGCTCAGCGTCGTGGCCGGCCTGGCCGCGCAGTCCACTCTCGCGAACGTGTTCGCCGGCATCCAGCTGGCCTTCAACAACGCCCTGCGGGTCGACGACGTGGTCATCGTCGAGACCGAGTGGGGCAAGATCGAGGAGATCACCCTCACCTACGTGGTCGTGCACATCTGGGACGACCGCCGCATGGTGCTGCCGTCGACCTACTTCACCACCAACCCGTTCCAGAACTGGACCCGGCACAACAGCGAGTTGCTCGGCGCGGTCGAGTTCGACCTCGACTGGCGTGTCGACCCCGCCGGCATGCGCGTGGAACTCGACCGCATCGTCGCGCAGACCGAGCTCTGGGACGGCCGCGTGGTCGTACTCCAGGTGACGGATGCCGTGGGCGGCTTCGTGCGCGTGCGCGTGCTGGTCTCCGCCGCCGACGCTCCCACCCTGTTCGACCTCCGCTGCCTCGTGCGCGAGAACCTGATCGACTGGCTCAATACGCACAACCCCGAGGCACTGCCGGTGGGACGGATGGAACTGCGGCGTGAACCCCCGCGTGCGGAGGTTCCCGCGCGCGCCGCGCCGTCGGCCCACCCCGTCACCGCGCCCATCGGGCTGTTCTCCGGCGACGAGAACGCCAAGGCGCGGGCGGCCGAGTTCACCGCGACCATCCCCGTGCAGGAGGGTCCGGCCGAGAAGCGCTGACGCGCCGCCGGTCACGACGCGCAGTCGGGGAGTCGCGCGGCTATTCTGGTGCAGTCGACGCGTCACGATCGCGGCGGCACAGCCAGCCCACAAGGCCGACCAGCGAGGAGAACCACCCCATGACGCTCACGCACCCCACCACCTCGCTGGATGCCCTGATCGGCCTCCCCTTCACGCACGAGCGCGTGTTGATCACCACCGGCATCCGTTCGGGCCTCGTGATCACCGTGGCCGTGCACTCCACCCGGCTCGGCCAGGCCCTCGGCGGCGCCCGCCTGTGGCAGTACGAGAACTGGACGGATGCCGTCGCCGACGCCCTGCGCCTGTCCGCGGCCATGACGCTGAAGAACGCGGCCGCCGGGCTGAACCTGGGCGGCGGCAAGTCCGTGATCCACGTGCCGCTCGGCACCGAGTTGAGCGAGGCGGAGCGGCGTGACGTCATGCTCGACCTCGGCGACGCCATCGAAAGTCTGGACGGCGCGTACATGACGGCCGAGGACGTCGGCACGAACGCCGAGTCGATGGCCATCGTGAAGGAACGCACCGACCACGTCTGCGGTCTCCCGGCCGCCAGCGGGGGCGTGGGCGAACCGGCCGACGCGACCGCGGCCGGCGTCTACGCCAGCGTGCTCGCCACCCTCGACGCCCTGTTCGGCAGCCGCGAGGTGTCCGGCCGGCACATCGTCATCTCCGGCCTCGGCCAGGTCGGCGGCCGCCTTGCCAGCGAGCTCGCCGCCGCCGGGGCACGCCTCACGGTCAGCGACGTCAACCTGGGCAAGCAGCAGGTCGCCGCCGGCCTCGGCGCGACCTGGGTCCCCGTCGACGAGGTGCACCACGTGCCGGCCGACCTGTTCGTGCCCTGCGGGCTCGGCGGGGTGCTCACCGCCCGGGTGATCGGTGAACTCAATGTGCTCGGGGTGGTCGGGGCCGCCAACAACCAGCTCGCCCAGCCGGAGGGTGCCGCCCAGCTGGACGCGCGGGGCATCCTCTGGGCACCCGACTTCGTTGTGAACGCCGGCGGCGTCATCTACCTGGCCCTGGCCTCGGAGCCGAACGCCGACCGGGCCGTCGTGACCGAGCGGGTCGCCGCGATCGGCGATGTCGTCGCGCAGATCTTCACGGATGCCCGCGAGCAAGGCATCACAACGCTCGCCGCCGCCGAGCGCCTCGCTGCCGCGCGGCTGGACGCCGCCCGCCCGCGGTAGCCGCCCCGGGCGGCTCCCCGGTCGCCTCGCCGGCGCTGCGC
>NZ_SOFV01000037.1:0-7350 GCF_004402465.1 Cryobacterium sp. TMT2-14 | reverse complement strand
TCGCCCTGGCCATGCTCAGCCTCGGCGGCCACAAACCCGCACTCCCCGGCCGGGTTTAACCCACGGATGAAGCAGGAGAGCCAAAATCTCCGTCGAATTAGCACGGTGGCCGGCTGCCGGGGACCGGGCCTGGTGTGGTCTACTCGACGCATGAGCGTTGAGCCGGGGGTTTCGCAGCAAGCCGTGCGGCAGGCGGAGGCCGCCGCGGATGCAGCCGCCGAGGCTGCCGGGGTGACCGTGCGGCAGGCTGAACCCCGCGACCTGGCCGCGGTGATCGGCCTGTTCGAGCGCACCTGGGGCGTGGGCCACAGCCCCGACAGGTCGATGCTCCTGGCGCTCGACTTCGCCGGCAACACCGTGATGGTGGCGACCAAGGCCGGCAAACCGGTCGGCGCTACGCTCGGCTTCCTCGGCTGGACCGACGGCATCCACCTGCACTCGCACATGGCAGCGGTCGTGCCGTGGCAGCGCGGCAGTGGGGTCGGCTACGCGCTCAAATTGTTCCAGCGGGCACTCTGTCTGCAGCACGGCGTCGCAGACATGCGCTGGACTTTCGACCCGCTGATCCGCCGCAACGCGCACTTCAACCTGGTCAAGCTGGGCGCCGAGGTGGTGCGCTTCCTGCCGGATTTCTACGGCCGGCTCGACGACGTCATCACCGGCAGCGACCGGAGTGACCGGTTCGAGGTGCGGTGGCGACTCGATTCTCCGCGCACCCTCCGGGCACTGGCCGGCGAACTCCCCCCAGTCTGGTCGGGCAGCGACTCGCTGTCTCTTGACGTGGACTTCGAGCGGCTGCGCGCCGACGACCCGGCCGAGGCCGTCCGGCGCCGGGACGAGTCCCGGACACTGTTCCAGAACAACCTGTCTCGCGGGATGCGCCCCGAGCTCACTGAGAACAACGATTACATCTTCACACCGGATGTCCCCGATCGCCGGCCGGCCCCCGACTGAGCCTCGCCCGCCCCGTCGGCCCGCCCCGCCCGCCCTGCGCGCCGTGCGAATTCGACGGAGATTTTGCCCGTAAACCCGGTTTTCCGACCCAAAACATCCGTTTCGGCCAAAATCTCCGTCGAATTCGTTCGGGAGCGCAGCCCCTGCGCCAGACGAGGCGGCGCACTCCGCGCCAGCCGTCACTCCGGGCCAGACGAGGCGGCGCACTCCGCGCCAGCCGTCACCCCGGGCCAGCCGTCACTCCGTCCCAGATCGAGATGGCGATCTTGCCTCGGGTGTGTTCCTCGCCGAAGTGGTGCAGGGCGTCGGCGGTCCGGCTCAGTGGGTAGGTCGTCTCGATCTGGGGAGCGACCTTGTCCGAGTCGATCAGCTCGCGAATCACATCGAGATCGGTGGCGCTGGCCGACGCCACGAGCGGGCGGAGGCTCTGGCGCGAGAAGACTCCCAGGGCCGATGCGGCGAGGATGCGCCCGATCGGGCCGAACAGACGACCGCCGGCGGCGGAGGACAGCACCAGCGTTCCGCGTGGGGTGAGCGCGCGGCGGCAGTCGGACAGGGAACGATTGCCGATGAGATCGAAAATCACCTCGTACTGCCGACCCTGGGCCGTGAAATCCTCGGAGGTGTAGTCGATCACGTGGTCGGCGCCCAGGCCGCGGGCCAGCTCGGCGTTCCGAGTGCTGCAGACGGCCGTCACCTCAGCCCCGAAGGCTTTCGCAAGCTGCACGGCGAACGATCCGACCCCGCCGGATGCGCCGTTGACCAGAATCCGATCGCGCGGCTGCAGGTTCGCGGCATCCCGGAGTCCCTGCAGCGCCGTGGTCGCGGCGATTGGCACCGTCGCCGCCTGCTCGAAGGTGAGCGTGGCAGGCTTGCGGGCAACCACCTTCTCGGTCGCCACCGTGAATTCCGCGAAGCTGCCCGCATTGACCTCCGCGTAGACCTCATCATTCACGGCGACGCGTCGCACGGCGCTGCCGACGGCCACGACCACTCCCGCGGCATCTCGTCCCCGGACCGCGATGCGGGGTGCCCGCAAACCGAACGCGAGCCGCACGAGATAGGGCTCGCCGTGCATCAGCAGCCAGTCGGCCGCATTCACGGATGCCGCGTGGACGCGGATCAGCACTTCGTCGGCACGGGGCACCGGCATGGGGACATCGGTGTACTCGAGGGTCTCGGGCCCGCCGTAGGCCCGCTGGATGATCGCTTTCATGGCACCCTTTCTGGTGTAACACTATAGTGTGTGATACACAGTACAGTGCGACTTACAAAACCGAAACCCGACAACACCAAATCCCCACACACCAACCCTCGGAAAGGATCCGATCCCATGATGCTGCTCACTCCACTCCCGCGGCCCGTGCTGCTCTCCACGCTCTGGATCGTTCTGCTGTTCAACTACCTCTACTGCGACGTGCTCGGGCTCTACGACCCGGCACACCTCGTCGACCTCGAGACCGGCACCCTCGGCGGCGGGCCCTTCACACCCGGCAAGCTGGTCGCGGCCGGGGTGCTGATGCAGATCCCCATCGCGATGGTTCTTCTCGCTCGCGTGGTGCGGCACGGACTGAACCGCTGGATCAATGTGGGCGCCGCATCTGTTATGGCCGCGGTTCAGGTCTCCACGCTGTTCCTCGGCACACCGCCCACGCCGGTCTACCTGTTCTTCTCCGCGATCGAGATCACGCTGCTGCTGGCCATTGTCGTCCTCGCGGCATCCTGGACCCGCTCCAGGGAGCGGGCGGCGCACGACCGGGCCCTTGCGGGTGTGTGACGCACACTAATGTGTACAAGTGCTCAACGAAGAAGAACTCGCCACCCACCGGCAGGAGTTGCGGCGCGGCACCATCGTGCTCGCCTGCCTGGTGCTGCTAACGCAGCCCAACTACGGCTACGCCCTGCTTACGGCCCTCGAATCCCAGGGGTTCGCGGTGGATGCCAACACCCTGTACCCTCTGCTGCGGCGCCTGGAGAAGCAGGGTCTCCTCACGAGCGAGTGGAACACCGACGAGTCCCGACCGCGCAAGTTCTACGTCACGAGTGAGGAGGGGGTGGGTCTCGCCGCCACCCTCACCACCGACTGGAACGAATTGAACATCGCATTCCGATCCCTCACGGAGACATCATGACCACCCCGTTCACCCCGTCCACCCTCACCGACCGCTTCGTCACCGAAGCGCTGCGCGGCCTGCCTGCGCGGCAGCGTGCTGACATTGAAGCCGAACTGCGCACCCTGATCGCCGACGCAATCGAGGATCGCCTGGAGGCGGGAACGGATGCCGTGGCCGCCGAACACATCGTGCTCGCCGAGCTGGGCGCACCGCGCCGGCTGGCCGCCCGGTACTCGGAGAAGCCCACCTACCTCGTGGGACCGGATCTCTACTTCGACTACGTGCGCGTGCTCACGGTGCTGCTCTCGACCGTGGTGCCGATCTGGTTTCTGTTCAGCGGCATCGTCACTTTTGTCGCCGGCTCGTCGGCTGGTGAAACGGTGGGCGTCGCCGTCACCGGCGCAATCGAGACGGCCATGTCGATCGCGTTCTTCACGACGGTGATCTTCGCGATCATCGAGCGCACATCGGCGATGCGGTCAAGGCGCACAGTGGTCTGGGATCCGGCATCCCTGCCCGAGGTCCTGGACAAGCGCGGCTATTTCACGGAGCTCGTCGGCGGAGTCAGCTTTCTCGTGATCATCGCCAGCGTGCTGATCTGGCTGCAGACGGTGGGTGCGGTCGAGGGGCGGGACAGCGCACTCATCGGTCCGATTGCGACGGAATTGTGGACATCCGGGGCGTTCTATATCGCGCTTTTCTATGCCGCGGTCAGCATCAGTTTTCACCTGTTCGCGTATTACACGGGATGGTCGGTGTCGAATGCGATGGCGACCATCGTGCTGGACGTTCTCTTCGTCGTTCCAGCGGTCTGGCTCACGGCGAGCGGCCGGCTGCTCAACCCGGACTATTTCGATGCCGTCGGCTGGCCGCAGGGCGTCGGGGTCGTCACGGCCATCGTGGTGGTCGTCGTGCTGCTGTTCTCCGCCCTGGACTCCATTGACGCAATCGTGCGCGCGACCCGGAAACGGCGCACTCGCTGAGCCGTGATTCGCAGAGCGCGAAGAACGGATGCCGCGCTACTCCCCGCGCCGGGTGAAGCGTCGCTCGAACCAGTAGAGCAGTTCGGGGCGCACCCGGTTCAGGTCCTGCAGGGTCATCGGTTCGGGCACCCGCACCATGGGTACGCCGAGCTGATCGACCACCGTGTCCATGGCGCCGCGCGAGTAGTACTGCCCGCGCATGCGCACCAGCAGTCGGCCGTCGGTGCCGGTGACGAAGAGCTGCGGCTGCGTGTCGAGCGCCCCGCTCCGGTAGAGGTCGAGCAGCACGACGCTGCCGATCTCGTCCGAGGAGAAGTCCTTGACCAGGCCCATGAAGCCGCGCTCCGAGATGCCCTCGGCATCGACACGGATGATGGTGCGAGTGTAGGCGAGATAGGCAAGGCCGCAGATGCTCAGGAGCACAACCTGGGCGATGGCAACCGGACGCCAGGTGCCGTTGGGGATGCTGAGCCAGAAGAGCACGGCGGAGATTGGTGCGACAAGGGCCAGGACGGAAAGCCCCGACTGCACCAGCAACCGGCCGTGGGGCCGCAATGCGTGCGTGTGCATACGCACACCCCCGTTGAATCTCACCCTTGGTTCCCCCTCGCCGGTGTACACAGATTATCTCGGATTTTGCGTGAGTGCGGCAGTCACCGATAGGGGGGGTGCCGTGTCGAAACCGGAACAGACGACGGATGCCCGTGAACCGTATAGTGAGCGGGTGCCATCCTTGTCTCTCCGAAGAAGCGGTCCGCGCGTGCCGCGCGCCCGGCTGCATCCGGCGCAAGTCGTGGTCGCCGGATTCGCCGCCGCCATCCTGATCGGCACGGTGCTGCTGATGATCCCGATCGCGACGCCCGGCCCCGGCGGCACCCCGCTCCTGATCGCGGCTTTCACGGCCACGTCGGCCGTTTGCGTGACCGGGCTGACCGTCGTCGATACCGCGACGTTCTGGACGCCGTTCGGCCAGATCATCATCCTGGCCCTGATCCAGGTCGGCGGCTTCGGGATCATGACGTTCGCCTCGGTCATCGGGCTCGCCGTGATCCGCAAGATGTCCCTTCGGTCCCGCATGACGGCGGCCGCCGAGGTCAAGAGCTTCGGGCTCGAGGATGTCCGCGGGCTGGTTCTCGGCGTCGTGCGCATCTCCCTGATCGTGGAGTCCATCGTGGCGGTGCTGCTGAGCCTGCGGTTTTGGATCGGGTACGGCGAAGCGCCGGGCCGGGCCATCTGGCTCGGCGTGTTCCACTCCGTGTCCTCGTTCAACAACGCGGGCTTCGCCCTGTTCAGCGACAACCTCATCTCCTATGCGACGGACCCGTTCATCTGCCTGCCCATCGCCGCCGCCGTGATCCTCGGCGGCCTGGGCTTCCCGGTGATCATGCAGCTGCGCAAGCACCTCCGGAACCCGCTGAAGTGGTCGATGAACACCCGCATCGTGCTGGCCGGAACGATCACACTTCTGGTCGCGGGCACTGTCTACATCACCGGCGTGGAGTGGAACAACCCGGGCACGCTCGGACCGCTGGACTGGCCGAGCAAACTCCTGGTGGGATTCTTCCAATCGGTGCAGACGCGCACAGCCGGGTTCAACAGCCTCGACATCGGGGCGATGGATTCCGCGAGCCTGCTCGGCATGGACGTGCTCATGCTGATCGGCGGAGGCCCGGCCGGCACCGCCGGCGGCATCAAGATCACCACCTTCGCTGTGCTGTTCTTCATCCTGCTGACCGAAATCCGTGGCGAGGTGGCCGTGAACGTCTTCGGCAAGCGCCTCTCCCGGGCCGTGCACCGTCAGGCGATCACCATCGTGCTCTTGGCGGTTGCGGTGATCACGGTCTCCACGGTCGCCCTGATGCTGATCACCGATATCGGCCTCGATGCCCTTCTGTTCGAAGCGATCTCCGCGTTCGGCACGGTGGGGCTCTCCACCGGGATCACCGCGGGTCTGCCCCCGGCCGGTCATATCATCCTGATGCTGCTCATGTTCATCGGTCGTCTGGGTCCCATCGCCTTCGCCTCGGCGCTCGCCCTGCGGGACCGCCCCACCGGGTATGAATTACCGAAAGAGAGGCCCATCATTGGCTAAATTTTCCCTGTTCGGGCACCAGCAGCCTGCGCGTATGGCCGAAGAGGATGCGATCGTCGTGATCGGCCTGGGTCGGTTCGGCAGCGCCCTTGCACTCGAGCTGATGGCCAGCGGCAGCGAGGTGCTCGGCATCGACGGAGACGAGGAGATCGTGCAGGCGCACAACGGCCTGCTCACCCACGTCGTGCGCGCCGACTCGACCAAAGAGGAGACGCTCCGCCAACTCTCGGTGCCGGACTTCAGCAGCGCGGTCGTCGCGATCGGCGGCGATATCCAGGCGAACATCCTCACCGCGAGCCTGTTGCTCAAGCTGGGCATCCCGAATATCTGGGCCAAGGCGGTCAGCGACCCACACGGTGAGATCCTGCGCCAGATCGGCGTCAAGCACGTCATCTACCCCGAGAAGGACATGGGCAAAAGGGTGGCCCACCTCGTGCGCGGGGTGATGCAGGACTACATCGAGATCGACGAGAACTTCGCCCTCGTGAAGACGAACCCGCCGCAGGAGATCATCGGCGTGCCGCTCGGAAAATCGAGCGTGCGCACCATCCACGGGATCACCGTCACGGCATTCAACCGCCCCGGCAAGGGCTGGAGCTACACGACCCTTGACACGACGTTGGAGGCCGACGACGTCATTCTGATCGCCGGCGACGTGCGCAAGGTGGAGTCCTTCAGCCGCCTCAGGTAGCGGATGCCGTCGGCCTTCCCGGTCGGCGAGGAGCTGGGTGCGGCGGGGCGGGGTTGGGTTGGGCTGGGTGCGGCTCGGCGCGGCTGGGTTCGGCGCGGTGCGGCTGGGTGCGGCTGGGCCGGGCTGCGTGCGGCTGGGTGCGGCTGGGTCGGGCGCCGCGCGGCTGGGTGCGGCTGGGCCGCGCTCGGCTCGGGCTCGAAGAGTAGGCTCAGCCGGATGAGCCTCGCCGCCGCCCAATTCGTCTCCAGCACCACCCTCGGAACCCGAATCGTGGTGCGCACCCGCATCGAGGGCGGGGTCACGGATGCCGTGGGTTACTTGCGGTCCGTCTCCGACACAGGGTGCATGGTTGAGACCAAACGCGGTCTGGTCGTCCTCGCGCTCGCCGATGTCGTGGCCGCGAAGCCGGTGCCGCCGCCGCCCGTGCCGCGTGCGCCGCGGCATCCGCTCGCCGACTAGCCCCCGGGGCTCGCCGGTGCTCGCCGGTGCTCGCCGGGGCTCGCCGGTGCCCGCCGG
>NZ_SOFV01000004.1:0-4219 GCF_004402465.1 Cryobacterium sp. TMT2-14 | reverse complement strand
TTCTGTTCCTAGACAGTCAGAAACCTAGACAGGAAGCGGCGTGCGGCCGTTAAGGCGCTCCGAAACACCCACAGATGAAGCAGGAGAGCCGAGATTTTGCCCGGAAGACAGGTTTTCGGCCCCAAACCAGCTGTTATCGGCAAAATCTCCGTCGAATCGGTTCACGCACCGGGCACGCACCGGGCCGCACCGAGACAGCCGCGCGGCACGAGCGCCCGCGCTAGTGTCCTCGACCCGAGACCACGTCCGCGACCGACGCGATCGGCGATGTCGTCCGCCGCCGGGTCAGCTCGGCATGGTCGGCCAGCGAGTAGGCGCGGTAGAGCGCGTGCACGGCGAGCCAGCGCAGCGGCTCCGGCTCCCAGTTACGCACCCGGTGGTTCACCCACGGCAGCCGGGTGCGGCCTGTGTCGTTGCCGAGGATCAGGTCGGTCAGCGTGCGCCCGGCGAGGTTCGTCGTCGCCACCCCGGTGCCCACATAGCCACCGGCCCAGGCCAGCCCGGTCGCCGGGTCCAGCCCCACGGTCGCCGCCCAGTCGCGCGGCACGCCGAGCACCCCCGACCAGGCGTGGTCGATCTGCGCGCCAGCCGTCACTGGGAAGAACCGGGTCAGGATGCCTCGCAGCGCCTCCACCGTGCTCGCCGGAGTCCGCCCGTCGGAATCCGTCTGCGACCCGAACCGGTACGGCACGCCCCTACCGCCGATCGCGATGCGGTCGTCAATGGTGCGCTGCGCGTACATATAGGCGTGCGCCATGTCACCGAGGGTCTCCCGGCCCGCCCAGCCGATGCTCTGCCAGACGTCCGAGCTGAGCGGCGCGGTCGCGATCAGCGACGAGTTCATCGGCAGCCACGCCCGGTGCAGTCCCTTCAGGCCCGCCGTGAACCCCTCCGTCGCGCGCACCACGAACTCCGCCTCCACGGCGCCGCGGTCGGTGATCGCCCGGTGCGGCATGATCTCGCTGACCCGGGTATTCTCGAAGATCTCCACGCCGAGGCCCTCCACCACCCGGGCAAGCCCGGCCGCGAGTTTGGCGGGGTTGATGCGCGCGCAGTGCGGGTGCCACATCGCCCCGGTGGCACCGGCCACGTCGATACGGGCGCGCGCAGCCGCCGGGGAGAGGAGTTCGACATCCGTCATGTCCCAGGCCTGCTCCGACCGAGCGGATGCCTCCAGCCTTCGTTGCTGCGGCTGGTCGTAGGCCACGGTGAACTCGCCGCCCTTGACGATGTCGGCATCGACGCCCTCGGCCTCGGCGACCCGAATCACCTCGTCCACGGTCTCGTTCATGCCGGTCTGGAACCGGGCCGCCGCGTCCCGGCCGTGCGACTTCACGTACTGCTCGCGGCCGCCGGTGACCGAGTTGGTCAGCCAGCCGCCGTTCCGCCCTGACGCTCCGTAGCCGGCGAAGCGCTGCTCCACAATCACGATCCGAAGCGCCGGGGCCGCCTTCTTCAGGTAATAGGCCGTCCACAGCCCGGTATAGCCGGCACCCACGATGCACACATCGGCCGTCGTCGGCCCGGGCAGCGGGTCGCGGTTGGCCGGCCGGCCGAGCTGGTTCCACCAGAAGGAGACATCACCATTGATCATTCCCGCACCGCTTTCGTTCCGACGGATGTTTCGCGCTCAGTCACAGCATCATCTCGCATCCGGCTCGATCGGGCGGCAATCCCGATCCCCCCTGCCGGGATTCGCGTCGCGAGGATGGTACGCCGTTGCGCGGATGGCACGCCACGCGCGTAGCGGCGCACCACCCGCGCCGCGGCCGCAGCTATGCGCACGGGCATCCGCCTGGCACGTCGGAAGGTCGAGTGCGTCTCAGGACGCCAGCCGGTCCTCCATCCCCCAGGGCTGGCCGTAGCCGCCCTCGGTTTCGGGCGCGCTCATCAGGTCGAGGAACACCTTCGCATCGAAGGCCTCCGGGCCGAGCACGCCGATGCCGGTCCAGGTGCCAGCAGTTCCAGGGCGATCACCGGGTTCAGGGCGGTCTGCCAAACCACGCACTGGGTGTCGTATTCGCGCATCGTCCACTCGTTTTCGGCGACGTGGTAGAGGTAGACCTCGCGCGGCAGGCCGCCCGGACCCGTGCCGGTGACCCACACTCCCGCGCAGGTTTTGCCGGTCATCCGCGGGCCGATCGTGGCCGGGTCAGGCAGGCAGGCGGCCACCACATCGCGTGGGGCGACCAGCGCCGGGCCGGACGCGCTGCGCACCCGCACCGGGTCGACCCGGTCGAGGCCGAGCAGGTGCAGGGTCTTCAACACGCCGATGAATTCCTCACCGAGGCCGTACTTGAAGGTGACCCGATTCGCGTCGAGCCAGCGCGGCATCAGCACCACCTCCTCGTGCTCCACGTTCACGCATTCGACCCGGCCGATGCCCTCCGGAAAGTCGAACATCTCCGGTTCACTGAACGGCTCGGTGGTGAACCAGCCGCGGTCCTTCTCGAAGTTCAGCGGCGGGTTCAGGCACTCCTCGATCGTGGTCCAGATGCTGAATGATGGCGCGAAGATCTCGTTACCGGCGTCGTCGTGCACGACCAGGTTGGCACCGTCGCGCGTGCCGAGCTCCTCGATCTGCCGAAACAGGTGGTCCGAGGCGTAGCGGGCGAAGACATCCGAGAGCCCCGGCTCGACGCCCATGCCCACCAGGGCAAGGCGGCCGGCGGTCTCCCAGTCGGCGGTCTGCGCGAACTGGTCGTCGCCGAGCATGACCCCGGTCTGGCGGTAGGGGTCCGTGGGGTGCGGTTCGGACAGGCTCACGGCCATGTCGAGGTAGTCACAGCCGGCAGCGAGCGCCCCGGCGAACACCGTGGGCACGAACTTCGGCTCGACCGCGTTCATCACGTGGGTGGCGCCGTGCCTGAGCGCAACGGCGGCGACCATGTCCGGGTCGCCGGCGTCGATCTGCTCGGCGGAGAACCGGGCTGCCGCCGCGTGCCCGTGCTTCAGGCCGATTGCGACGATGGTGCGTTCCGCCCGGGCCAGGTCGTAGTCGCACACGATGACGTGCTCGAAGAACGTGCGCCTGGCGATGATCTTCGCGAACGCGTCTCCTACGCCGCCCGCCCCGACAAGGAGGATTCTCATGCGTCGACGCTACTCCGGGGCATCCGTTACCGATGCGGCTGCCGATGCGGCTGCCGACGCGCCCGTGCGCACGCGCGTCCGTGCGCCCGTGCGCTCCGCCCGAACCAATTCGACGGAGATTTTGCCCAAAACGCGCGATTTTGCCCCGATTAAGGGCTCTACGCGGAATTTCTCCGTCGAATTCGCAAGGGCGACGGATGCTGCGCCGCCAACTCGCGCTCTCCCTGGAGCTTCGCGGCGACCGGGGCCCAGAGCAGCACGGCGACGGACGCACCGAGCAGCAGCCCGCCGATCGTATCCGTGAGCCAGTGTGCGCCCAGATAGGTGCGGCTGACCATCATCAGAACCGTGTAGAGGGTGCCGGCCAGCCAAACCCAGACGCGCGGGAAGAGGATGCCGAGACAAACCGCCATGGTCGCCGCATTGGCGACATGGCCGGACGGAAAGGATCCGAAATCTGACATGACCAGCATGTCTTCCGGCCTATCCCGACCGAACAGTGATTTGAGTACCTGCACCAGTCCCGAGCTCACGATCGTGGCAACCACGAAGTAGCCGGCCGCCCACGGCCGTTTGAGCAGCAGCAGCGCCACCAGAATCAGCACCGGGATCACGATCACGCCGGCGATTCCGGCACCGAGGTAGTTCATCGTGAGCGAGAGATACTCCCAGACGGGCGCCCGGTGCTCGAGGATCTCATCCATCCACTCGGCGTCGATCTCCAGCGGGCGGCCGTTGCCGCGCAGCACGATCAGGGCGCCGAGCCCCACGGCCAGCAACAGCGCTGCGGACCCGCTGACCAGAGGCCACCGGCGGGCGATGCGTCGGGTGGCGGAGGTGGCTGCGGTCTCGGGGGCGCGCTCGCTCATCATCTGTCCATGCTAGATCGGTGCGGGCGTGCGGCTTCCCGCCCTGGCCATTTGCCGCGCATCTCCGGGGGCTTACTCAGGAGATCTGCGAAGCCGGTGGCGACGGATGCCGGAATCACGCGGCATCCGTCGCCACCTCGGCCACACCATCGGAAATCTGGCTCCCCTGCTGTATCCGTGGGTGTTTCGGAGCGCCTTAACGGCCGCACGCCGCTTCCTGTCTAGGTTTCTGACTGTCAAAGGAAAGAAACTTTATA
>NZ_SOFV01000012.1:0-3495 GCF_004402465.1 Cryobacterium sp. TMT2-14 | reverse complement strand
GGTGAACGCTGGGCCGGGTCCCCGGCCGCCCGCATGGGCGCCGCCCGCGGCTCGTGGCCGGCCGAGCGCCCGCCGCGCGGGACCCGCTGGCTGACCGCCTTCGCGACCGGGGCCATCGCCATGACGGCCCTGCCCGCGATCGCGGTGCTCGTCGGCGCGCTCATCGTCGGGGCGTCCATCGGCGACGCTGCGACCCTGGCCGACGCGGCCGGGCGGGCCGCCCTGGCCACCCCGCTCGCGGTCGTGGCAGCCGGGCTGGTCTACGCGCTGCTGGTGCTCAGCTCCGTTCGGCTGCTCGGTGTGGGCCTGCGGGAGGGGTACTACCCCGTGCGCAGCCGGATCGGCTGGCAGGTCTGGATGACCGAGCGAATCCTCGACGGCGCCCGAACGCTCCTGTTCCCGATCTACGCGAGCCTGCTCACCCCGATCTGGCTGCGCCTGCTCGGCGCTAAGGTGGGCGCCGGCGTGGAAGCCTCCACCGTGCTTCTCATCCCCGCCCTGACGACCATCGCCCCGGCCGCGTTTCTCGCCGACGACACCATGGTCGCCTGCTATGAACTCGGCGGCGGCTGGCTGCACATCGGGCCGGCCAAGATCGGCCGCCGGGCGTTCCTCGGCAACAGCGGCATGGCGGGCGCGGGCCGCACGGTGCCGCGCAACGGGCTCGTCGCGGTGCTCTCCTCCACGCCGCGCAAGGCGAAACGCGGGTCGTCCTGGCTGGGCAACCCGCCCGAACGGCTGCGCCGCACAGTGACGGATGTTGACGAGGCCCGCACCTTCCACCCACCGGCCCGGCTCGTCACCTGGCGGGCGCTGTGGGAGATGCTCCGGATCATCCCGGTCATCGTCACGGTCCTGATCGCCCTCGGCGTGCTCGTCGCCCTTGATGCGCTCTGGCTCACGATCGGCCTGGGGTGGACGATCGCGCTCTCGGGTCTGGTGCTGCTGGCCGCGGGGGCCGTCGCCGCCCTGGTGACCACGGCCGCGAAGTGGTTGCTGGTGGGCCGGATCGACGCTACGGAACATCCGCTCTGGTCGTCGTTCATCTGGCGCAACGAGGTGTCGGACAGCTTCGTCGAGATGGTCGCCCGACCCTGGTTTGCGGCGAAGGCGGCCGGCACGCCGGCGCTCGCCGTGTGGCTTCGCACTCTCGGCGCGCACATCGGGTACGGCGTGTGGTGCGAGACCTACTGGCTGCCGGAGGCGGACCTGGTGAGCATCAAAGACGGTGCGACCGTGAACCGGGGCTGCGTGGTGCAGACGCACCTGTTCCACGACCGCATCATGCAATTGGACCGGGTCACCCTGGCGGCGAGCGCCACGCTCGGGCCGCACAGCGTGATTCTGCCGGCGGCCGACATCGAGGAGGGCGCCACTGTGGGGCCTGCCTCGCTGGTGATGCGCGGGGAACGCGTGCCGGCCGGGTCGGTGTGGTCGGGCAACCCCATTTCGCCGTGGCGCAGTCTGCCATGGCAGACTTGACGCCCACCATGCCTCGCACCCCACCGCCCTCAGGCCCCGCTCAGAGCCCGGCCAAGCGCCTCACCCCGCTGCCGCCCAGATCCGCGCTCGGCCCGGCCGGCGTTCGAGGGGCCGCTCCCACCCACGGCGCCACCACCGCGGGCGACCCGTACCTGCCGGGCAACGGAAACGGCGGTTACCTCGCCCTGCACTACGACCTGAACCTCGACTACCGGGTGACCACCAACCAGTTGCGGGCCACAGCCACCGTGCAGGCCCGGGCATCGATGAGGCTGGACCGGTTCAGCCTCGACTTCGATGGTCTCACTGTGGACCGGGTCACCGTCGACGGGGTGCGGGCGTTGAAGGTGAGCCAGAGCGCGCGCAAGCTCACCATCACGGTGGTGGCGACGATCGAGGCTGGGGCTCTGTTCGAGGTGATCGTGCGGTATCGCGGCGCGCCGCATCCGTTGAAGAGCATCTGGGGCGAGGTCGGCTGGGAGGAACTCGACGACGGCGTGCTCGTGGCCGGCCAGCCGACCGGGTCGGCGTCGTGGTTCCCCTGCAACGACCACCCCAGCAACAAGGCCTCGTTCCGCATCCGGGTCAGCTGCGAGGACCCCTACACGGTCGTGGCGAACGGTACGCTGATCGCGCGCACGACGCGGTCTGGCCGCACCAGCTGGACCTACGAGGTGAAGGAGCCGATGGCTACTTACCTGGCCACGGTGCTGATCGGCCGTTACCGGCGCACCGACGCCGCCGCCGCCCCGGTGGCCCAACGCATCTTCTTCCCGGCAAACCTCGCCCGCGAGGTGGCGGTGGACTTCGCCCGACTTCCGGAGATGATCTCCCTCTTCGCCGACCGCTTCGGTCCCTACCCGTTCGACGCCTACTCGGTCGTTGTCACCGACGACGAGCTGGAGATCCCGCTCGAGGCCCACGGCCTCGCCATTTTCGGTCGCAACCACGTCGACGGTGCGCACGGCAGCGACCGGCTGATCGCCCACGAACTGGCCCACCAGTGGTTCGGCAACAGCCTGACCGTCGTGCGGTGGCAGGACATCTGGCTGCACGAGGGGTTCGCCTGCTACGCCGAGTGGCTGTGGGCGGAGGCCGGCGGTGGACCAACGGCCGATGCGAGTGCCGCCGTGCACCGGACCGAGATCGAGGCCCTGCCGCGGGACATCGTCGTCGGCGAACCGGGGCCGCACGACATGTTCGACGACCGGGTCTACAAGCGCGGCGCCCTGGCCCTGCACGCGGTGCGCCGGTCGCTCGGCGACGACGCCTTCTTCGGCGCCGTGCGCGCGTACACGCGCGCGCGCCGCCACGGTTCCATCACTACCGAGGACCTTGTGGAGTTCCTTTCCGTGCACACCGATAGCGGTGAAATTCACCGGATCGTCGACCGCTGGATCTATCGGAGCGCCCTGCCCAAGCTCTAGGCGAGGTTGGCTGGTCCAGCCGACCGACCCTCCCACCCGGCGTCGAACTGATTCGACGGAGATTCTCTCGAATGAGAGTCATTTTCCGGTTTTTGAGCCCCTTTCGGCCAGAATCTCCGTCGAATTCGTTCGGGGCGGAGTGCTGTACGGCGGTCTCGGACTCAACCGGCTAGGCCGGACCATTCAGGTGGTGACGGATGTCCGCATTCGGCACGATATGCACGGTCGGTCCGTCCGCGGCGCGCCTGCCCTCGCCGAGAACGGCCACCGTGCCGACTAGCACCGTGCCGACGAGCGCCGTGCCGACGAGCGCCGTACCCACGTACTCGGCACCCATGAGCGCCGCACCCGGGTCGAAGTCGCGAAGCCCAATCGCGTCGACGTCAACGTCGACGTCGGCTCCGCGCCAGGCGTCGAGGCGCGGCGAGCCCCGGCCGCCGCCGCCCGGCAACGAGACGGTCAGGTTGCGCGGGTCCACTCGGAGCCCGTCGCCTGTGCACTTCAGCACCGCCTCCTTCGCGGTCCACAACCGGGCCCGCGCGCGTGCGGTGTCGGCGGCGCCCGCGGCGGCGCCCGCGGCGGCGCC
>NZ_SOFV01000038.1:0-3487 GCF_004402465.1 Cryobacterium sp. TMT2-14 | reverse complement strand
GGTGGTGGTGGTTAACGCACAATGGCCACCCGTTGGGGTGGCCATTGTGTGTGTTGCTACGTTGAGTCCGGCGGTGTCCTACTCTCCCACAGGGTCCCCCCTGCAGTACCATCGGCGCTGAGAGTCTTAGCTTCCGGGTTCGGAATGTGACCGGGCGTTTCCCTCTCGCTATAGCCGCCGAAACATCTTTCGATGAATCGAATCTATATTTTTTAGTTATAGAGCCCCTCAGTGTTTATGAGTCACCGTGGGGCGTTGTTCTCGACCGTACATCGAGAACCACATAGTGGACGCTTGCAGCTTATTCAAACTGGTGTGTTATCAAATTATTGGCTTATTAGTACCGGTCAGCTCCGAGGGTCTTTAGTCCCCTCTTCCACATCCGGCCTATCAACGCAGTAGTCTAGCTGCGAGCCTCTCCCCCGAAGGGATGGAAATCTCATCTCGAAGCCGGCTTCCCGCTTAGATGCTTTCAGCGGTTATCCGTTCCGAACGTAGCTAATCAGCGGTGCTCCTGGCGGAACAACTGACACACCAGAGGTTCGTCCATCCCGGTCCTCTCGTACTAGGGATAGATCTTCTCAAATTTCCTGCGCGCGCAGCGGATAGGGACCGAACTGTCTCACGACGTTCTAAACCCAGCTCGCGTACCGCTTTAATGGGCGAACAGCCCAACCCTTGGGACCTACTCCAGCCCCAGGATGCGACGAGCCGACATCGAGGTGCCAAACCATGCCGTCGATATGGACTCTTGGGCAAGATCAGCCTGTTATCCCCGAGGTACCTTTTATCCGTTGAGCGACAGCGCTTCCACAAGCCACTGCCGGATCACTAGTCCCGACTTTCGTCCCTGCTCGACTTGTCAGTCTCACAGTCAAGCTCCCTTGTGCACTTACACTCGACACCTGATTGCCAACCAGGTTGAGGGAACCTTTGGGCGCCTCCGTTACTTTTTAGGAGGCAACCGCCCCAGTTAAACTACCCACCAGGCACTGTCCCTGAACCGGATCACGGTTCGAAGTTAGATATCCAATATGACCAGAGTGGTATTTCAACGTTGACTCCACCTGAACTAGCGTCCAAGCTTCACAGTCTCCCACCTATCCTACACAAGCCACACCGAACACCAATACCAAGCTGTAGTAAAGGTCACGGGGTCTTTCCGTCCTGCTGCGCGTAACGAGCATCTTTACTCGTAATGCAATTTCGCCGAGTTCGCGGTTGAGACAGCTGGGAAGTCGTTACGCCATTCGTGCAGGTCGGAACTTACCCGACAAGGAATTTCGCTACCTTAGGATGGTTATAGTTACCACCGCCGTTTACTGGGGCTTAAATTCTCAGCTTCGCCTTGCGGCTAACCGTTCCTCTTAACCTTCCAGCACCGGGCAGGCGTCAGTCCGTATACATCGTCTTGCGACTTGGCACGGACCTGTGTTTTTAGTAAACAGTCGCTTCCCACTGGTCTCTGCGGCCTTCGAACGCTCCAGAAGTAAATCCCTTCACGCCTCAGGCCCCCCTTCTCCCGAAGTTACGGGGGCATTTTGCCGAGTTCCTTAACCACGATTCTCTCGATCTCCTTAGTATTCTCTACCTGATCACCTGAGTCGGTTTGGGGTACGGGTGACTAAAACCTCGCGTCGATGCTTTTCTTGGCAGCATAGGATCACTGATTTCGTCCGTGAGGACTACCCATCGGGTCTCAACCTTCATGAGAGACGGATTTGCCTATCTCTCGGCCTACATCCTTAGACCGGGACAACCATCGCCCGGCTCAGCTACCTTCCTGCGTCACACCTGTTAATACGCTAACCGCACCAGCATAGGGTCGCACGCTAGGCCCCACGCTTCACCCCGAAGGGATCCATCTAGAGGATTCAGATGCTTAGCATTACTGGATTAGTTTGGGCGGTTTTTCGCCAGTACGGGAATATAAACCCGTTGTCCATCGACTACGCCTGTCGGCCTCGCCTTAGGTCCCGACTTACCCAGGGCGGATTAGCCTGGCCCTGGAAACCTTGATCTTTCGGAGGACGGGTTTCTCACCCGTCTTTCGCTACTCATGCCTGCATTCTCACTCGTGTAGCCTCCACGGCTGGTTTACACCGCCGCTTCGCTGGCCACACGACGCTCTCCTACCCATCAACACGGCTGAACCAACACCACAAGGGTGCGGCTTACCAAAAATATCAATGCCACAACTTCGGTGGCGTGCTTGAGCCCCGTTACATTGTCGGCGCGGAATCACTTGACCAGTGAGCTATTACGCACTCTTTCAAGGGTGGCTGCTTCTAAGCCAACCTCCTGGTTGTCTGTGCAACTCCACATCCTTTCCCACTTAGCACGCGCTTTGGGACCTTAGTTGGTGGTCTGGGTTGTTTCCCTCTCGACGATGAAGCTTATCCCCCACCGTCTCACTGCTGCGCTCTCACTTACCGGCATTCGGAGTTTGGCTGACGTCAGTAAGCTTTTAGGCCCCATCGGCCATCCAGTAGCTCTACCTCCGGCAAGAAACACGCAACGCTGCACCTAAATGCATTTCGGAGAGAACCAGCTATCACGAAGTTTGATTGGCCTTTCACCCCTATCCACAGCTCATCCCCTCCATTTTCAACTGAAGTGGGTTCGGTCCTCCACGACGTCTTACCGTCGCTTCAACCTGGCCATGGATAGATCACTTCGCTTCGGGTCTAGGACATGCGACTGAATCGCCCTATTCAGACTCGCTTTCGCTACGCATTCCCCTCTCGGGTTAAGCTCGCCACATATCACTAACTCGCAGGCTCATTCTTCAAAAGGCACGCTGTCACCAGAAATCCGCACCACGAATGGCACAGCCTGGCTCCAACGGTTTGTAAGCAAACGGTTTCAGGTACTATTTCACTCCCCTCCCGGGGTACTTTTCACCTTTCCCTCACGGTACTTGTTCACTATCGGTCATGTAGGAGTATTTAGGCTTATCAGGTGGTCCTGACGGATTCACACGGGATTTCTCGGGCCCCGTGCTACTTGGGATACTCTTCGGGCGATTGCTGCATTTCGACTACGGGGTTCGCACCCTCTATGACCAGGCTTTCAATCCTGTTCGTCTATACAACGCTCTAACCCTCACTGTTCGGCAGAATCAGCAGAAAAGTCCCGCAACCCCGACCATGCAACGCCTGCCGGCTATCACACATGATCGGTTTAGCCTCATCCGGTTTCGCTCGCCACTACTAACGGAATCACTATTGTTTTCTCTTCCTGTGGGTACTGAGATGTTTCACTTCCCCACGTTCCCTCTACCCGCCCTATATATTCAGGCGGGAGTCACCAGGTCACCCAAAGGGCCTGGCGGGGTTTCCCCATTCGGAAATCCTCGGATCACAGTTCGTTTATCAACTCCCCGAGGCTTATCGCAGATTACTACGTCCTTCTTCGGCTCTACATGCCAAGGCATTCACCGTTTGCTCTTAGAAATTTGAAATCACATGAGTTTGAATCGATTAAG
>NZ_SOFV01000021.1:0-2999 GCF_004402465.1 Cryobacterium sp. TMT2-14 | reverse complement strand
GCAGGCGCTCCCGCCACGGCGGCGCAGGGCGCGGCCCGGCCTCCGCCGTTCCCGGCGCGACGCCCGGCTCCGCGCCCGACGCCGACGCCGTCGCCGGCTCGTCGCCGAGCTCCGCTCGCACCGGGAGATACCGCACCCCGGCGACGGCCGTGGCGAGCACGAGAAGCGCAACCCCGGCCAGGTGCCAGGACACCGGCAACGAAACGAAGGATGCCCCCGCGCCCGCCAGTGCGCCGACCACGGTGCCGAGGCTGAAGCAGGCGTGCATCAGCGGCATCAGCGTCTTGCCGATCGCCCGCTCAACCGCTGCCCCCTCGACGTTCATCATGACGTCGACCGATCCCATCCCGAAACCGACCAGGGCCAGCCCGGCGAAGACCAGCTCGGTGGACCCCAGCAGGCTCGTGCCGACCCCGGCCGTGATGAGCCCGACCGAGGAGATCGCGACGCCGAGCACCACGGCGCGCCGGGCGCCGAGGCGGGCGAGCAGCCCGACCGCCGCCACCAGGCCGATCACCGACCCGGCCGAGAGGCCGAAGATGACAATGCCCACCTGCGCGGTCGAGAGCTCGAGGCCGTCTCGCACGGCCGGGATGCGGGACATCCAGGTGGCCAGTGCGAGTCCGGCAATGAAGAAGAGTGCGAACACGGCGTTCCGCCAGGCGTGCAGCCCGGGCCGGGCGGCTGGGGTGGCGGAGATTCCGAGGTCGCGGGCGGTGTGGGTCACACCCTCCACGTTATCCGAAACGCAATCTGTCGCACGTGGGGGGACTTCAGGGGGTAACAGAACGGGGGTGCCGCACCCCGCCGCACCGCGGTCGCTCTCCGAGATCTGCGCCGAGAGCGGGCTGCCACAGAGCACCGTGCGCCGCCTGCTCGGCGAGCTCGAAGAGTGGGGCGCCGTGCAGCGGGATGCCCGCGGCCGCAACCAGATCGGCCTGCGCCTCTGGGAACTCGGCCAGCACGCGGGGCGGCAGCTGCGCGACGTGGCCCGCCCCCTACCTGCAGGACCTCTCCGGCCTCACCCAGGAGACCGCGCATCTGGCCATCCGCGACGGGGCCGACGTGCTTTACATCGACCGCGTCTACGGCACCCGGCGCGTGCAGCAGGCCCCCCGGGTCGGCGGCCGGCTGCCCATGCACGCCACCGCCATGGGGCGCGCCATCCTGGCATTCGAGGAGGACTGGGTGCAGGACGCCGTGCTCGGCGGCACGCTGATCGCCCGCACCGCCTTCACGAAGACCGACCACGAGCAGCTCCGCCGGGAGATCGAGAAGATCCGCGTGCAGGGGTTCGCGCTCGCCTCGGAGGAGGTTCGCCTCGGCTCCTGCTCCCTGGCGGTTCCGGACTTCCAGGCTGACGGCCGCGTCGTCGGCGGGCTCGGCATCGTGCTGCCGACCAGCCGCGCCCACCAGCTCGAACGCAACCTGCCGATCCTGTTCGGCACGGCCGAGCGCAGCCAGGCCGGAATCGCGCAACTCCCCCCTCGGCGCTGCAGCCCGCCGCCCGCGCCCGCAAACCACCCCGGTGATCGACCCCGTCGCGATCTGAGACCCGATGGATCCGGCAACCGTGTTCGGGCCGAGCGCGACCGCCGCGCAGGGGGACACGGTGCTTGGTTACATCCGGTCGGGCCTGGCGGAGGGTGCCCGCGCCACGACCGGCGGCGACGTGCCCAGCGGGTTCGACCGGGGCTTCTCCGTCACGCCGACCGTGTTCGCCGACGTGACGCCCGGCATGCGGATCGCCCGGGAGGAAGTCTTCGGGCCGGTGCTGTCGATTTTGCGCCTCGACCGCCTCGAGGAGGCCATCGGGATCGCCAACAACACGGATTTCGGCCTCGGAGGAACGGTCTTCTCCGCAGACGAGGATGCCGCCCTCGCGGTGGCTTCGCGGGTGGACACGGGCTCGATCGGGATAAAATTCTTCGCCGCAAACCATGCCGCCCCGTTCGCGGCGCGGCATGGCTCAGGGCTCGGCGTCGAATTCGGCCTGGAGGGTCTGCACGTCTACCTCAAGCCGCAGTCGGTGCACCGCCGCATCCGCTCGTAGCCGGCACGGCGGTGCGCTCAGGATCGCGGCAGGATCAGGGCCGCACCTGCGGGGGCAGGGCGGCGATGATCGGGTGGTCCTTCTGGAACACGCCGGATTTCGCCGCCCCGCCGGGCGAGCCGATGTCGTCGAAGAACTCGACATTGGCCTTGTAGTACTCGGCCCACTTCTCGGGCACGTCGTCCTCGTAGTAGATGGCCTCGACCGGGCAGACCGGCTCGCAGGCGCCGCAGTCGATGCATTCGTCGGGGTGGATGTAGAGCGAGCGCTCACCCTCGTAGATGCAGTCGACCGGGCACTCGTCGACGCAGGCACGGTCCTTCACGTCGACGCAGGGCAGGGCGATCACATAGGTCATCGGCACGCCCCGGTCAGACTCAGCCGAATCGGGGCAACGGGCTGGCTAGATGTTGAATCCAAGAGCGCTCATCATCTCCCGGCCGTCGTCGGTGATCTTGTCGATGCCCCACGGCGGCATCCAGACCCAGTTGATGCGGAACTGGTCGACGATGCCGTCCAGGTTGACGCCGATCTCCTGCTCGAGCACCTCGGTCAACGGGCAGCCGGCCGAGGTCAGGGTCATGTGAATGATCAGGGCATCGTTTTCATCGTCCCAGCCCAGATCGTAGATCAGGCCGAGGTCGACGATGTTGATGCCGAGTTCCGGGTCGATCACATCCTTGAGGGCCTCCTGGACGGCATCGAACCGCGCCGCGCCCAGGATCGATTCCGCCGACTGCAGTGCGGTTGTCCCGAGGCTCATCGGGCGACGTCGGCGCTCTGGAAGCGATCGTAGCCCTCGTCTTCGAGGCGGTCGGCGAGTTCGGGGCCGCCCTGTTCGGCGATGCGGCCGTCGACGAAGACGTGCACGAAGTCCGGCTTGATGTAGCGCAGGATGCGGGTGTAGTGCGTGATCAGCAGCAGACCCAGGCCGGTGTGCTCCTTG
>NZ_SOFV01000006.1:0-1790 GCF_004402465.1 Cryobacterium sp. TMT2-14 | reverse complement strand
GTGGGGTTTGAAGTCGAGTGCGTCCGATCCTTGAGAACTCAACAGCGTGCACAATGTCAAATGCCAAAAACCTCGGCCGTAGGGCTCCTTTCTAGGGGGTACCGCGGAAGAGATTCCTTTGGAAAACATTTAAACAACAAAGCAAGTCAGTAATGATTTGTTCTGTCAGTTTCAAACTTGCAGATTGTTCGCCTATTCCGGTGGCTTTCTGCACTAGATGTGCCGGTCACTTCGGTGGTCGTGCAGTCAAACATTTACGGAGAGTTTGATCCTGGCTCAGGACGAACGCTGGCGGCGTGCTTAACACATGCAAGTCGAACGGTGATGAGGAGCTTGCTTCTCTGATCAGTGGCGAACGGGTGAGTAACACGTGAGCAATCTGCCCTTGACTCTGGGATAAGCGTTGGAAACGACGTCTAATACCGGATACGACCTTGGAAGGCATCTTCTGGGGTGGAAAGAATTTTGGTCAAGGATGAGCTCGCGGCCTATCAGCTAGTTGGTGAGGTAATGGCTCACCAAGGCGACGACGGGTAGCCGGCCTGAGAGGGTGACCGGCCACACTGGGACTGAGACACGGCCCAGACTCCTACGGGAGGCAGCAGTGGGGAATATTGCACAATGGGCGAAAGCCTGATGCAGCAACGCCGCGTGAGGGACGACGGCCTTCGGGTTGTAAACCTCTTTTAGTAGGGAAGAAGCGTAAAAGTGACGGTACCTGCAGAAAAAGCACCGGCTAACTACGTGCCAGCAGCCGCGGTAATACGTAGGGTGCAAGCGTTGTCCGGAATTATTGGGCGTAAAGAGCTCGTAGGCGGTTTGTCGCGTCTGCTGTGAAAACCCGAGGCTCAACCTCGGGCCTGCAGTGGGTACGGGCAGACTAGAGTGCGGTAGGGGAGATTGGAATTCCTGGTGTAGCGGTGGAATGCGCAGATATCAGGAGGAACACCAATGGCGAAGGCAGATCTCTGGGCCGTAACTGACGCTGAGGAGCGAAAGCATGGGGAGCGAACAGGATTAGATACCCTGGTAGTCCATGCCGTAAACGTTGGGAACTAGATGTGGGGACCATTCCACGGTCTCCGTGTCGCAGCTAACGCATTAAGTTCCCCGCCTGGGGAGTACGGCCGCAAGGCTAAAACTCAAAGGAATTGACGGGGGCCCGCACAAGCGGCGGAGCATGCGGATTAATTCGATGCAACGCGAAGAACCTTACCAAGGCTTGACATATAGAGGAAACGGTTGGAAACAGTCGCCCCGCAAGGTCTCTATACAGGTGGTGCATGGTTGTCGTCAGCTCGTGTCGTGAGATGTTGGGTTAAGTCCCGCAACGAGCGCAACCCTCGTCCTATGTTGCCAGCACGTAATGGTGGGAACTCATGGGATACTGCCGGGGTCAACTCGGAGGAAGGTGGGGATGACGTCAAATCATCATGCCCCTTATGTCTTGGGCTTCACGCATGCTACAATGGCCGGTACAAAGGGCTGCAATACCGCAAGGTGGAGCGAATCCCAAAAAGCCGGTCTCAGTTCGGATTGAGGTCTGCAACTCGACCTCATGAAGTCGGAGTCGCTAGTAATCGCAGATCAGCAACGCTGCGGTGAATACGTTCCCGGGCCTTGTACACACCGCCCGTCAAGTCATGAAAGTCGGTAACACCCGAAGCCAGTGGCCTAACCCGCAAGGGGAGGAGCTGTCGAAGGTGGGATCGGTGATTAGGACTAAGTCGTAACAAGGTAGCCGTACCGGAAGGTGCGGCTGGATCACCTCCTTTCTAAGGAGCACAGCA